>SVFB01000037.1 GCA_015057085.1 Lachnospiraceae bacterium
AAGTTCGAAGACCTGTTGCTGATGAAAGTGTTTGGGTGTGGTCTTATGCCTGCGAGGCGGAGAAATAGCGCCCTCGTGACCCGGAGAAAAATTCGGTGTTAGAAGCGAAACACTTGCTTGGGCAATTTTTGCGCAGCGAGCCCCGATTTTGTGCGGGAAGAGGGATGTGGCTGCGGTTGCCAAAATCCGTGTTGAGAAAGTGTGGGAGCCTGCACAAGTGAAGGAGTACGAAGACCTGTTGCTAATGTAGTACTTAAGATGTGGACATTTGACGATGCGTGGCGATAGAAATATCGAGCGAAGAACTACGTGGAAAAAGTCGGGAGGGAGGTGGCAGTTCTTGTGGGAGATTTTAGTGGAGAGATGGGCGGCGGCGGATTGCAGATGGGGGATGCAAAAAGGCCCGCCGAGGAATCGGGGACCTTAGGGTTTTGATGTTAGCGGTTGTTGCGGTTGCGGAGCTGGCAGATGCCCTGCGTCATGGTGCCCATCGGGCAGAAGGTACACCAGGTTCGAGGACGGTAGAGCACCATCACAATCAGACCAATGAGCGTAGATGTAAGCATCAGGCTGTAGAACCCGTAGCTGTATTGAATGATCCAGTCCGGAACAAATGGAGTTGTATAAGCCCATCTCCAAGGAACGCGAAATGTCCAAAACAGTTTGACAGCTGTACGAAGCGTTGCACCACCAAACACAAGATAAGTCTGATACACCATTGACCCAAACATTGTCAAAAAGAACACCAAAAATCCATAGCGGAACCACTTCGAATACATCCACTTCGGAGCCACGCGCTTCGTCTTACCTTTGAATAGGGTCGGAATCACAGCAAACAGTTTGCCCCTTCCACAATAGCGATTGCAAAAACTCTTGTTACCCTTGACCACCGCAATGATGATCGGAACGATAAAATCAATCATTCCAAGCCAAGCAAAAATAATATTAAAAAAGCCAAGAGCAAAATACACAATCGGCCAAATCCATAAATAATCATACCAATGCCTTTTATTTGACTTCATCTGAAACCTCCGTATTGTCTAAAATCGTGATGCATCCGGTGGGACAGATGCGACTGCATTTCCCGCAACCGACACAGCGGTTCTCATTAACCACTGCGAAGCAACCGTTCGGTGTTTGAATGGCCTGCAATGGGCAAAGCTCAATGCAAGCACCACAGGATACACAAACCTTTGTGTTTACATTTGCGTGTTTTCGCGCGTTCATTGTTTTACCTCTCTTTATTCATTCAAGTCTCGCGGAGCGTTTAACTCAGTCGGAGCTTGTACCCCGACTGAGTTGAAATCTTTTGTTAATGATGATAGTATATCAGGTATAAAAAACGTATCAAGTACGCAGATAATATTAACCTGGTAAGAAAAAACTGACCAAGAGAGGAAATTATGGCAAAGAATTTAGAACACGAACCATTATGTGATGATCTGGCAGGCGAAGACTGCGGATTAAAAAAAGTACTCAACATTGTCGGTGGCAAGTGGAAAATCATGATCCTCTGTGTCATCGATAAGGAAGGCACTGTGCGATACGGAAATTTGCGTCGTGAAGTTTTCGGAATCACGAATACGATGTTGGCCAATTCGTTAAAGGAAATGGAAAATGATGGATTGGTAGACCGCAAACAGTATGATGAAATGCCGGTGCGTGTGGAATATAGTCTGACAGACAAGGCAAAGAGCATTGTTCCGATTCTGCTGCAGCTCAAGCGCTGGGGAGAGGAGAACTTATAGTTGGCATTCAACTGGAAAGAGAGGCAAATATGATAACTGTATACGGAAGTAAAATGTGTCCGGACTGCGTGGCATGCGAAGCCAATTTTGAACATTACAATGTGGAATATCAATTCAAAGATATTCTGGCTGATTTGCGCAATCTAAAGAAATTTTTAATTTACAGAGATACAATGCCGGAGGTGTTTGAACGCCTCATCAAGATTCATGATATCGGAATACCGGCTTGTGTAACGGAAGAAGGACAAGTATTCACCGACTGGGAATCTTATCTAAAGAATCAAGGACTCGAGCCGATAAATGCAGGCGCAGGCGCAGCCTGCAGCCTGGATCATAAAGGATGTTAAAAAAGGGGCAGCCGCGTAAGCGGTTGCCCCTTTGGCAAGCGTGATTATTCGAGCACGAACTTACCCACAATATCCTCAAGATTGCGAACACAATCCTTACATTCATCCACTTTTTCGGTGGTGATTGAAGTACCATCAACGATATCAGTTGTCTTGCCGGCAATATCAGAAACACCGGTAGCCACATCCTCCATCGTATTGTTGATGCCATCCATCGCATCAGCAACCTGAGTAATGTTCGCATTCAAATTATTAACGCTATCCTTAATCTCAAGCATCGCATTCTTAAACTGATCTGCATCTTCACGATACTGCTCACTAACCTCAGTAAACTGAGCGTAATCAGAAAGAACCGTCTCAGACAAGAACTTGTTTGTCTCCTCAAGACAATCAGCCATCTTCTTAACTGCAGTAATGACATCCCCAACGATGCTATTGATATTTGCAACAGACTCAGAAGTCTGGTTTGCAAGACTTCCAATTTCACCTGCAACAACCGCAAATCCCTTACCGGCCTCACCGGCACGAGCAGCCTCAATAGAAGCATTCAAAGAAAGAAGAGAAGTCTGATCAGAAATACTCATAATAGAATCTGTCAGTTCATTAATCTTATCAACCGCCTTAGAATCTTTAAGGGCTTCATCTGCCTTAGCCTTCACGGTCTCGTAGATGCTACGTGTATTGTTTACAGCCTCGATTGTTGTAGTACGTAAATCGCCTGCACGAGACATAACCTGATCTGAGAACTCTTCTCCGCGTGCAGCTAATTCTTCGATTCCGTTTGCGCTTTCCTTCATCTCAACAATGTTATTGTTGATGCTCTGGGTTGTAGCTGCGGTCTCTTCCATTGCAGCAGCCAACTCCTGAGTTGTAGCTGAGTTGTCTGTACACTTAACATTCACATCCTCAGTCGCATTCTGTAAATCGGTGACATCGGTGTTAATCATATTAGAAGCACCGGAAATCTGATTTACAATGCTGCGCAATGCCTTACGCATATTGGAAGTAGCCTTGGCAATCATACCAATCTCATCCTTACGTGCTGCAAGCTTCGAACCTTTTTGGGTGTGAGAGAAGTCGAAGTTTGAAGTACGAATTAAAATGTCGGTTACATCGCGAAGTGGCTTTAACATAGCGCCAACGCCAAGTCTAAATAATAGCAGAGCAATGATAACTGCAACCACTGCAACAATCACTAAAAGTCTAACAAGGCTGGAAATAGGTGAAAGAATTTCGGCGGAATCACCGGTTACGATTACCATATTTCCGGCGGCTGTAAATGCATAACCTGCAAATTTCTTTGCTCCCTTGAAGGTATAGATGATGGAGCCGCTTCCGATGCTTTCAGGTGTTTCACCTGCTTCTAAGCGAGCAACCAAGTTTTTCACTGCTTCGTTTTCAACAGGATTTCCAATTTTATCAGTGGTAGGATGATAAATCATAGTACCATCTGCACTAACCATATAAGCATATGAGCTTTCTACACCTGCAAGCTTGATGTCAGCTAATGCCTGTCCAATATTTTCAGCAACGGATTCAGCATTCTTTTCCGGATCCATTAAAACCAATTGAACCAGATATTCTTCTGCACCGGCACCGTCGAAAGCTGCTCCACTTTCAGCGTATCCCTGTGCCACACCTGCCATTAATGAATCGACAGAAACAGCAGCTTCTTTAGCCAAATCCTCACAGTAATTGGAATAAGTACGCTTAAGGGTGTTGCTGGATTCATAAATTGCCATTCCCATGAGCAAGATGATGATTGCACTTCCGATTGCCGCAAGCATAAGGACAATCTTGGTGCTGATAGAGTGTAAACCGGATACTTTATATACGTCGGTTTCTACTCCGGTGTTTGAATTAGAGTTACTTTTTGACACGAGTAAATTACCTCCCTGTAATAATTCTTTAGTACTACTTTTTCTATTATAATGCTTTTCACCAAAGTGTCTATGCATTTTTTATATTTTTTTGATAAAAATAGCTAAAAACTATCTTTATTAATGCGATAAGGGCAAAGAATGATGGCAGGAAAATATTTATGATAGAAGTGATTGACGAAATAGATGACGCGTGATATGATGAAAATGATTTAAACGGTTAAGCAACCGCGGACAAAGGGGTTGCTTATATTTTTACACGTCAGTTTAAACGGTTAAATAAAGGAGGAAAAGGTAATGTGTAAAAAGAAATTAGTAACAATTTTAGCATTGGCATCTATGATTGTGGGGAGTTTTGGGTTAACTGCATGCGGCGGTTCAACAAATGATACAAATGCTGCATCTGCACAGACCGGGCAGGAGAGCGAGGCAACAGACGGATGCACCGTGACCATTTATGACAGTGATGGAACCACAGTATTAGATACTGTTTCAGTGGCAAAAGGAGAAACAGCACAGCTGACTGAGCCGACAAAAGAAGGATATACATTCATGGGATGGTATGCGACCCCGGGCTTAACCAGAACGTTTGATACAGAAACAGTCATCAAGCAGGATACAAAGGTATATGCGGGATTTGCAAAGTATGCTGAAGATACAAGAGATTTTTACATTGTAGGATTCGGTGAGAGCGAAGTGTTGGCAGAATCAAACTGGGGCGCTGTGACCGGAGATGCGCAGAAGCTGACAAAGGAAGACAATGCCGAAGCAAATGTATATACCATTACCGTTCAATTGGAAGTTGGAGATCAGTTCCAGTTTGCAATGGATGGAACATGGGCTGACCAGAGAGGATTTGGCTATTTAACATCTACCGAGCAGGATGGGGTGGAATATTTCAAAAACGCCGGAGCCTTGGGAGATGCTAATGTAAAGAAATCCAACATCGAAGTGGCAGTGGCAGGAAGCTATACATTTACTTTAACCACTTATCCTGCAGAGGATGTATATGATACAGAAGATGAGTATTATACAGAAGAAACAAAAGAAAACTTTAATATGAGTCCATACGATACAATTTCGTTTGTATATAACGGACAGTAAAGCGAGCATATTAAAGAAGTACATTATGCTGCGCAATTGGAGTTCGCGTCAGGGCTGATTCGATACATTCGCTCAGTCCTGCCAGCTTCTCATCCGTGAGAGATGGCACATAGCAGACATCATTATTCTCTCTTAAGAGTTCATACAAAGTATGATTGGAGACCAATAAATTCCTTCCTATGTAATTGTCGAGTTCATTCCATGCCGAGATGAATTCGGTATCTTCGAAAGAATTAAGATAGAATACTTTCTTCTCGTCATTTGGCGATGTCATCATCACATGGGTGTAAGAAGCACCGTTGAAATGAGCCTGGGCTGCATCTTTTAAACGAAGAGGATCTGTGTTGACCTGGAAAAATAACGGGTCATTGATCATGCAGTCTAAGGCCAGCAATGGTATGAAGTTATTATCGCCAAGTTTACGGAAGTTCGCACTGCTAGTATTGTAGCAGATGATGGCATCAGCCTGATCGCATTTCTCGAAATCGCGATCGTTGAGCAAGATGACCTCATACTTGTTTTGATGAAAATAGTTGGTCAGGACTTTGAGTGCGTACATGCTTTCCGCATGTTCTAAGACAGAGTCTGATGGAGAAAGGTAAATGGCCAGTAAACTCTTACGATTTGCGGCCAAGGCTTTCGCAGCCTGATTCGGAGAGTAATCAAGCAAGTTGATTACCTGCAGAACTTTTTTTCTTGTCTCATCTGAAATTTTGATATCAGTGCGGTTGTTGATGACATAGGATACGGTGGCGGTGGATACACCTGCCTCACGTGCAACATCTTTAATCGTAACCTGATTGCGTGCCATAGATACCTCCGATAAACAGTAGCATTTAATCGCTTCAATAATTTGATAATATTATCAAAGAGAAAAAAATATTTGTCAACACCTTTGAAATGGAATATGGAAAAGGCTGAAAGGGAATTACATGAATCAATACGCACTTTTACATACCCCGGATTCAAGATATTGTTTTGCGGTGGGACGCGATGAAATCGTGATACGATTGCGCACGGCAAAAGATGAGGGGAATATCAAAGTGTTCTTGGTATATGGAGCTAAATATGAATTTCAGACAAAGCGTTCTGAAGTGGAAATGACAGCACATTACAAGGATAACTTATACCAGTATTATGAAAAACGATTAAAATTAGATGATGTCAGATTGGCATATATTTTCCGCATCGAAGAAGATGGAAAGTCCTTCTATTACAGCGAGGATGGCTTAACAGAATCCTACTGTTTTCCGGAAGCTTTCTACAATTTCTTCCAGATGCCATATATCAACGAAAACGATCGTATCGAGACAGTGGATTGGATGCGAGGCGCAGTCTTCTATCAGATTTTCGTCGATCGATTTGCAATCGGAAGCAAAAAGAAAGATTCATCATATATCAATATGAAATGGGGTGACAAGCCGACACCAAAAAGTTTTGCAGGAGGAGATCTTTGCGGTATCATAGAAAAGTTGGATTATCTCTCTGATTTGGGAGTTAATGCAATTTATCTGACACCGATTTTTCTTTCTGAGTCCAATCACAAATATGATATCGAAGATTATAAAACCATCGATCCGATGTTTGGAACAAAGGAAGATTTTTGCGAGCTGGTAAAACGTGCCCACGAAAAAGGCATCCGGATTGTATTGGACGCCGTATTCAATCACTGCAGCATGCATATGAAGCAGTTTCAGGATGTGTTGGAAAAGGGCAAAGAATCAAAGTACTATGATTGGTTTTTGATTCGTGGCGACAAGCCTGTCCCGGAGGAGCAAAACTATGAATGCTTTGCATCCTGCAATTATATGCCGAAGTTGAATACCGCAAACGAAGAGGTGCAAAAGTTTTTGCTGAATATCGCACTTTATTGGATTCGTGAAGCGGATATTGACGGATGGCGCCTGGATGTTTCGGATGAGGTATCGCATGATTTCTGGAGACAGTTTAGAAAGGAAGTCAAGCGGGAAAAGAGCGACTGCGTCATCATCGGCGAAAACTGGCATGATGCATATGTGTATCTGATGGGTGATCAATATGATAGCATCATGAATTATGCATTCACAAAAGCCTGCCTCGATTACTTTGCCAGAGGTAATTTCGGAGCAAAGGATATGGCAGAAAAATTAAATAATATCCTGATGAGAAATACCACGCCGGTCAACGATATGATGTTGAATCTCTTGGATTCCCATGATACACATCGTTTTTATTCGGAAGTGGAAAAGAACAAACAAAAGATGCTTTGTGCGCTGGCACTGGAAATTGTTTTCCCGGGTGCAACTTGCCTTTATTATGGAACAGAAATCTGTACCGAGGGCGGATATGACCCGGATTCACGCAGATGCTTTGACTGGGATACAAGCCATTGGGATATGGATTTCTATGGCAAGGTGAAAGAGCTGATTTCGCTAAAGAAAAATGAAATCCTTCGTTACGGAATTGTCCGCATCTATGCAAAAGGAGAAATCCTTTTTGTGGAAAGACGCTGGAATGACAAACGATTGATTCTAAAAATAAACAATACCGGAGAGGTACAAAACGAAATGAAACCATACAGCTATGAGGTTTTGAAGGAGGGTTAACATGAAGAAGAAATTGATCGCATCAGTTTTAATCGCAGCGACAGTGTTATCAGCAACTGCCTGCGGCGGAAATAGCGATTCGACTGAAACAGGAGACAGTGCACAGGCCGGCACAGGTTCATCCCTGTTCACCGGTGAGCTGGAAGAAAATGTCACAATTCAGGTTTTGGAAAATGATACTGCAATATCCGAAGGATATTTTCAGGAATTAATCGATGCCTTTAATGAAGAATATAAGGATAAAGGTATTCAGGCTGTTGATGCAAATATGGATCAATATCTGGATTTGGCAAATGACGGCCCTTACGGATATGGCCCGGATGTGCTTTATCAGGCCAATGATATCATCATGAAATATGCGCAAGGCAAACATATTTTGCCGCTTCCGGTAGAAGAATTCGACTGGTATGATCAGGTCCCGAAATCCGCATGGAGCGCATATGAAACAACTGTTGATGGCACAACCTATACCTGCGGAGTGCCTGTGAATGTTCAGGCGCCGATGCTTTATTATCGCAAGGATTTGCTTCCGGAAGACTGGGAGAGCACATGGGACGAAAATCAGGATCAGATTCCTGACATGGTGCAAACCTGGAGCAGTTTGTATGAATTTTCCAAGGCACGCCACAGTGAAGATGCAAATACATATGGATACATGAAATCCTTGAATGATATGTATTTCTCCAGCGGATTTTTATTTTCTTACGGAGCATACATTTTTGGTGACAATAATACAGACCCTTCCGACATCGGATTTGCAGCAGGAGAAGCAGAAAAGGGCGCATATGTGCTGAGTCAGCTTGCTTCAGCAATGAATGAGGATTGTATCGACGATACCATTACCACCAATGCTTACAGCAAATTAGGCAACGGTACTTATTTTGCAACCATTTCCACACCGGATGTGTATTCCACATTTTTAGGGGAATTGGAAAAGGAATATGAGGAAGAAGGATTATCAGCTGAAGAAGCAGCAAAAAAGGCTGAGGAAAATCTTGTGATGACTACGCTTCCAATGCTTCCTGACAGCGGTGATTTGACAGATGAGAGCGCAGAATTAATTCAGTCCGTAACCATGGGTGGCGTGAACGGATATGCAATCAGCTCTTATACAAAGGCACCGAATGCATGCCTTGAATTCGTAAAATTTGCAACAAGCTATGAAATGGTAACGCTTCGTGCTAAGATGCTGGGAATTGCTCCGGCAAGAGAAGATGCGGCAGAAGAAGTTGGAGGAACTTCCGCTTTGATATATGAGAATCTGGATGCGGGAAATATCATTTTGATGCCGTCCATCAGCGAAGTGTCTCAGATTTGGACACCGGGACAAACCTTCTTTATCGATTTGGCGAAGGATGTATATCGAGCGGATTCGGAGAAGAAATATACAGATTTGGAATCCATGAAAGCGGGACTTACGGATATGTGTCAGCAGATTCATGAAGCAATTACAACATTACAATAGAAATGATAGGACAATCTTTTATGAATAAGAAAAGAGAACGTATGAAAGAATTTATAACTCATGCCTCCGGCTCTGTGAAGCTTTCTGCCATCATAATGGGTGCCGGTCATTTCCGCTACGGAAGCATCTCGAAGGGATTGATTTATCTTCTGATGGAAATTGCCATGATCATCTACTTGATTGGAAGAGGCTTCGGAGATTTAAAGGGATTCTTTACCCTGGGCACGCAACACGCGGATGCATGGGCCGGAGTGAAGGGCGACAATTCTGTTGTGATGATGCTGATGGGCATCTTCGCGTGGATTGTAGTTGCAGCTTTTTTATTCTTCTATGTGCAAAATATCAGGGGCGCATATGCGATGCAGAAAAGAAAAGAGCAGGGTTTGCTGCAGAAGACGCTGCGCAAAGAATTCAAAGAGCTGCTGGATCAGAAATTTTATGTATTGGTGTTGGCACTTCCGATTTTAGGCGTATGTATCTTTAATGTGTTGCCAATTATCTTTATGATTTTGATTGCATTTACCAATTACGGTGGCAATATTGTGCCGCCGGAATTGGTGGATTGGGTTGGATTCGATAACTTTAAAAAGCTGATGGTGCTTTCTAAATTCGGACCGACCTTTGTAAAGATTTTAGGATGGAACCTGTTATGGGCTGTTCTTTCTACTGCCTTAAATTACTTCGCGGGATTGGGGCTTGCACTGTTATTAAACAAAGAATGTGTAAAGGGAAAAGCAATCTGGAGAGCCTTTCCGATTTTGGCTTATGCGATTCCGGGATTTATTACGCTGCTTGCTTTTAAATTTATGTTTTCCTACGGCGGACCAATCAATCAGATCATCACCGCAAACGGCGGGACAGCCATCGGATTTTTGGATTTGGATGCGAAATGGAGCGCAAGAATCATTGGACTGCTAGTGAACTGTTGGATTAGTGTGCCTTCCATTATGCTTTTGGCAACAGGTCACCTTTCCAATAGAGATGCATCTCTATACGAGGCAGCAAAGATTGACGGTGCAGGACGCTGGGCACAGTTTTGGAAGTTGACCATGCCTTTTATGCTGTTTTCCACTATGCCTGTGCTCTTAGGACAATTCATCGGAAACTTCAATAACTTTGGTATTTTCTATTTCTTAAGAGGCGGACTCTATATGGATGGATATTTTCTGGCCAGCGACACGGATTTGCTCATCAACTGGCTCTATAACTTATCCATCGACAATAATTATTATTGCGTAGGAGCGGCAATCAGTTTGATCATCTTTTTCATCACATCCGTGATATCTTTGGTGGTCTATGTGAAGTCACCTTCCTACAGAGAGGAGGATACTTTCCAATGAAAAAACATTTGGATACAACGGTTACCTATATCATCCTTTTGGCAGTGGCATTTGTATTTTTCTTCCCATGCCTGTGGCTGATACTGGCCTCCCTCTCAAAATCAGGAAGCATCTACAGCTTTGACGGATTCTTCCCGAAATCCTACAGTTTTGCTACGTTCAAAAAACTATTTACGGATACCACGATGTATAACTACCCGCGATGGTTCCTGAATACTTTATTTGTAGCAGTGGGAAGCTGTCTTCTTGGAACATTTTTGACGATTCTGACAGCGTATACCATGTCTCGTTTTGAGTTTAAAGCGAGAAAGCCGTTAATGAAAAGCACCATGATTCTGGGCATGTTTCCTTCATTTATGGGAATGACGGCAGTCTATCTATTGATGACACAGTTTGGTCTAATCAACCGGCTTTGGGGATTGATTTTAATCTATTCCGCCGGAGCGCCAATGGGATATCTGACGCAAAAGGGCTTCTTCGATACCATTCCGAAAGCCATCGATGAAGCTGCAAAAATAGATGGAGCAACCAACTTTCAAATCTTTACGAAGATTAACCTGCCGCTTGCAAAACCAATCATCGTATATACGGCATTGACCTCCTTCACATGGCCGTGGAGTGATTTCATTCTGCCGAAATTGCTTTTAAAAGAAAAAGACCTGTATACGGTCGCAGTCGGACTGATGAGTCTGGATGAAACAGAATTTGCAAGATTCGCAGCCGGAAGCGTCTTTATCGCGGTCCCAATCGTAATTTTATATTTCTGTCTCGTGAAAAATCTGGTAGACGGAATTTCAGCAGGAGCTGTCAAAGGGTAACCTTGGCAGCTCTTTGTTCCTTTATAGGAAAGTTCTCCTTTTGTAACCTCTTGATATGAAAAAGGCCCGCACTGAGGCGGGCACGACAAGTAAACGATGGTTTTAGAAGATGTAGAAGCCTTCAGCTCCA
>SVFB01000038.1 GCA_015057085.1 Lachnospiraceae bacterium
AATTGTATATTAATGATACCGGTCTTCTGACTTGTATGTATGGATTTGAAACCAAGCGAGCACTGCTAAACAATACATTAAAGGGAAATGTAAAAGGCGGATTATATGAGAATATAATTGCCGAATCTTTGGTGAAGCGTGGCTATAACTTATATTACTATAAGCCGGATGATAATCATGAGTTGGAATTTTTGATTGAAAAGGATGGTGAAGTGATACCTATAGAAGTGAAAGCGGGTAATACTGCTTCGGTATCTTTAAATAATTTTATCAATGATTATTCTCCTAGTGTTGCGTACAAATTAATTGCAAATAGGAATGGCAAAGTAGATGTAAAAGAGGTTCTTCCTCATTATTTTGTATTATTTATATGATCAATATGGACTGAATTGCTCCATTCCCTTTCTTAACTATTTTGCATGCAAGCACTGAGGAGAAACTTGATACGGAACTTGACGATATGATAGCATTGGTGATTTCAGAGTTGCCGGAACCAACAGAGAGGGCACGCAAATATATTATTTCCCGACAATATTGTGTGAATGTGCAACTAATGTATTAAAGTATGCAAAAGAATTCGGCTCAGAAATCTACCAAAATATGGTTGAGGATATTGTTATTAAGGACATTCAAGCGGATTTGGAGGCAGGATGTGGGGGATGAGTATCACTGATATAGAAAACCGATTTTAACCGATTGGAATTCCATTCGGTTAAATTTGGATAAGATAGACTAAAACCATGGGCGAGACAATAATATAAGTTAATGTATATAGGGATCGGAGGGTTAGAATGAATAACGATTATAAAAAGTTTTGGAAGGATAATAATAGCGAAAACTGGAAGTGTGTATGGGAACAATATAAATCGCAAGACTCGGTACAGAAAAATAGCAAATTAGAAAGGGAAATGGACGAATTTAACCGTAATAAGGTGTTACTTTGGACAGTGGAACAGTTTAATACCTTTATGGAAAAATACTTTCAATGGAAATATACAGCAAGCAATAGGTATGCTACAACGATAAAGATATATCAGGAGATGTCTGGATTTGAGAAGGAATTATGTTTGATGTATATGAAAGATTTTGTGAAAGCATTGGATTCAAAACAAGATTTTGAAAATAAAGAAGAATACATACGAGCAGGATTTCGGTTTGCGGATTTAATTCCTGGATTAGGAACGGCTGGCCAGTCGGGCTTGCTATCAATACTTTTCCCGAAAAAGTTTGGCACTGTTGATCAAAAAGTAGTAACAGCATTAGAGAGATGTGGAGTAAATACCGGTATTCCGGAGAGGCGTAAGGAAAGTCTTTTAGTAAAAGATGGAATCTTATTAGAAAAGATTATGATTAACAAAGCTATAGAATTGAACAAAAAAAGCTCTAGCGACTTTTGGACTCCTCGAAAAGTAGATCAGGTGCTTTGGGTTATGGGGGGAAAAGATTACATACTACAATCGTAATTTGTATATAATCAAGTAGTGGTACGCAATTTAGACCTACTGTATAACCCGGATTTTAAACGTATCGAATTCGATACGTTTAAAATGAAGCTAGAGGGAATGGAGAAATGAGCATCCAAATGCAGAATTGATTAAACAGGGGATTTCGCAGATTGAAAGGTTTGAGAGATTGCGAAAAGTAAACCCACATCTTTTAAAAGGCGGTGATTCTGATGCTTATTAAAGAACTAAGAAAAATTACTGGTTTAACACAAGCCGAATTTGCGAAAAAATTTCATATTCCCGTAGGAACTCTAGCTCATTGGGAGCAAGAAATAAGAAAACCTCCTGAGTATGTGGTTTATATGATGGCGAAAATTGTATACATGGAAAGGAACCCGATGCTAGAGAATAGAGGCTTGGAGGCGATGAAAGAAGCCAGCAAGATAGCAAGTGAGAATGGGATTGCAAATATGTCACTTGATGAAATCAATGCAGAGATAGACGCTGTGAGAAAGTAGAGTCGCCATTGGGGACGGGGGTTAGCGGTAAGTTGGGTGTCTCGATTGGCACAATCTTAACAGTTTAGCCGATTCAAAAGAAATATCATCAGGAAATGTCAGTGCTTAAAGCTTTGGCATACAGAAATTTTGGAGATTACCTCGAAAACAGGTTACTATTCACAGTTAAATAAGGATTAACAATAAAGCTCACCTCAAAAGTGGGCTTTATTATGTCAGCAGAAATAGCTAAAATATATGTATTAAACGAATCGCGGTTTGCTAGAGAGAGGTATCTTTATGTGGATGGTATTAGGAATAAGCGCAATGGTTTTTACTGTTCTGAATTTAGTTTGGATGTTTAATAGAAAAAAAGCTAAATGGTTCAGGTTTGCCGGTCTTGCATTTACAGCGTTAACTTTATGTGCCTTCTATGCTGATGGGGCAGGTAGAGTTGTAGCAGAAGATTGGGGAGGTTTAATAGACGTTATGCCCACTATGAACAAAGTATTATGGATATGTACTATTGTCTCGATTTTAATTAATTCAATTTCTTTATTTATGGAAAAAGAATAATTCAAGGTTGTCGAAACAGTGGCATTATTACTAGGCGGGCTTATGCTCCGCCTAGTAGTTCGTTTAAGGTATATGGATTTCCATTGGTAAGCCTTAAAAGAGCTTGAAATTCATTGATTCCATTTCTTGCACATGTCTCCAGGTAAGTTCTTATATCAGCAAAGTACGAATCGTATTCCACACTTTAAAACAGACTTTAAAACAGACAGCTGCGACCTACATATGGGACCTTGAACGGCGTAAAATTGAGGAACAGAAGCAAACCAGAGCTATTAGAGACTACCCAAGGGCGAGGCAATTGATATGGAAAAAGTAATAGAATTTATTGAAAAACAGAAATGGATATTTGCAAAAACATATACACACAATGCTCCGCATGAATATGTTGTACGTGGCAAGGTAAATGGTTCTGATGAGGAGTTTATGTATGTTGTAGATTATATTCAGGAGAATGGAATCACAATGTACTTTTGGAATCGTCCGAATAAATATATAATGATTGGAGAGCACCAGTACTGGGTTATGCGAGACGGGAAAGATGATCCTACTACGATATTAAATCGTTGCGATTTGAGTCAGTATAAGATTTCTGTCACTTGGAGAGGTGAGAACGGAGGAGGTCAAGATGAATAACAACCATTATTGCAATTGCAAATGGAATTATAATGCTGGAGGTGCCGGGTTATGCAGAAAAGATTGAAGAAAAAAGAGAAACCATAAAAGAAGCATCCAATTACTTAGAGAACAAGTATGTCGATTATATCGTAACTACCGGAAAGGGGTATTGCTATGGCAGAATCATTATTGGCGCATTTATATTCAAGAATTAAGGGGTCGCAGGAGGATGTTGCAACAATGTCTTTGCAATATATCATCTCATCATCTAACCGACTCAATCAAGCATTTAACAGGTTATTAAGCGATGCCTTGAAATTTGATTTAGATGAAGACATAACATATTCGTGCCAATCTGTAGGTGAAAACAGCGAGCGTCCGGATATGTCAGGTGTAGATAAAAACGGAAACGAGGTCATTCTCTGTGAGATGAAATTTTATGCTGGATTGACATCGAATCAGCCAAATGGTTATTTGGATCGATTGGTGAACGAGAATGGCAAAGCGTTGGTTTTCGTATGTCCTGAGCGTCGTCGTGTCTCATTGTGGAATAAGCTAACAGATCTTTGCAGAGAAGCGAACAGAGAATTTAGCGCAGAAAGTAATTATAGAGCGGAAGTTGACGGAATCGTTATGGCGATTATTTCATGGGCAGAAATTATTGAGATGCTAAGGCGGACAGCAGCTTCACAAGTTATTGAAGCTATATCTGATATCGAACAGTTATCTGGTTTCTGTGACATGATGGACAGCACAGCATTCATTCCATTTGCATCGGAAGATATGGGACCGGATATCGCGCGCCGTGAAGATCGTTATTTCCAGGTTATAGATAGGTTGTTTGACACACTGATTGCAAATAAAAGTCTTAAGGCATCAGGGAAAGGTCTTAAATCAAGCCCAAATCGTAACGGCTATATTAAATACTTGAAAATCAATCAGTATGCAGTAGCTCTTATATATGATCGGAGTACTTGGATTGATTCAAAATCTGCAGAGACACCATTTTGGTTCTATTTTAATGATGATGGGTGGACTCAAACGGATGAATTGAAAAAGAAATTAGTTGCAATTCCGGAATATGAAAGGGCAATGTTTGGAAATACGATTGGAATTGCATTGCATCCGATGTTAGATTCGCAGCTTGATGAAATTGCAGTAAATTTGATGAATCAGATATTGGGGATAATCAGCAAAGTAGAGGAATGATATATCTAATGGTTTAATACGAATGAGATTTTTAGGTAATGTAATTTGGTTTCTTTTCGGAGGTTTTTAATGAAGTTTGTACATTTATCGGATTTGCATCTTGGGAAGCGTGTGAATGAGTTTTCGATGATCGAGGACCAGCGTTATATTTTAAAGGAGATACTGACTATCATCGGCGATGTGAAGCCGGATGGGGTGTTGATTGCGGGGGATGTATATGATCGGAGCATTCCAAGCGAGGATGCGATGCAGCTTTGGGATTCGTTTTTGGTGCGATTGTCGGAGCTGAAGATTCCGGTCTATGCCATCAGCGGCAACCACGATTCGGCGATTCGATTCTCGGATCACGGAGCGTTGGTGGAGTCCATGGGGATTTATCTTTGTCCGGAGTATGATGGCAAGGCGCGATGCATTACGGTGGAGGATGCACATGGTCCGCTGAATATATATATGCTGCCTTTTATCAAGCCGGCGACGGTGCGCAGCTTCTTCCCGGAGGCGCAGATTGATGATTACACGGATGCTTGTCGTGTTGCAGTGGAGCAGATGAATGTGAATCCAAAGGAACGCAATATCTTGATTGCGCATCAGATGATCATCGGTTCGACGCGCTGCGAGTCAGAGGAGATTTCTGTTGGCGGTTTGGATGGTGTAGATGTTTCTGTGTTCGATGCGTTTGATTATGTGGCTTTGGGACACTTGCATGGAAAGCAGAAGGTTGGTCGCGATACGGTTCGATATTGCGGTACACCGCTGAAGTATTCCTTTTCCGAGAAGGATCATAAGAAGTCGGTGACAGTTGTGGAATTAAAGGAAAAGGGGCAGGTGTGCATCGATGAGGTGCCGCTTGTGCCGCAGCATGATTTGCGTGAAATCCGCGGAACTTATGAGGAGCTGACGCTCAAGAAGAATTATGAGAATACCGCGACCGACGATTACATTCATGCGGTTCTGACAGATGAGAATGATGTGATAGATGCCGTGGCGAAACTTCGCGTGATTTATACGAATCTCATGAAGCTGTCCTACGACAATAAGCGGACTCAAAGTCATAGCGTGATGACGGATGCACAGGATGTGGAGCACAAGTCTCCGGTGGAACTGTTTGAGGAGTTTTATGAGAAGCAGAACAATCAACCAATGAGTGAGGAACAGAGGGCGCTTTCGTTGCAGTTGATTGAGCGTATTTGGGAGGGCTAGAAGATGAGACCTTTGAATATAAAATTATCGGCATTTGGACCGTACGCAGAGGAGATAGAGATTCCAATGGAGGAGCTGGGAAGCCAGGGTCTTTATCTCATTACAGGCGATACCGGCGCAGGAAAGACGACGATTTTTGATGCCATTTGCTTTGCATTGTTTGGAGATGCCAGCGGTCAAAACAGAGATGCATCCATGTTTCGTTCGAAATATGCAAGCCCTGAGACTCCTACGGAGGTGGAGCTGCGATTTCTTCACGGCGGCAAGGAATATGTGGTGAAGCGAAATCCGGATTATGAGCGTCCGAAGGCCCGGGGCGAAGGCATGACGCATCAGGCTGCGGATGCACTTCTTACGATGCCGGATGGAACGGTTGTAACGAAGGTGCGCGATGTGAATGCGGCTGTTGAAAATATCCTTGGAATCAATCGGGAACAGTTTTCTCAGATTGCGATGTTGGCGCAGGGGGATTTCCTGAAGCTGCTTTTGGCGGATACCAAACAGAGACAGGAGATTTTCAGAGAACTGTTTCATACCAAATATTATCAGATTTTGCAGTTGCGTCTGGAGGATCAGCGCAAGGAAGTCTATGGACAGGTGGAGGATGCAAAGAAGAGCTTGAAGCAGTATGTGGGAGGCATTCAGGTGGATCAGGATGATGTGCTTTCCATTCAAGTGGAACAGGCGAAATCCAATGGTTTAACCACAGAGGATATTCTCGCGTTGTTGGATCAGCTGATTGAGCAGGATACAAAGAGAAAAGAGCAAATCGATGCGCAGCAGAAGCGTCTGGATTTAGAGCTTGAGCAGGTGAATAAGCGTCTCGGTGCGGCGGAGCAGATTAATAAAGCAAAGGAAGATGCGAAGGGTGCACGGGAGCAGCTTATGGAGGAGGAACCAAAGCTTGAGAAATTCATGAGCATGCTTGAAGCGGCCAAGGGAAATCTGGAGAGAAAGGATATTCTTTTAAAGAATGCATCCGATATCGAGCATGAGCTTCCGAATTATGATACAGCAGAGGCACTTCGCAAAGAAATCGCATCATTAGAGACACAGACCGTAGAGTCCGAGAAGTGTCTGGCCAGCGATAGCCAAATGCTAGAGGAAAAGCAGGAGGAATTGACAAAGCTTAAGGCCGAGAGTCGTCAATTGCAGGATACAAGCGCGGAGATTGAGAAGCGCAAAGCGCAGATTGAACGCATTGACCAGGAAATCAAGAGCTTTTCGGAATTTACAAAGGCTATAAAGGCCTATGGAACAGAATTTGAAAAGTTGGAGAAGGCGCAGGTGCGATATCGTGCTGCGGATGACGAATTTAGGAAGGCCAATGGAATCTACGAAGCTATGGAGCAGAGATTTCGCGATGGTCAGGCCGGCATCTTAGCGGAGAAGCTTGGAGAGGGCGAGAAATGTCCTGTTTGCGGTTCCACGCATCATCCGAGTCTTGCCCATCTGGAGGAAGATGTGCCGACGGAGCAAGCCTTAAAACTTGCAAAGCAGGAGAGTGATGCAGCTCGTGAAGTTCGTGAGAATGCGGCAAATGACAGCGGTGTCTTAAACGGCAAGGTGGAGTCATTAGAATCAGATTTAAAGAAGAAAAGTGAGTCTTTGTTTGGCCTTTCGGATTTAAAAATGGCGCAAGAAGCCTGTGCAACAAAGCAGGAACGCTGCGCCGCAGAGCGGGAAGAGGCTAGAGTCGCCTTAGAGGAGGAGGCTGCCAAGAAGATGAGAAAGGATCAAATCGAGGAACAGATTCCAAAGTGCGAGGAAGAAGTGCAGGCGCTCCAAAGCCGGATCTCGGAGACTCGCTCGCAGTTATCAGCGTTATCCACCAAGCAAAAGGATCAGAATCTGCGCATGAAAGAAGTACAGTCTGCGCTCAAATTTGAGAGCAAGGCACAGGCTCTGGATAAGCTAAATGCACTGCAGGAAGAGGCAACCGACATTCAAAGAATGTATGATGAAGCCACAGCAGAGGCAGACCGCCAGAGCAAGAAGATTACGGAATTAAAGGCGGCCATCGCAGAGAACGAGAAGAAAATTCAATCAGAGGAAGCCATTGATTTAGAAGCAGAAAAGGAGAAACAGGAGCAACTGAATAAAGAGCGGGAAACATGTAATTCCAGCGGCCGAATCGTGGTAACCCGATTGGAGAATAATATAGCTTGTGGTAAACACATTGCTGAGGTGGCCGAGGGGATTGTAGAAATCGAGAAGAAGCTGCAGTGGGTGAAGGCACTTTCGGATACTGCAAACGGCAAGCTGACAGGAAAGGATAAGGTGATGTTAGAAACCTATATCCAAACCACCTACTTTGATCGCATCATTCATCGGGCTAATTTGCGTCTGATGATTATGTCCGGCGGACAGTATGAACTAAAGCGTATGCAGGAGGCGGAGAATGCCAGAAGTCAGAGCGGTTTGGATTTGGGCGTTATCGACCACTACAACGGTTCGGAGCGAAGCGTGAAATCATTATCCGGCGGAGAGTCTTTCATGGCCTCACTTTCACTGGCGCTTGGTCTATCCGACGAAGTGCAATCCCAGGCCGGTGGCATTCAAATCGATACCATGTTTGTGGATGAGGGATTTGGTTCTCTGGATCCGGAGGCGCTTGAAATGGCATACAAAGCGCTGGCCGGATTGACGGAAGGCAATCGCCTGGTGGGCATCATCTCCCATGTGGCGGATTTGAAGGAACGCATTGATAAGCAAATTGTGGTGACAAAAGCTAAGAGTGGTGGAAGTCATATCAAGATTGTGGTGTAATTATGGCATCGTTGCGATAGAATTTTGGGCTTTTCCCGAATTTCTTTTTGAATGCTTTGGAAAATGCCAGAGGGTCGTGATAACCGACGCTTTCTGCAATTTTATTGACGGAGTCTGTAGTTGCGGTGAGGAGACGTGCGCCTTGATGCAGACGATATTCAATCAGAAAAGTCTGCACGCTGAGTCCGATTTCTTTTTGGAAGCAATTATTCAGGTGCGCGCGTGTCACTCCAACATGTTCTGAGATGGATGCAACGGTGATATTGTTCGCGTAGAAGCTGGAGATGTATTCTATTGCATGATTTACATAAATATTTGAGCTGTACTGATAGCTGTTGGTGATTCCGCTATTTTCAGCATGTGTTTGTGCCAGATACGAGAACAGGTTTAGCAGAATACCGTGTCGTTTTAAGTCATCCGCAAAAGAAATTCCGCGGGTTTGAAGCAGCTCATTGAAGTATGCTTTGATGGTTTCAATCTCACCGAAGTTTCCTACCGGATTTTTGGCAGAGAGCCCGCAGTGAAGCAGAATCGTGTCTGCCAAAGCTCCTTTAAATCCAATCCATGCGTAAGACCAAGGAGTTTTGGCATCGGCGATATAGGTATAGACTGTGCCCGGATACATTAAAAACATTTGTCCGGCACTGATATTCCAATGCTTTTCACCAACAGAGAGACTTCCTTTTCCATTAAAAACAAAATGTAATATAAGTTCATCTCTCTTCGCCTGTACAAAGTGAAGAGCCTCACATTGTTCTTGACCACAGTGGATGAGAGAAAGTTCCATTGAGGTCTCTTTTAATTTTTCAATTACCTGGTAATGTGTAGCCTCTGTAGATCGAGGTTGATTTTTGATTTTCAAATGTGTATTGATTGCCATATTGTTTCCTGTAAGCAGTTTGCTTATTTTGTTTTTCAAAGTGTTTTTATGTGTTTTTTAGAATAGCATGGTTAGAATAGCATGGTTAAAATTACATTTCAATTATTTTTCCATATTTAGAATATTTTTTATAGTTTGCATAGCATCTTGGAATTACCGGGATTATTAAGAGTTTATGGTAGTTGCCTCTAAGAAATTATATCAGAGAAGTATACATATGGCATGTAAATGTGCGATTAGACCATATACATAATTCCATGAATTTGTCGTATTCATCCATTTTATGTTACGGATTAGAAGAATAAAATCATACTGTGGCAAAAGTAATGAAAATCGATAAAAAGGAAAACCAAAAATTATGGCAATTATTTCGGAACGTAAACAATCGGTGTAAGCCCAAACAAAAAAACAGACTTCATATAACTAAAATCTGTCCTTTTGTTTGGGCTTCAGACCGATTTTTATCTGAGTGAACTAAGTCGCGTCCGGGTGGCTATGGAATTTCAATCTG
>SVFB01000117.1 GCA_015057085.1 Lachnospiraceae bacterium
ATGGGACTTACAACCTGGAAGAATGCTCCGGATGGCAGAATACTGAAATCAGATGTTTCGATTGCAAAGAATTATCTGGAGGAGAAGCAGATTCGCAGGCTGGAACGTGCGGTCACAGGATATTTTGATTATATCGAGGATTTGATTGAGCGTGAGAATGTATTTACGATGGAAGAGTTTGAAAAGAGCGTAAATGCTTTTCTTGAATTCCGTCAGTATAAGATTCTTAAGGATAACGGAAGAATATCTCATAAGCAGGCGATGGATAAGGCAAATGCTGAATATGAGATATTTAACAAGACTCAGCCTATTGAATCAGATTTTGATAAGGTGGTAAAGAAAATGATTCAAGAGCAAAACTAAAACGGACTAATAAAAAAGCCAATTACTGTGGAACCAATACATAATAAGCCGATTTACGATAGTGGAATTCTGAATGTGTTCTATGTCAAATGAAAAAATGCGGTCATATGACCGCATTTTTCTTGACTTTTTAGGCTCCTTGAGTATAATATAAAAGTACACGGAGGTGACTGAGTGAGTAATCAAGCGAGCACGTCGGACATCGCCAGTTATCTTACAGAAGTTAAGAGGCTGCTGTCCGCAGGAAAATATGATTTTGTTCCAAGAAGAAAAAATATGCAAGCATTGGCGCAACATGGTCTAACAATCGCAGATGCAAAGAATGAGATTTTAGGGCTTGTTGTCGGTGATTACTACAAAGGCCCTAAGCGGGATTTTGATCCAAATCGTCCTGGAGATATATGGGAATTCAAGAAGAACATTGACGGAATGCAGTTTTACGTAAAAGTAAAAATTGTACAGGAAAACGGAGAGGATATCTTGAAATGTCTTGCGTTCCATGAGGACGATTTCTCTTAGAAAAGGAGGTGGCGTCAATGAGAAAGTATTGCGAGGAATGTGGAAGAGAAGTTGAAACAAAAGTCATTACAAAAAAAGAAGCATATGACGTTTGTGGCGAATCTATTGAAGTGGATGCACAGATATTGGTTTGTGCAGAATGTGGTGAAGAGTTTTATTGTGAAGAGCTCGATAATGCCACTCTTATTCAGGCATATAATGAGTACCGAAGAAGACATAAGCTCTTATTGCCTGAAGAGATTAAAAAGATCAGAGAGCAGTATGGGCTTAGCCAGAGAAGTTTTGCAAAACTCTTGAATTGGGGAGATAAAACTATCTGCCGATATGAGAATGGATCAATTCAAGACAAGGTACATAATAGTCTTTTGTTATTCTTGCGTGAGCCTGAAAATATGAGAACATATCTTACAGAAAATGAGATCGTTCTCGATGAAAGGCAGAAGACAAAATTACTGGATACTGTTGATAAGCTAGAGCAGGATACAGAGTATCGAGCAGGTAGACGGTTTTTTGAACTTTTCTTTTCAAGAATTCCATCAGAGGAGAATGGATTCAAAGGCTTTGATTATGAGAAACTCTGTGCTATGGTTCTGTTTTTTGCACATAAAAGCACAGGATTACTTAAGACAAAACTAATGAAACTACTCAACTATTCGGATATGGTTTTCTATAAGGAAAATGGAATATCTATTTCAGGTTTGAGGTATGCACATCTTCCATATGGACCGGTACCAGACAATTTTGATATGATTTTGGGGAAGATGGCAGCGGATCACCTTGCTCATATTGAAGTTATATATGATGGAGCATATGAAAAGCACCAGGTGATTCCAGAATGTGATGTTCCTGAAGGTGTTCTTTCAGATTCAGAAGTAGAAATGCTTAACCGAATCTATGAAAAGTTTAAGAACTTTGGCTCCGTGGAAATCTCTGATTATTCTCATAAAGAGAAGGGGTACAATGCTACAAAGATAGGACAGATTATATCCTATGCGTATGCTATGGATATTCAGCTGAACTAACCATAGATCACAATTATAGCGGCCTCCGGCGATGAACCGGGAGCCGCTATTTATTTATTAAACCAGATTCATTGAAAAATTTGAGAACTACGAAGAAATGGTATGCTTACGTATCATTTTAATGAAGAGACTCTTGGCGGGAGACTCTTTTGCGTTGGAAAATCAAAATACCTATTTTATTATAAAGATTAAAATTTAACTTTGTATTTTGAAGCGATATTTTTATCTGAAATCAAATAAAAAGTAACAGTAGCACTGTCATCGATAATGGGAATGAGCACTCTGTCTGGAATGGATCTGCCGGGGAGATTCATGCTTTCATAAGTGCGAATTGTTATATCGGTGGCAAAATTAGGCAGGATTGAGGATTCTATAAGTTGTCCAAGAGCGTCATAGTCGTTTTGTATAATGAACTTAGAATCGGGCATTTCTTCTCGTACAAGCTTATCCCATATTCCAACTTCAGACAGCATTAAAAAGCTTTCGCCGTTTAGTTCACGGAAAGAAAGCTTTTTCTTTTTGGCAAACCAATGGCTCTTTGGCAGTGAAACGTAAAGCTGTTCAGAATCATATTTTTCGCAAATGAATTCATCATCCTCTAATGGACGGGAAAGGATAATAAATTGATATTGGTTGTTCTTTAGACCGGATATCAGTTCCTCTTCTGACTTGTTTTCTGAGATTATTGACATGTCAGGGAATAGTGCTGAAAGAGAAGGGATAAACTCCATAAGAGGTCCCGGACCAACAGAACCGACTGTGATAGTTCTTTTACTCCTCTCAAGGGCACGAAGGTGCTCTATCATGTGCTGTTCTTCATTTAGTATGCGTTTCGCGTAATCTGCAGCCAGCAATCCATTCTCGTTTAATGATAACTTGTTTTTGGTGCGCTCAAATATTGGAACTCCGAGA
>SVFB01000039.1 GCA_015057085.1 Lachnospiraceae bacterium
GCAATCTTTGCCGCACTGACATCAATATTGGCAAAGATAGGAATTGAAGGTGTCGGATCGAATTTGGCTACTGCGATCCGTACGATGGTTGTTGTTATCATGGCATGGGGAATGGTATTTATTACTCATCAGCAAGCAGGAATAAAAGACATTAGCCAGAAATGTTGGTTTTTCCTGATTCTGTCCGGTCTTGCTACTGGTGCCTCATGGCTTTGCTATTACAAGGCCTTGCAGATGGGAGACGCTTCAAAAGTCGTCCCGATTGATAAGTTGTCCGTTGTCATTACGCTGATACTGGCGTTTGTTTTTCTGCATGAAGAATTTACTTTTAAGTCAGTGATAGGGTGTATCCTGATTGGAGCCGGAACATTGCTGATGGTTCTGTGATACAACTTCAAAATAGTTGACAAACACAACTATTGCAATTATCATTTATATCCGTAAGGAGGAAATGATATGGATAAGGTGAAATTGTTTCGTGAATACACCAGAATGCTTGAATGTAATCTCGATACGATGAACAGTTCAGATTGTTGTCAGTGCTCGGTGAATACTGCCCAGTGCTTTCTGGTGGTAGAGATTGGACGGAAACCGGGAATCTGTGTGAAAGAATTGGCAAGTGTGCTTAAGATTGACAAAAGTGCTGTAAGCAGATCTGTTGAGGAGCTCGTACAAAAGGGCTTTGTTACAAGAGAACCTTCTAAAACAGATCGAAGAAGCGTTGTCCTTACTTTGACGAAGGAAGGCGAAGCACGATTCAATCAGATTGAGAATGATATGTACGAGAAGTTTAGAAAAGTATTTTCAAGAATTCCGGAAGACAAGCAGGAACAGGTTCTTGAATCATTAAGAATATATAATGAAGCAATTGAGAGTGAGGAGGGAACTTGTTGTGGTTAGAGAAATGGTAGCAAGCGATTGGACTAGAGTAGCTGAAATCTACAAGCAGGGAATGGAAGGCGGTACTGCGACATTTAATACAGTATGCCCGAGTTTTGAGGAATGGGACAAAAGCCATATCAAGACTTGCAGATTCGTTTATGAAGAAGACGGAGTTGTCGTAGGCTGGGTTGCGATTAGTCCTACCTCAAGCAGATGCGCCTACAAGGGATGCGTCGAAATGAGCATTTATGTAGATCAAAACTATCGCGGCCATGGCATTGGCACATCGCTTGTCAAAGCATTAATTTCCCAGTCAGTAAAAGAAGGATTTTGGAGTATTTATTCCGCAATTTTTTCGATTAATAAAGCAAGCATTGGATTGCATAAGAAATGCGGTTTCAGGGAAATCGGTTACAGGGAAAGAATTGCCAAAGACCGC
This sequence comes from Lachnospiraceae bacterium, assembly GCA_015057085.1. Lineage (GTDB taxonomy): Bacteria > Bacillota > Clostridia > Lachnospirales > Lachnospiraceae > Roseburia. The sequence goes on from SVFB01000039.1 coordinate 1,322, forward strand.
TTCGGAGAATGGCAGAATACGACATTGATGGAATACAGAGCTTCTTAGAATAACTTTTAACTTGCTTGGAAAAGCGCTCGACAGATTCCAGTTTGTAGGAGTGATAGAATTATGAATCCATGGGAAGAAATCAGTTTATCTGATTATGAAAATCATATGAGTCTTTCTTCCGTAAATCAACTTCAGGCTATGAACAAAATGATGAAGTTTCAGTTTGAAGCATATCCGGTAACATCGGCTATTGTATTCGGAGTTGCAGGTGGAAATGGCCTTGAACATGCAAATTTGAAAAAGTACAGCAAAATATACGGGATTGATATTAACAATGCATATTTGGATAACGTAAAAAAACGATATTCATTCATGGAGGACATTCTTGAATGTAAAAGGATTGACTTGACTTGTGAACCGGATATGTTGCCGGAGGCGGAACTGGTGATAGCAAATTTAGTAATAGAATATGTAGGACTTGAGCCCTTCAAAAAGGGAATTCTTAAAACTGGAGCCAGATATGTATCCTGCATTATTCAAATAAATACGGATGAAGAATCTTGGGTTTCTGATTCCCCATATCTTCATTCTTTTGACGGTCTTGATGCTGTACATCATCAGATGGAGGAACAATCTTTGGTAATGGCTATGAATGAAATCGGATTTGATCTGCTAAAAAAGGATGCGATGCCATTGCCAAATGGAAAGAAGCTTGTGATGCTTGATTTTGAACGTTAAATTCAAGTTTGCAAAGAGCGGTATGACATATACAAAATCCGATCTTGTGGATGCACCGGTCATCAATGAGTTTCCTATCGCTATGGAGTGTGAGTTCATTGAGTACCAGAGTGAAGAGACGGGCATCGGTGTTATCGGAAAAGTTTTGAGAACATCTGTTGAAGAAGCCAACATGAAGGACGGAAAGGTGGATATTGATTCACTTGAAGCTATCGCCTTTGATCCGTACACCCATGGATACTATAAAGTAGGCGGCAGAGTCGGAGAGGCATTCAAGGATGGTGCCAAACTGAAATAAAGAAAACAAAATAGCAGAACCAAAACTTAAGCGGCGGTGAAGAGTCTAAAACGATTCCTCACCGCCGTTTTGTTTTACAAATCAAACTTAAGGAAGGAGGAAATGCAGTAATGGCAAGACGTTACCATGAGATCAAATGATAGAACATAAAA
>SVFB01000040.1 GCA_015057085.1 Lachnospiraceae bacterium
ATACTATACTACCAAATTTGGCAGATGAAAACATCTGTCTATTTGTGTTGCACTAAAATCAAAATAAAATGTTATACCAATATATTTCTTGATAATTATTCGTGCAACACAGCCTTTTATCTATTATCTTAATGACATTGGGCGGTCAAAGCCCGGACAAAGGGAAGCTGGATGGGGCAAACGTGCTTGATGTACAAATCAAGGATGAGATTATTACACATTATGTGGATATGCCATTTGAAGTGGGTGCCAAGGTTCATGGAACAGTGAATTGGAAGCATCGCTTTTACAATATGCAGCAGCATTCCGGCGAACATATTTTTTCCGGAATCGTTCATAAGCGATTTGGTTATGATAATGTAGGATTTCATTTGAGTGATCAAATTGTGACAATGGACTTTAATGGAATACTGAGCGAACAGGATGTGCTGGATGTGGAATATGCAGTTAACGAAGTAATCGCAAAAAATGTTCCGATTACCGTATCCTTTCCTTCTGATGAGGAATTGGAAAAGCTAGATTATAGAAGCAAAAAAGAATTAGAAGGTCCGATTCGTATCGTGACGGTGGAAGGCTATGATATTTGCGCCTGCTGTGCGCCACATGTAAAACGGACCGGTGAAATCGGAATGCTTAAGGTGATGCATGTCCAAAATTATAAAGGCGGCGTGCGCATAGTATTCCTCTGTGGATTCCGAGCCTTAGAAGCATTCAATGAAAAGAATTCCATTGTGGATGCGCTTGTCAATATGATGTCCACAAATCAGGAAAATATTGCAGATAATATTATCAAATTAAAGGATGAATTACAGACTGTAAAAGGGAAGCTTGCAGCAGCAAATAAGCAATTGCTCGAAATCGAATTAAACGAATTAGATCCAAATCTTACGGATGTCATTTTGTTTAAAGAGCAGATTGAACCTAGAATGCTGCGAGAAATCGTGAATCAGCTGATGGAACGCTATAGCGGAATTTGTGCAGTATTTAGTGGAGATGATGAAAGTGGTTATCAATATGTCATCGGTTCACAGACACTCGATTGTAAAGTGATTGCAGAGAAGATGAAGAATGAACTTTTGGCAAGGGGTGGCGGAAGTAATCGGATGATTCAGGGCTCAGTTGTGACTGAGGCTACAAAAATTCGCGATTGTTTAGTCAAATAATCGTGATTATTATCGTTGATAAGCATTTGGAAAACTGATATGATTTTGGTGTTCCGGAAAAATAGAATATTACAGCAATAGGTGCCCACGACTGTGATATGCCGTGCAGGATATATGACAGGGCCGAGGGGTAAAAGGGAAACAGGTGAGAGGCCTGTACGATCTCGTCACTGTGATTGCAAAGTCAAAGCTATGGGAAAATCTCCAACCACTGGGAAACCGGGAAGGAAGCTTTTGATGCGGATGCATAAGCCAGGAAACCTGCCTATTGTCGGGTACATTTTGATCACGAGGAATTGATCGTGCCGTTTTGGGAAAGGTTTTATGACCTTTTATTTTTGTGTGCCTATTATCTATTTTGATATGGGCTTTTTTATTATCCAAAATGCGGTAAAAAAGCTCATGAAAAGTATTTAATAAGGAGAAAAAGAAATGAAGAAGAAATTAGTAGCAATGACGCTTACAACCGTCTTGGCATTTACAATGCTTGCAGGTTGTGGCGGAAAAGAGACTGCGTCTACCGAGGATACTACCTCGCAAGAGACAAAAAGCGAGACTGAGAATGCAGCAGATGCTGATCAGGCTGCAGCAGATGAGGTGGCTGAATTGATTGATGCAATTTATGTTCAGGAAAGAACAGATGAAACAGATGCGCAGTGTGAAGCTGCGAAAGCCGGCTGGGACGCGTTGACAGATGCCCAGAAGGCATTGGTTGAAGGTGAGTTTGCAGATCCGGATTATTTTGGACGCGATACAGGGGATGCTTCTTTGGATAATCCTTTGAATCAGGATGAAATCGGCGAAAATGAAATTTTGGTCGTAAGCTTTGGAACTTCCTTCAATGACAGCCGTGTGCAGGATATCGGCGGAATTGAATCTGCAATTGCAGAGGCATATCCGGATTGGTCTGTAAGAAGAGCATTTACAGCACAAATTATCATCAATCATATCCAGGCGCGCGACGGAGAGAAGATTGATAATGTGGATCAGGCGATGGAAAGAGCCGTTGCAAACGGCGTGAAGAATCTTGTGGTTCAGCCTACACATTTAATGCAGGGTGCAGAATATGATGAATTGGTTGCAACTGTCGAAAAGTACAAAGATCAGTTTGAGAGCGTTAAGGTTTCCGAACCGTTGTTGGGTGAAGTCGGAGCGGATGCAACTGTCATTAATGAAGATAAAGAAACTGTTGCAAAGGCAATAACAGCTGCAGCTGTTGCTAAAGCAGAATTTGATTCTCTTGAAGCTGCAAAAGAAGCCGGAGTGGCATTTGTATTCATGGGACATGGAACCAGCCATACAGCAAAGGTAACTTATTCTCAGATGCAGACACAGATGGAACAGTTGGGATATGATAATGTCTTTATCGGAACTGTAGAAGGAGAGCCGGAGGAGACTGCCTGCGAAAATATTATCGCAGCTGTAAAAGAAGCCGGATATAAAACAGTCATTCTTCGTCCGTTAATGGTTGTAGCAGGAGATCATGCAAACAACGATATGGCAGGCGAAGATGAAGATTCATGGGTTTCTATGTTTTCGGCAGATGGTTCCTTCGAGACAATCAATTCACAGATTGAAGGTCTTGGAAGAATCGAAGATGTTCAAAAACTTTATGTTTCTCATTTGAAAGATGTAATAGCAGAATAATTGCACGGATGTCCGGAACACGTGCAGTAGTTAAGAGGATTGTAATTATATGAAATATCAAATCACAAAGCGATTATCAATTGCAGCAGTCAGTGCGATTTTGGTTTTGGGGATGAGCGGATGCAATCAGCAGACATCAAAATCCACAGAAGCGACACAAAGTATAGCAAATGAGGTTGTAACCTTAGATTTAGAAGATGGCATATATACCGTTGATTTTTCAACAGATAGTACGATGTTTCACATCAATGAAGTCTATGATGGGAAAGCAACTTTGACTGTTGAAAATGGACAGGGTACAGTACATATTGTCTTGCCTTCTAAGAATATTTTAAATCTTTATGTCGGTTTGGCAGAGGATGCCCAAAAGGAAGGCGCACAGCTTTTAGAACCTACGGAAGAAGAGGTCACTTACGAGGATGGAACAACAGAAACCGTAAATGCGTTTGATGTTCCCGTTCCTGTTATCGAAGAGGAATTTGATCTGGCTTTGGTCGGAACAAAGGGAAAATGGTATGATCATAAAGTATCTGTCTCAAATCCACAAGCATCTGGCGAATCTAAGAATTCTTCAATTACTGCGGGGGAGCACGTAATCGAGGTTTCCTTGGAAGGTGGCTCAGGAAAAGCTACCATTGAATCACCGGCGAAATTGAACGTGAAAGATGACAATTATATTTTAACTGTCGTTTGGAGTAGCCCGTACTATGATTATATGCTTGTGGACGGAGAAAAGTATGAACCGGTTAATACAGAGGGCAATTCTGTATTTGAAATCCCGGTTATGTCATTGGATGAGCCTTTGGAAGTGGTGGCTGATACGGTCGCTATGAGCCAGCCACATGAAATCGAGTATACGATTCACTTTGATACTTCAACATTACAATAATCTTTATTTACGGAAAATATTATGAAAAAAATCGTTTGTTATATCATCACAATTTTATTGGGTTGTATGCTTTTGGTGGCATGTGCAAAATCTGATGCGCAAAAAGCACAAATCAGTTGTATTGGCTCATTGAATCTTGAGTATGCAACCCAGTTTTCAGTGGATTATTATACAGACGGTTATGTGCACATTCATGTGGAAGATGGAAATGAGTATGTCCTGATTCCGGAGGGGGAGAAAGATACGGATCTTGGAATTAGTGGCGCGACTTTGATTCATCTTCCATGTGAAAGCATATATTTGGCGGCGTCATCTGCAATGGATTTGTTTTTGCAGATGGATGCCCTTGATACAATTGCAACCTGTAGTACAACTGCAGAAGATTATACGATGGAAATTGTGTCCGAAAAAATAAAAAGTAATGAGATTTCTTATGTTGGGAAATATTCATCGCCGGAATATGAAACCATCCTGAGTTCTGGATGTAATTTGGCAATTGAATCCACTATGATTTATCATACGCCAAAGGTGAAAGAACAATTGGAAACCCTTGGAATTCCGGTATTGGTGGAACGCTCCAGCTATGAAGAGCATCCGCTTGGCCGCTTAGAATGGATCAAATTATATGGAGTCTTGCTGGGAAAAGAGGAAATGGCCGAGGCCTTTTTTGAGGAACAGGTTGAGGCTGTAAAGCAGGTGGAAAAGAAATGTGAAACGCAAGAGCAAAAAAAGAGTGTCGCCTGCTTTTATGTTTCAGCGAATGGATATATTAATGTGCGAAAACCCGGAGATTATCTCACGAAGATGATTTCCATCGCCGGTGGAAGCTATGCGCTTGAAGACATAGAACTTGACGAGGAAAATGCCCTTTCCACCGTTAATATCAACTGGGAAGATTTCTATAAGGAAGCCATTGATGCAGATATTTTAATCTACAATGGTACCGTTGACGGTGGCGTGAAATCCATAGAAGAATTGTTGGAAAAGAACAGGTTATTTGCTGATTTTAAGGCGGTCAAAGAGGGCAACGTCTGGTGCACGAACATGAATATGTTTCAAGAGAGCAGTAAAATCGCCGATATTATTATGGATTTTTATGCTGTCATTTCCGGGGATGACGCAGCACAGATACAGTATATGTATCAATTATATTAAGGAGGATGGCATATGAAAAACAGATATTTTGCGGTATATGCACTCCTGGTGATTGCCTTTTTGGTATTGCTTGTCATCAACCTGCTTGCAGGCAGTGTTGATATTTCAATAGGAAAATTGTGGCAAATCCTATATACACAGGATCGGGTTTCGGTGGATGGAAAGATTATCTGGGAGATTCGAATGCCACGTATCATCGCCTCAATCTTTTTGGGTGGGGCTTTAGCTTTGTCCGGTTATCTGCTTCAGAAATTCTTTTCGAATCCGATTGCCGGACCTTTTGTTTTGGGAATTTCTTCCGGAGCGAAATTGGTTGTGGCAATTTTGATGGTTGCTGCAAGCCGGGTGGGCTTTGGAATTCATTCATATATGATGGTTTTGGCTGCATTTTGTGGCTCTTTGGTGGCAACAGCCGTTGTACTGGTGGCAGCAAAAAGAGTGCGAAATATGTCTATTTTGATCGTGTGTGGTGTTATGATTGGTTATATCGGTTCTGCAATTACAGAACTGATAGTGACTTTTGCAGCTGATTCTAATATTGTCAATCTACATAATTGGTCGTTGGGCAGCTTCTCGGGAATCTCCTGGGGGAATGTCTATTGCTTTGTGCCGATTGTGGTTTTGGCGGGAGGCTTTTCGTTTTTTCTGGCAAAAGGGATTGAGGCCTATTCCTATGGAGAGGATTATGCTCGTTCCCTTGGTATGCGAGTGAATGGCTTTCGGCTGGTTTTGATTATGACTTCATCTGCTTTATCGGCAACAGTGACCGCCTTTGCAGGACCGATTTCCTTTGTGGGAATTGCAGTTCCGCATGTCATTCATTTGCTGGCAAAGACACAAAAACCTAAAGTGATTTTACCTGCGACTTTTTTAGGTGGAGCAACATTTTGCTTGCTGGCGGATGTTTTGGCAAGATGCCTGTTTGCACCGACGGAATTAAGTATCAGTACAGTCACTGCAGTTTTCGGAGCACCAGTGGTGATTTCCATGTTGCTTAAGAGGAGGATGACAAATGTCTGAATTGGAAACGAAAGCCCTTTCAGTAGGATATGAGAACAGTCCTTTGATTCAGGATATCTCTCTTCAAGTAAAAGCCGGCAAAATTGTGGTATTAATCGGACCGAATGGAGCGGGAAAATCTACGATTTTAAAGACGGTAGCAGGCAATTTATCCCCTGTAGGCGGAGTGGTTTATCTGAATCAAATTCCCTCAGATGAAATCTCAGCGAAAGAACGCGCAAAGGAAATTTCCGTGATGATGACTCAGCGCACCAATACGGAATATGCCACCTGCTTTGATGTGGTCAGTGTGGGCCGATACCCATTTACAGGAATTACAGGCAAGCTCTCACAAGCGGATATCGATGCTGTGAAGGAAGCCATGGAGATGGTTCGGGCAGAAAAGTTACGTGATCGCGACTTCATGAAGATTAGCGATGGCCAAAAACAACGTGTGCTTTTGGCGAGAGCTTTGGCGCAAAATCCGGGTGTAATGGTACTTGATGAACCTACTGGATTTTTGGATATTGGCTATAAGCTGGAATTTTTGGAATTGCTTCGTAAACTTGCAAAGGAAAAGCAGATAGGAATTCTGATATCGATGCATGAACTTGAGCTGGCAAAAGTCTTGGCAGATACGGTGGTTTGTGTATCCGCAGAAGGGCGAATTGATCGAATCGGAGCGCCGGAGGAAGTGTTTTCTAATGATTATCTGGAATTTTTATTTTCTGTTCCAAAGGGAATGTTGAAAAAAGTATATCCTTATTTATAAATCTATAAATTTATAAAACTTTGTATTATAATGTGAAGGAATGACAATCATAAGGAAAGGAAATATCATTATGGGAGAAACAGTAAAAGAACGTAAAGATGTGGAAGAAAGATACAAATGGGATCTTTCCACATTATTTAAAGATGATGAAGCTTGGGAAAAGGCTTATCAGCCGGTGAAGGAAATGATAGAGAAGGCTTCATCTTTTCGCGGCACATTAAAGGATGCAAAGAGCATTCGTGCTTTCTTCGATTTTCAAACAGATTTAGAGCGCAAGATTTCTAATTATTACAATTATGCAAGCCTCCGTTTGACAGAAGATACCAGAGATGATAAGGCTCAGGCGATGGATGCAAAAGTAGATGGGGTATTTGCAGAATATGTGCAGGCAGTTTCCTTTGCTGAACCGGAGATTTTATCTCTTTCAGAGGAGGAATTAAAGAAGATTGTGGCTGATGCCCAGTTGGAGCCGTACGCATTTCAAATGCAAAAGCTTTTAGATGAGAAGCCACATGTGCTTTCTGCTGAGGGTGAGGAACTTCTTGCAGCATTTACAGAGGTATTTCGTTCACCGGATAAGATTTCAAGCAATCTTCAAGATGCAGATATGATCTTTGATGATGTAACGGATTCTGATGGAAATGTGCATCAATTGACACAGGCCAACTTTATTTTGATGCAGACTTCTCAGGACCGTGTGCTCAGAGAAAATGCATTCCGTAGCTATTACAAAGGATTCCGTCAGCATATCAATACCTTTGCGGCTACTTACAATGCTTGTATTAAGGAATCGGTTGCAGAGGCTTTAGTTCGCCATTATGAAGGCTCTCGTGCGATGCATATGGCAAGCGAACATATTCCGGCTTCCGTATATGACGGTTTGGTTGATACGGTGCGCAAATTTATGCCGCAGATGTATCGCTATGTTGCATTAAGAAAGAAGATTCTTGGAGTGGATGAACTTCATTATTATGATGTTTACACACCGCTGACAAAGGGAAGCAACAAATCTTATACTTATGAAGAAGCACAGCAGATGGTTTTGGATGCGGTAAAACCGCTTGGTCAGGATTATGTCAACCGTGTTCAGCAAGCTTATGATGAGCGTTGGATTGATGCAATGCCAAATCAGGGTAAGCGCGGTGGCGCATTCTCTTCCGGAACCTATGATTCCAATCCATTCATTTTAACAAGCTTCACGGGCACATTGGATAATGTATCAACTTTGGCACATGAGATGGGACATTCTCAGCATACATGGCTTGCAAATCACACACAGGAGCCGCAAAATGCTGATTATACACTCTTTGTGGCAGAAGTGGCATCTACAGTAAACGAAAACCTTCTTGTAGAGCAGCTCTTACAAAAGACAACCGATCCTGCTGAACGTTTGGCACTGTTAAATCAATATTTGGAAGGATTTAAAGGAACGGTATATCGTCAGACCATGTTTGCGGAATTTGAGCGGGATGCACATGCAATGGCAGAAAGAGGAGAAGCAATCACTCCGGCATCCTTGAATGCTTTGTACAAGAAATTGATTCAGGATTACTTCGGACCGGAGCTGGTAATTGATGATGAAGTGCAGTATGAGTGGGCGAGAATTCCTCATTTCTACAGTCCGTTCTATGTATATAAATATGCAACCAGTTATTCTGCAGCTGTGGCACTTTCTGAAGCTGTTTTAAAGGATGGGGAAGCAGCAGTAAAGAAGTATCTGGAGTTTTTGTCTATGGGCGGAAGTGCATATCCGATTGATGAATTAAAGCATGCGGGTGTAGACTTTACCACTTCGGAACCGGTAGAGCGCGCATTGGAGAAATTTGCGAAGATTCTCGACGACGCGGAAGAAACTGTTAAACAATTAGGATATTAAGTTTTAGAGTTCAAGTCTCGCTCGCGAGACTTGGCGCGAGATTTGCGTCAGCGTAGCTGACATATTTCATATGCAAATCTCTGCGCATCCTCGCGGAGCGTTTATCTCAGTCGGAGATTGTAACCCCGACTGAGATAAAGCCAGAATTGTATTATGCTGGTTTTATCTATATAATAAGCTTAAACAAATGGGAATGTATTTGGAAAGAACAATCATATGAGGGCCTGCCTATGTGGAATTTTAGTTTTGCGTTTCCGACTTTACTTATTTTATTTATTATTTTGGGTTTTTATTTTTCGCTTCTACGATTGCCGATTAAGCGCAATCATATCTTTGTCCAAATGATTGTGGTGGAGACCGTGACAATCATTTCGAACATCTTATCCAGTTATGCTTGTAATCAATATAAAATTTTGCCACATTGGTTGGTTGTGGTGCTGAATATGATATTCTTTCTGGCATTCTTTACCAGAATTACGTTGATGTTTGATTTTACGATAAGTGTATTAAATGTGGACAGAAAAATTCCTTATGCATGGGGGCAGCTGATTCGCCTACCATATTATATCAGTGTTTTGGTGACACTTGCTTCCCCGTTTACAGGATGGATTTTTTATATTGATGATACGGGATATCATTCAGGTCCGCTGTACAATATCTTATATATCAGCGGTTTTTGGTTTGTCATTTTAATGCATGGCTTCGTGTTCTGCTTCCGGAAAAATTTAAGTCAAAGACGAGAACGGATTTGCATGCTGTTTTATTCATTTAGTCTGTTTATTGGATTGCTGATGAGGATCTGTCTGCCGAGAGTTTTGCTGATGAACACCTTTGCGTTGATGGCCCTTATTATGGTTTATCTTGCATTTGAAAATCCGGAATATGATTTGGATTTAAAAGGTGTCGTATTTAATGATAAAGCTTTACGCAAATATATAGAAGAAAACATAGGACGGGTTGATCATGGTTGTATAGGAGTGGCGGTTCGTAGATATTATGAGATGAGAGATATTTATGGCACTGAGCAGTTGGATGCAGGCTTATACATGATTGGCAAATATTTAAGACAACAGTTTCCGGATGAGATGGTTTTCTATCAAAGAAGGGGGCGCTTTGTAATCTTAGGAAAGCCTGAGATGAAATTTGATGAAGCATTTCATTCCATTGCAGAGCGATTCAAAAATCCGTGGAAATCCGTAGGTGTCGAATTATTTTTGGATGTGGGATTTGCGAAGATTGAAATATCTAAGGATATGGAATCTTCAGATAATATCTTAAACGCAATCGTAAGCGCTTTTGAGAAAATCAATGATCAATCCATAGATGAGCCTGTGGTAGTTTCCACGGAAGAGATTCTTCAAATTGGTCGGCAAACGCTTGTAAAGAGAAATCTGGAAGAGACCATCGAAGAAAATGCAGTGGAAGTATTTTTGCAGCCCTTAATGGATGCAAAGACCGGCGAAGTGGTAGGTGCGGAAGCACTTTCGAGAATCCGGGATTTTGAAGGGAATATAATTCCACCGGGAATTTTTATTCCAATTGCAGAAAAAAGCGGTCGTATAAATGAAGTGGGAGAGCAGGTATTTGAGAAAACCTGTAGATTTATTCGAGATTATGACATAACAAAAATGGGTGTGCAATGGATTAATGTCAATCTTTCTCCGATTCAGTTTTTAAGATTGGATTTGGCGGAACGGTTCTCGCGAATTGCAAAAGAATACAATGTCAGTCCGGAAATGATTCATATGGAAATCACAGAGGAGTCCATGGTGGATGATAATTTCCTTGAAAGACAAATGCAAATGATGGAAGAGAAGGGATTTCGGTTTGTATTGGATGATTACGGAACCGGATATTCTAATCTTTCCAGATTGAAGAAATGTTCGTTTATTAATATCAAGCTGGATCGAAGCGTGGTACTTGATTATCACAGCAAGCCGGATGAAATCCTTACGACAATGATACAAGCTTTTAAACATATGAATTTCGGAATTACGGCAGAGGGAATTGAAGATGAGGAGATGGCAGAAGAAATGAAGAATATCGGATGCGATTATCTTCAGGGATATTTATATTCTAAGCCGATTCCAATGGATGAATTCGTCACTCGTTATATGAAATAATAGGACAAGAAAGCATGTTGCTTGCAACATATTCCTATCGCGCGAGTGCGCATCCATAGATGACGGATTTTGCTTCACAACCGCACAACATCCCTCTTCCCACACAAGGTCTCGCTGCAAAAATTGCACCAACG
>SVFB01000041.1 GCA_015057085.1 Lachnospiraceae bacterium
AAATAGCGCCCTCGTGACCCAGAGAAAAATTCGGTGTAGAAGCGAAACACTTGCTTGGGCAATTTTTGCGCAGCGAGCCCCGATTTTGTGTGGGAAGAGGGATGTGGTGCGGTTGTGAAGCAAAATCCGTCATCTATGGATGCGCACTCGGCGCGAGCATGTTTTTATGGGATTTTATAAAAACTAGGAACTCTGGCTGTAAATACAGTATAGTACTCAAAACCCGCATCCTTTAAAATTTGAGGAACCTGATCAAACGCATAGCCAACATGCTCCGGCTTATGCGCATCAGCACCAAGCGTCACAATCTCGCCACCTAATTCACGATAGCGCTTCAAAATCGCAGGCGTCGGATGTGGAACCCCAAGTCCATATTTGATTCCTGCGGTATTAACTTCGATTCCCTTATCCTTCGCAATCAGCAGGCGAAGAATCTCATCAATCACATCCGCATACTTTTCATAAGAATAATACTTATTTTGATTCGGGCCATATCTGGTCACATAATCAATATGACCATAGACATCAAAATCCACATCTGTCTGAATATTTTCCAAGATGCTCTCAAAATATCTTCTATAAGCCTGTTCCTCCGTACGTTTCTCATAAAAACTCGGATAATAAGGATCCATATGATCGCAAACATGGGAACTGCCAATCACAAAATCAAAATCATGAGCCGCAATCACCGCATTATTCTGCTTTGCAACCTGCGGCTGCAAACCAATCTCAATGCCGTAATTAACCGGAAAAACATCCTCGTATTCCTTCTGCAAACTCAAAATCTTCTTCTCGTAAGCATCAAAATCCAACAAGAACAGCTCAGGCTCCTCCGGATAATCATAATCTAAATGATCCGTAAAACAAACACCGGCCAAACCCAAACTCATCGCCGCCGAAACCATCGCCTCCGGCTCAGCCTCACTATCACCCGAAAAACGGGAATGCATATGCGTATCCCACAACAACATAAAACAAAATCCTTTCTAAAACCAAAACTTCAAATCATCATATAACAAATTTCAAATCAAACTACAGAGCCACCCCGATTGCTTTTTGGTGCATCAGGAGATGGGGTGAAAAAAACGAAGGTCGGTTGAAGGTCTGTGCCTGTTTTCTGCGCAAAAATGCTGTTGTTTGCGAGAAATTCCATGCGATAGAAATTGCTTTCAAAAGTTCTTTTCTTTTCGAATTTGGTGAGTGTGCTATTTCCGGTGCGAAAACCGGGACAATCCGCCTGCGGAATGGACCGGTTTAAGTGCCAGGAAATATCATCACGGAAAAATTCGTATAAAAGAAAAGAACGAAAAAAAAGAAAGCAATTTCGACATTGGAATTTCCGCAATAAAACACTGCGCAGACAACAGGTATAGACCTTCATAAAGACCGAGTTTTTTAAACACAACCATCATAGCACAAAAAAGCAAACAAAGCCCACTTTTTTGTGGTAGGGTGTTAAATTGATGTATTTTCTTACGTGAAAACATATAGTTTGATGAAAATTTAACAAACCTAACGAAAAGTACTTGCAACATAGCATTTTTTTTTATACAATGTAAAAGGTTCAGCGAATAGGCTGAAAAAATAATTTAAACATTTCTTAGGAGGAATTGACATGGCAGTAAGAGTAGCTATTAACGGATTTGGCCGTATCGGTCGTCTTGCTTTCAGACAGATGTTCGGAGCAGAAGGATACGAAGTAGTAGCAATCAACGATTTAACAAGCCCAAAGATGCTTGCACACTTATTAAAGTATGACTCATCTCAGGGAAAGTATGCATTAGCAGATAAGGTTTCCGCTGGTGAGGATTCTATCACCGTTGATGGAAAGGAAATCAAGATTTATGCATTCCCAGATGCAAACAACTGCCCTTGGAAAGAATTAAATGTTGATGTTGTTCTTGAGTGTTCAGGATTCTATACATCTAAGGAAAAGGCTCAGGCTCATATCAATGCAGGAGCTCGTAAGGTTGTTATCTCTGCACCTGCAGGAAATGATCTTCCTACAATCGTATACAACACTAACCACGAGACATTAAAGGCTTCTGATACCATCATCTCAGCAGCTTCTTGTACAACAAACTGCTTAGCACCAATGGCAGATGCATTAAACAAGTATGCAGCAATCCAGTCTGGTATCATGGTAACCATCCATGCTTACACAGGTGATCAGATGACTCTTGATGGACCACAGCGTAAGGGTGACCTTCGTCGTTCTCGTGCAGCAGCTGTAAATATCGTTCCTAACTCAACCGGAGCAGCTAAGGCAATCGGCCTTGTTACCCCAGAGTTAAACGGAAAGCTCATCGGATCTGCACAGCGTGTACCTACCCCTACAGGATCTACCACAATCTTAACAGCAGTTGTTAAGAAGGCAGACGTAACTGTTGAGGGAATCAACGCAGCTATGAAGGCAGCAGCAAACGAGTCATTCGGATACAATGAGGATGAAATCGTTTCTTCTGATATCGTAGGAATGAGATTCGGATCTTTATTCGATGCTACTCAGACCATGGTTAGCAAGATCTCTGATGATTTATATGAAGTTCAGGTTGTTTCATGGTATGACAACGAGAACAGCTACACCTCTCAGATGGTTCGTACAATCAAGTACTTCTCTGAGTTAGCTTAATTTCTATTTAAGCGTAGCGAAGGAAACGGCATAATTTAATTTGTGTCGGGCGAAAAGACAAACGGACCCCGGTCAGAATATCTGACTGGGGTTTTTTAGAAAGCGACAACAAATCAAGGAGGACATTATTATGTCATTAAACAAGAAATCTGTTGATGATATCAACGTAAAGGGAAAAAGAGTCCTTGTAAGATGTGACTTCAACGTTCCATTGAAAGAAGGAAAAATTACAGACGAGACTCGTATTGTAGCAGCACTTCCTACCATCCAGAAGTTATTAAATGATGGCGGAAAGGTGATTCTTTGCTCTCATCTTGGAAAGGTAAAGAATGGACCAAACGAGGGCGAATCTTTGGCTCCTGTAGCAGAAAGACTTGCTGAGAAGCTTGGAAAGCCTGTAAACTTTGTTTCAGATTATAATGTAACCGGCGAAGCTGCAACAGCAGCTGTAGCAGCAATGAACGAAGGTGATGTTGTACTTCTTCAGAATACACGTTTCCGTGGAGAAGAAGAGACAAAGAACGGTGAGCAGTTCTCTAAGGAACTTGCAGATCTTGCAGATGTTTATGTATGCGATGCGTTCGGTTCTTCACATAGAGCACATGCTTCTGTAGCAGGTGTAACCAAATTCATTTCTGCAAAGGGTGGTGAAAACGTAGTTGGATACCTTATGCAGAAGGAAATTGACTTCCTTGGAAAGGCTGTAGAGAATCCGGTACGTCCATTCGTAGCAATTCTCGGTGGCGCTAAGGTTGCTGATAAATTAAATGTAATCGATAACTTGCTTGAGAAGGCTGATACCTTAATTATCGGCGGTGGTATGGCATATACCTTCTTAAAGGCTCAGGGTAAGGAAATCGGAACTTCTATGTTAGATGAGTCTAAGATTGATTATTGTAATGAAATGATGGCAAAGGCTGAAAAGCTTGGAAAGAAGATCCTTCTTCCTGTAGATGCTGTAACCATCAAGGATTTCCCAAATCCAATTGATGCCCCAATCGAAACCGAGACATATGACACAGACAATATGCCTGCAGATCGTGAAGGCTGCGATATCGGACCTAAGACACGTGAACTTTATGCTAAAGCTGTAGCTGATGCAAAGACCGTTGTTTGGAACGGACCGATGGGTGTATTTGAGAATCCTACTCTTGCAGCAGGTACTCTTGCAGTAGCAGAAGCACTTGCAAACGCTGAGGCAACAACCATTATCGGTGGTGGTGATTCTGCAGCAGCTGTTAACCAGATGGGACTTGGAGATAAGATGAGTCACATTTCTACAGGTGGCGGTGCATCCTTAGAGTTCCTTGAGGGCAAGGAATTACCTGGCGTTGCAGCAGCAGACGATAAGTAAAATCGGACAACCGAAATTTTAAAAAATTAGGAGATAAATATCATGGCAAGAAGAAGAATTATTGCTGGTAACTGGAAAATGAACAAGACTCCTTCTGAAGCACTTGCTTTAGTTGCAGAATTAAAGGATCTTGTAGTAAACCCTGATGTAGACGTAGTATATTGCGTACCTGCAATCGATATTGTACCGGTTGTAGAAGCAGTTAAGGGTACAAATGTAGCAGTTGGTGCAGAGAATATGTATTTTGAGGAGAGCGGTGCTTATACCGGAGAAATCTCCGCTGCAATGCTTGTTGATGCAGGCGTAAAATATGTTATTCTTGGTCATTCTGAGAGAAGAGACTACTTTAAGGAAGATGATTGCCTCTTAAACAAGAAAGTAAAGAAGGCATTCGAAGCTGGTCTTACACCAATTCTTTGCTGTGGCGAGAGTTTAGAGCAGAGAGAGCTTGGCGTAACTATGGATTGGATTCGTCTTCAGATTAAGTCTGATCTTGCAGGTGTAACTGCAGACCAGGTTAAGTCTATGGTAATCGCTTATGAGCCAATCTGGGCTATCGGAACAGGAAAGACAGCTACATCCGATCAGGCAGAAGAAGTATGTAAGGGAATCCGTGAATTGATCGCAGAAATCTACGATCAGGCAACTGCTGATGCAGTTCGCATCCAGTATGGCGGATCTATGAATGCTTCAAATGCAACAGAACTTCTTTCTAAGCCAAACATCGACGGTGGATTAATCGGCGGTGCTTCCTTGAAAGCAGACTTCGGTAAAGTTGTAAACGCATAATCATTATAAAGGACTTTCTACTTTTGAATTCTTAAGTGGAAAGTCCTTTTGCAATTGTGGTATAATCAAGGATATGAAAACATCAAACAACACCAAAATCCTGGTCTTTGTGATAGCACTTCTGGCTGTGCTTGTTTTAGCATTATTGGGGAGCGAGCGCGCCGAGTATGTGAAGGAACAGCAGGCGAAAAAAGAGATCACGGAAAGTACATATGGGATAACGTACACTTTGGGAGACAGTTCTGCGAGTATCAGCAAAGCTGTTCTTATTTTGGTGGAACAAACTGATGCAAATCTTACAGAAGGCTATCATCCGGATGAGGCCTTTTATTATTGGATTGCAGACCAATATGGGAAGGATGCAATCTTCGATCTTGCTTATCAAGTCTATGAAGGCCTTGCAACGACAGATATGTGGGAAGAGTATACAGGAGAAACTCTGCATACGCTTTATGCTGATTATTGCGAAGCAAAAGGTTATTCTACTTATTATACCGAAAATATCAATTGGCCTGAGGAAACGACGGAACAGGAATCAAATCATACGGTATCTGTCATCGGGGACATTTGTTTCTCTGAAGGCTGGTATACACAGAATGCATTGGAAGCAAACAATGGTGCGTTGACGACAGTTTTTTCCGCTCAGGTAATCAATTTGCTGAATACATCCACTGTGAGTTGGGCAAATAATGAATTTGTATTTGCAGATGACAGAACTCCTTTGGAGGGGAAAGATTATACTTTTGGAACAGATACAAAAAATGTTAATTATCTTAATTTGTTAGGAATCGATATTGTATCGCTGGCAAATAATCACGTCTATGATTTTGGCGAAGGCGGATTGCTTCAAATGATGGATACCTTGGATGGTGCAGGAATCAATTACGTTGGAGCGGGGGAAGATATAGACGAGGCTTGTAAGCCACAATACTATGTAATCAACGGAAAGAAGATTGCATTTGTGGCTGCAACACAGGTTGAAATTACATTGAATTATACAAAAGAGGCTACAGCCACATCTGCCGGAGTATTAAAAACTTTGGATCCGGAAAAATTTCTGAAAGTGATTCGGGAAGCAGATGCCAATAGCGATTATGTGATTGCATATGTGCATTGGGGCTGGGAAGGCAGGTTGTATTCAGACGAGGAACAGTACTCATTGGCAGAGGCTTATGTCGATGCCGGAGCTGATGTTATCATCGGCAATCATGCGCATCGTCTTCAGGGCGCTCGTTACATAGATGATGTCCCTGTAATTTGGTCACTTGGTAATTTCTGGCTTTCAAATGGAAGCCTTTATACTGCAATCATCAACATTGAAGTACCGGAAGATGGAAATCTTGCGGTATCAGTGGTGCCATGTAGGCAGGCGAATCTATATACATCTTTGATCAACGATGATGAAGGAAAGCAGGCTTTCTATGAATACTTCGCTGATCTGTCTTATGGAATCGGAATTACCGAAGATGGAAGGTTGGGTAATACCCAAGGTGAGGAAGAGGAAGATTATGCCTATTATTCCGGTTCAGACTATGCGACACACAGTGGAAACTCCGACTTGAACGGCAGTGCGATTGACGGTGTCGGAAATCTTATCGAAAATCAGTAAAAAGTTGGCTAACATTTCCATTGAAAATACCTGTCTTTGTCTGTATGATAGGTATGGTTAATTTTGTTAATAAATAATCAATAGAAAAGTGAGGAATAAACTATGAGTAAGAAACCGGTCGTATTGATGGTTTTGGACGGTTACGGTTTAAATGACCGCACTGAGGGTAATGCTATTGCAATGGCAAATACCCCGGTTATGGATCGTCTTATGAAAGAATGTCCTTTCGTAAAGGGAGCTGCATCAGGACTTGCAGTTGGACTTCCGGATGGACAGATGGGTAACTCAGAGGTTGGACATATGAATATCGGCGCCGGCCGCATTATTTATCAGGATCTTACCCGTATTACAAAAGCAATTGACGATGGTGACTTTTTTGATAATAAAGGTCTTCTTGCTGCAATGGAGAATTGTAAGAAGAACGACAGCGATTTGCATCTTTGGGGTCTTTTATCAGATGGTGGTGTGCACAGCCATATCACTCATCTCTACGGACTTCTTGAGATGGCAAAAAAGCAGGGACTTACAAAGGTATTTGTTCATGCATTCTTAGATGGACGTGATACCCCGCCTGCTTCAGGAAAGGATTATATCATTCAGTTACAGGATAAAATGAACGAAATTGGTGTCGGAAAGATTGCTTCCGTATCCGGCCGTTATTATGCAATGGATAGAGATAATAACTGGGATCGTGTACAGAAGGCTTATGATTCTCTTGTAAAGGGAGAAGGTGTGATGGCCACAGATGCAGCACAGGCTGTAGCAGAATCTTACGAGAAGGATGTTACAGACGAATTCGTATTGCCAACTGTAATTACAGACCCAAGCGGAAATCCGCTTTCTCTTGTGAAAGCAAATGACTCTGTTATTTTCTTCAACTTTAGACCGGATCGTGCCAGAGAAATTACACGTGCGTTCTGCGATGATAAGTTTACAGGATTTGAAAGAGAATTCCTTCCATTGACTTATGTATGTTTCAAGGATTACGATGAGACAATTCCGAATAAGATCATTGCTTTCGAGAAAGAAGAAATCAAGAACACCTTTGGTGAATATCTGGCAAAATGTGGAAAGAAGCAGTTACGTTTGGCAGAAACAGAAAAGTATGCTCATGTAACATTCTTCTTCAACGGTGGTGTGGAAGATCCGAACGTGGATGAGTTCCGTTTGTTAGTGAACTCACCAAAAGATGTAGCAACCTATGACTTAAAGCCGGAGATGAGTGCACCGGAAGTTGGTATGGATCTTGTAGAAGCAATTAAGTCTGACAAATACGATGTAATCGTCATAAACTTTGCAAATCCTGACATGGTAGGTCACACCGGTGTGATTCCTGCTTGTATCAAGGCTGTAGAAAAAATCGACGAGCTTGTAGGAAAAGCCGTAGATGCAATCAAGGAAGTGGATGGCGCATTATTTATCTGTGCCGATCATGGAAACGCAGAACAGGAAATCAATTATGAGACAGGCGAACCACATACCGCTCATACCACAAATCCTGTTCCATTCATCCTTGTAAACGGACCGGAAGGAGCAACTCTTCGTGAAGGCGGTTGTCTTGCGGATATCGCTCCAACCCTTCTTGAGATTATGGAATTAAAACAGCCGGAAGAAATGACCGGAAAGAGCTTATTGGTAAAATAGAATATAAGGAGACGTGAGTAACATGCAGGAGTATAAACCATTCAAAGAGGGAAAAGTAAGAGAAGTATATGATATCGGAGACAATCTGATTATCACCGCAACCGACCGCATTTCAGCGTTCGATCACATTTTGAAAAACAAGATTACAGACAAGGGTGCGATTTTGACACAGATGTCTAAGTTTTGGTTTGAATTTACAAAGGATGTGCTTCCAAACCATATGCTTTCCGTAGATGTAAAAGATATGCCGGAATTCTTCCAACAGGAGCGTTTTGATGGCAATTCAATGCTTTGCAAGAAGTTAGAAATGCTTCCAATCGAATGTATCGTTCGCGGATATATTACAGGATCCGGATGGGCCAGCTATCAGGAAAACGGAACCGTTTGCGGCATTACTTTACCGGAAGGACTTGTAGAATCAGACAAGCTTCCTGAGCCGATTTACACCCCTTCTACCAAAGCAGAATTGGGAGATCATGATGAGAATATCTCATTTGAGCAATCTGTAGAAGTTTTGGAGAAGATTTATCCTGAAAAAGGTCGCGAATATGCAGAAAAACTTCGCGATTACACCATTGCACTCTATAAGAAATGTGCAGAATATGCACTTTCAAAGGGAATCATTATTGCAGATACCAAATTTGAATTTGGTTTAGACGAGAATGGCAATGTGGTATTGGGTGATGAAATGTTAACACCTGACAGCTCACGTTTTTGGCCTTTGGAAGGCTATCAGCCGGGACAGGGACAGCCGTCCTATGATAAACAGTTTGTTCGTGATTGGTTAAAAGCAA
>SVFB01000007.1 GCA_015057085.1 Lachnospiraceae bacterium
AATCTCTGCGCATCCTCGCGGAGCGTTTATCTCAGTCGGAGATTGTAACCCCGACTGAGACCAGTTTGTTATAACCCCGACCTTCGCTTAGAGGAAGGGGTCTTATCCGACTGAGATAAAAATTTCAATAAAAGTGATTGGGATTTGTGGTCACTCTCCTTTGGGGACGGGGTGCTAACCTTTTGGGACACCTAACTGACCGCTAACCCCCGTCCCCAAAGGAGAGTGAAAAATGCCAGTATTTGATTTTAGTGCTACAGATAACAAGAACCAGGCGATTTGTACATATAAGACGTTTGCGTCTTCTGCGCCTGTGGCTTCGGCGGATAAGCCGATTATGATTATTGATCATTCGCAAAAGAAGTGGCCGCATCATGCGAATGGCGCGTTTACGAATCCAGTAAAGCGTACTTCTTTTGAATTTACTGAGGAAAATGAAGGAAGCATTGCTGCTGATATTTTAGAGATTGATTCCCGTTTTGTGGCGCTTTTGAAGTGGCTTGGTGAGAATCATATTCAGGTTCGCTTGTCAGGCGAGAATGTAGAGAAAGGCTATGCGGTTTATAAGATTCGCGAGAATGCGGTAAGTGTCGGCAGTAAGCTGTCTGCTTCTGATGGTTTCCTTGAATTTATGATGGAGCGTCTGTTTGCAAGTTCAGCTCCGAGCGAGGATCCTATAGATGAGGAAGCGGAAGCTGATGGCGATGATATGAAACTGACCAGTTTGCAAAGCATCACTGATTTTATCACTTGTGCCGGACGCACGTTGCCGGATAACATTCGTCTGTGGGCGCGCCGCAATCTGGCGGTTGCCAACTCCCATGAAGTCACTGTGGAGGAGCGTCGCCATGCACAGCGTGCACTTTCAATTATGATGAATATTCAGTGGAAAAATCACTATTTCGAATCGATTGATCCTGTGGAAGCCCGCAAGATTTTGGATGAAGAATTGTATGGAATGGAGAAGGTAAAGCAACGCGTCATGGAGACCATTATTCAAATCAATCGTACCCATACGCTTCCGGCTTACGGTTTGCTTATCATCGGTCCTGCCGGCACCGGAAAATCTCAGATTGCATATGCGGTTGCGAAAATTTTGAAATTGCCATGGACCACCTTGGACATGAGTTCCATCAACGATCCTGAACAGTTGACCGGAAGTTCCCGTATTTATGCAAATGCAAAACCCGGAATCATTATGGAGGCCTTCGCTACCGCCGGCACATCCAATCAAGTTTTTATCATCAACGAGCTTGATAAGGCAAACTCCGGAAAAGGAAACGGAAATCCTGCCGATGTGCTTTTGACTTTGCTGGATAATCTTGGATTTACAGATAATTATATAGAATGTATGATTCCAACCAGCGGCGTTTATCCGATTGCGACAGCCAATGAAAAATCCATGATTTCAGCTCCGCTGATGTCACGTTTTGCTGTGATTGAGATTCCGGACTATAGTCCGGAAGAAAAGGCAATCATCTTTGAAAAATATGCGTTTCCGAAGGTATTAAAGCGAATCGGTGTATCTCCTGAGGAATGCGTCCTGACAAAGGAAGGAATCGACGCCGTTGTCGAAAAACATATGCATCTATCCGGCATCCGTGATTTGGAACAGGATGCCGAACATCTTGTAGCAAACGCACTCTATCGCATTGAAACAGAGCATATTTCAAAAGTGATTTTGGATGGTGAGCATGTAAGAAAGCTTCTATACTGATTACAGCATACGTTTCGCGCCGGCGATAAAATCTTCATGATTACAAAGGCCTTGATGATACCATGCGCAATTGCTACAGCTTTTCTCAAATACTTCTTTTGTAAATTTTGCAATGCCTTCCGTAAGCAGTTGACGATAGCTGTACTGTGCGCCTTCTTCAAGGCCTAAGACGTTTAATAGTTCCACATCCTTGATATGGACATGATTGTGATCTCCGGAGCATCCGTTGTCGATTGGATCTAGGTTCGGACAATTGGCACAGATAGCATCCGGCTCGGTCACAAGCGTCAGCGGTTCATCCGGATTCTGACAAAGATAGTTGATAATCTTTGTCATATTTTCGCAAAATGGGCCGCTGTAACCGTATCCCTGATATAAACTAGTACACAAAATATGATGTACACGAAATTTCATTCTTTTCTCCCAATTACTTTAATTCAACTACTTCTCTTTTGATACTTCAAGTCAAGACTCGCTCGCGAGTCTTGCGCGCCGGATTCGGGGCTGCTTCAGCAGACAAATTCCTATCCGAATCCGTGCGCATCCTCGCGGAGCGTTTAACTCAGTCGGAGCTTGTCCCCCGACTGAGTATAGTTTGTTATAACCCCCACCTACGCTAACGCATAGAGGTGGGGATTTCTCCGACTGAGTTAAATTACGCTTTGATTGCCCATCGCATTTTGGTGGAGCGTGCCCTTCCGTTGCTTCTACACTCTTCTGCCGACGGCCGAATCACATCCTTTGATATATCCGAAAAGATTCCTGCACGGAAATTTTCTTTGAATGCCTTTTTAACCATGCGATCTTCTCCGGAATGAAATGTCAGAATCGCCACGCGGCCTCCCGGATTTAAAATGCCCGGAAGCTTTTCCAAAAATGCATACAGCACTTCAAATTCACTATTCACATCTATGCGCAAAGCCTGAAAGGTACGCTGACAAGATTTTTTGACAGCCTCGGCCCGCTCCTCTTTTGGGACATATACCAGTGCTGCTTCAATTGCCTCTCTCAAAGCAGTAGTAGTATCCATAGCATCGCCTTTTTTCATCCGAAAGAAAACCTTCTCCGCGATTTTCTCAGCATACGGTTCATCGGAATTTTCCACCAGCATTCCTACGAATTCCTCTTGGGTAATCTCACGCAAACGTTCTGCCGCGCTGACACCCTTTTGCGGATTCATTCGCAAATCCAGGGGACCGTCGATTTTGTATGAAAAGCCTCGCTCCGGATTATCGATTTGCATAGAAGATACACCTAAATCCGCCAGGACGAAATCGAACTTTCCGGCCTCTGCTGCCACCTCATCAATATTTGCAAAATTAATAAGACGAAATTGAAATTGATTCTCATCAAATCCGGCATCTCGCAAACGTTTGGTGGTTTTTTCTGATTCGATTGGATCCACATCCAATCCGAAAATCCTCCCCTGTCCCTGCAGTTGCTCTAACATCTTTCTGGTATGACCGCCGTAGCCTAAAGTTGCATCCAGCCCCTGTTGCCCCGGCTTTATCTGCAAGAAGTCCAGGATTTCCTGCACCATAATGGAAATGTGCATTCCCGCAGGAGTACTTCCCTTTTCGATGACATGTGCAACCGTATCCGCATACTTTTCCGGATTATGCTCTTTGTATTTTTCTTCAAATTTCTTTGGATACTTTCCAGAATAATGTACCCTTCTTTTATGTTTTTCCTCTGCCATAAATATTCCTCTAAATACTTTCCACACTTATCTTAATAAGGTTACCATATTGTATGCTTTTTTACCATTTTTAATCACAAATGTATCTTGAACCAAAACCCTTTTCAAACTAAAGTGATACTAACAGTAAATATGATGGATATTTGGCCTCGTTTGCATGTTGCCAAAAGAATGGAGTGAATATGAATCGAAACGATATTTTTATCAGAGATCCCTTTATCCTGGTGTCAAATGGAATGTATTATCTATATGGTACAAGAAGCGCCACCTGTTGGGGTCCTGCAAATGGATTTGATGTCTACACCAGTAAGGATCTCGTAGAATTCGATGGTCCTTTTGAGATTTTTCACAAACCGGAAGGCTTTTTCGCCACCTCCAGTTATTGGGCTCCGGAATGCTATGAAATCAATGGAAAGTTTTATCTATTAGCAACCTTTGGATCAGACACACAAAAAAAGGGCGCCTTTATCTTGAAATCAGATTCTCCGCTCGGACCCTTTGTTCCATATTCTCAGCGCTTAACTCCGGAAAACTGGACTTGCATTGATGGAACACTCTATTTCGAAAATGATGAACCTTATTTGATTTTTTCACATTCTTTCGAAGATGTCTTGGATCCAAACTGCAAAGATGCCAGCTATCTTGGGGATTTCTGTATTATCAAACTGAATTCAGATTTGACACAGGCTGTTTCTGAGCCTTCCGTTCTTTTCTGCGCAAAGGATGCTGCCTTTGCAAAACCGGTTCCTTTTGGGAAAGCAGAATTTGGAGTCGAAGAAGATATTTATTTTTCAGACGGCCCATTTTTAATGAAATTAAATGATGAGAAATTGCATATGATTTTCTCAAGTTGGAGCAACAACGGATACGCAGTAGGCGCCGCGACTTCTGAAAACGGTGTGATGGGGCCATGGAAACTTCAAGAATTACCATTTTATCCGGAAGATGGAGGACATGGTATGTTTTTTAAGGATTTGGATCAGCAGCTAATCTTCACACTGCACAATCCAAATACAAAATACCATGAGCATCCTGCATTTTATCACTTTTTGTTGGAAGATGGTGATTTAAAACTTGGTCAGGCTCTATAAATTAGTAATGAAATCCACAAAAAATCCACAAAAAAACCGAGGCAATCAATTGCCTCGGTTTTGTAATTCATAATCGATATAAAGATTAAAAATTAAAGAACAGGTCCTGCAGAAACAAGTGCCTTACCAGCATCATTTGTAGTATACTTCACAAAGTTCTTGTTGAATCTCTCTGCAAGATCCTTAGCCTTAGCTTCCCATTCAGAAGCATCTGCATAAGTATCACGAGGATCAAGGATTACAGGATCAACGCCAGGAAGTTCTGTAGGTACTTCGAAGTTGAACATTGGGATAGTCTTAGTAGGAGCCTTGTTGATGTCTCCGCTTAAGATAGCATCAATGATTCCTCTTGTATCCTTAATTGTGATTCTCTTTCCGGTTCCGTTCCATCCGGTGTTTACAAGGTAAGCCTTAGCTCCGGACTTCTGCATCTTCTTAACAAGTTCTTCAGCATACTTAGTTGGATGAAGCTCTAAGAAAGCCTGTCCAAAGCAAGCAGAGAAGGTAGGTGTCGGCTCAGTGATTCCACGCTCGGTTCCTGCAAGCTTTGCAGTAAATCCTGAAAGGAAGTAGTACTGAGTCTGCTCCGGTGTCAAAATAGATACCGGTGGTAATACTCCAAATGCATCTGCTGAAAGGAAGATTACGTTCTTAGCTTCCGGTGCAGAAGAAATTGGCTTAACAATGTTGTCAATATGGTTGATTGGATAAGATACACGAGTATTCTCTGTAACGCTCTTATCATCAAAGTCAATCTTTCCGTTTGCATCAACAGTTACGTTCTCAAGAAGAGCGTTTCTCTTGATTGCATTGTAGATATCAG
>SVFB01000042.1 GCA_015057085.1 Lachnospiraceae bacterium
AGAAGAAAAATTCGGTAATAGAAGAAGCGAAACACGTTGGTGCAATTTTCGCAGCAAGACCTTGTGCGGGAAGAGGGAATGTTGGCGTGGTTGCAAAACAAAATCCGCCAATAAAGTCTATGGAGCCTGCACAAAGCAAGCACTACAAAGACCTGTTGCTGATCGAAATACTTCAAAAGTGGACTTATGACTGCGAGGCGGCTAGAAATAGCGCCCTCGTGACCCGGAGAAAAATTCGGTTTAGAAGTGAAACGCGAAGGGGGTGATCGGAGAGACAGATATGGAGCGCGGTAGCGTGTGTAAGGTGGATGGGCAAGGGAATGGGGGAATTCGAAAAAGAGTGCCACATCGTTCCATGGAGATGTGGCACTCGGGGGGGCTCCTACAGACAGAGTGCGGTATGTCTGAAGGACATATATCTCTTAGATCTCTACGTTAAAGTGGGACAACAGAATCTTCTCTGCTTCCGGATTCCAAAGCCCATTGTGTCTCTTGACACACTCATCAAGCTTTGCAAACAGAGGATCCGTCTTTCCCTTCTCCTCGAAATCGGTAAGAGCTGTCAAAGGGAGTTCAATCTGTGTATAGCACAGCTTCTTTCCTCCCGGGATGTTTGGCAAGTTGCAAGTCGTATCTGCAACAGAATCCAAACCACCAATGTGGGTAACCATAACAGAAGGATTGATCAATCCCTGTGCAGCAAGATCGATTGCTTCTTTCAAATCATCATTGTTGCCGCCTGTGGTTCCCAAAATATGAGTACTTGTATAATGACAATTGTATAAATTGATTTCTGCCTTAAACTGCTGATCGGTAGGACCTGCAAAGAAATTCATGCAACCATCGAATGCCAAAAGACGATCACCCATTTCAGCTACCGGTCTAATCGGAACATAGACAAATACATCATCATATCCGTGACCGTCTGTAATATCCATAAGCTTCTGCTCAGCATTTTCTACCGATGAATTAAAATAAATTAACTCGATTCCCTTGGCTTTTGCCTCTTCAGGTGAAATTACCTCAGCTGCACGAGCAAGCTTTGCCTCATCCACATCAGTTACCACGATTCTGGCAGGCTTGTTCTCGGTATATAATCCGTAGCTGACAGCCCCAAGTCCCATCGGTCCACAGCCTCCCATAATCAGGATATTTCCGCCGACCTTGGTACCCATTGCATGCTGATAATTTTGCTTATTGGTATGATAATTTGCGTGGTATCCGCCGATAATACAGCTCATTGGCTCACCCAAAGAAGCCTGATAATATGCCTCTCCGTTGTAAGGAAGGAGTGCATCTAATTCCATCACTTCATGAGGCATGATGCAATAGGTTGCATCTCCGCCACACCAGCGATAGCTGTATCCCGGAGAATCCAATTTGCCCTGATAATTTAATGCCGGCTGAAGTGCCCACTTATCGCCTACTTTATATTTATCTTTCCACTTTTCACCGACCTCTACAATCACACCGGAACACTCATGTCCGGTGATAATCGGATTTTGATCGATATCCTGCGGTGCTCTTTTATGTTTCTTTCCCTGCTTTGCAAGCTTGTAAGTTGACATACAAATACTGTCGCTGATGACCTTTACTAAGATTTCATCATCTTTTATCTGTGGGAGTTCAAACTCTTCATAGCGAAGATCCATTTCTCCATACATGCGTACTGCTTTTGCTTTCATATTCTCTACCTCTTAATCTTCCTAATCGTTTATCTTTCACTTAATGCTAAAAATTCATTAACAGTTGCTTTCAACCCCTATTCGGCTGCGAACAGCACGAAAATTTCCTCCTCTGTCATGGACAGAAGATGCTCCACTTCCGCTTCATCTGAAAGTGTCATCGCAATCTTGGTCAGCACATCCAGATGCTCATCACCGACTGCTGCAATTCCAATGACAACCTTTACCTTTTCGCCGTTTCCCCAGTCCACGCCCTGCGGATAAGTCTGCAGAATCATACCTGTTTTCTTAATCTCACTGCGCGCAGCTTCGACACCGTGCGGAATGGCAATTGCGTTTCCAATGTTTGTATTGAAAACCTCTTCTTTATCCACCATGGCCTGAATATAAGCTTCGCTTGTATAGCCCTGCTCATAGAACATCGTTCCGATTTCGCGGATGATATCCACCTTAGCCTTTGGTGTACAGTTGATCTTTATATTCGCTCTCTCTAATACCATGGCTCTTATTACCTCCGATTTTCTGCACTAAAAATGATTTAAAAATCCATTGAAATAGTGTCTTAAAATGTTTTGGATTCTGTTACGAATCTCTTCTGTGTCTCCGGTTTCAATCAGCGGCAGGAAATCATCCTGATCAATCAGGGCGCTGCTGACTTCTCCCAGCATTTTTCCGTTTTCTTTGACTTCGTCATCATCCGGCATTGTCATGCAGATGATAACTTTAATGTGTTTCATGCTTTCATCCGTAAATCCTGTCCGGCTGCGAGCTGTGGCAGTTAGAATACTGCATTCGTTCACCGCTCTGCTCTTGCAATGAAATAGGCCGAATCCCAATTCAGGAAAAAGCTGACTCATAATCTTCTCACGCTTTTTGAAATCTGCATACAGGACCATAGAACTCATCCGATTGCCTGTAATCTTTTCCGCAAGCGTCTCGAGCACCTCATCCAAATTCATCTCCTCCGGCAATTTTGTATGCCGATAGCGTCGAAGCACTCCTTTGATTTTTGCTGTTATATAATTGATTTCATCCAGTTGTCTGGTAAAATCCGTCTCCGGTGTTTTCGCCGGCATATGCGCATACTCAGCGATTTTCATTCTGATGATTTCCACATCCCTTGCTGTTACAAGTGGAGAAATCGGCACCACATCCACCTTACTTCCTTCGATATTTAAGCTCGATAAGAAAAAGTCGGTTCTGCTTGTCACATAAGGCGTCAGTTCATCGATGCCAAGGGCAATCAGCTGCACATCTTCGTTTTTTAGTTCCCGTGACAGCTTTGCCATCATCAGTCTCGCAAGACCAAAGCCACTGGCGCAAATCACTCCGATGTGAACACATCTACTGGTATACTTTCGGTCTCGGATTCTTTCCTCGGCAGCACCAAAGTGCATGGTCAAATATCCGATTTCAGAATCCGGAACCTCTGTATGAAATTCTTTTTTAATGACTTCAGCCACTTTTTTGCATCTTGCAAAGATATCCGGATACTCGCTCCGAATCTCCTCCAAAAGCGGATTGTGAATGTTCATTTGATATTGCAAACGTACGATGGCAGGCTTTAAATGCATCAAAAGACCATGTATAAATTCCTCATCGTACTTCAATTCGCTGGCGATTTCAGGATCATAGGATTCAATCATCGCATCAATAATTCCAAGCAACTTTTCTGTGTCGATTTGTTCCTCGGAAACTCCGTTGGAGTATTGAATCTTCGCACCCTTGATATGGAGCATGATATTTTGCACTTCCTGTCCGGAAATTGTAATCTCAAACTCCTCTTCCAAACCCTTTGCAATGGTTTGTGCCAGTTCTGTGTCATCATCCAGGCGAAACAGTTCGCTGATATGCTCCTCTGTTTCCATCACTTCACCCTGCAAAATACGTTCCACGGCGATGGTGATATGGATGATAAGACCCACATAAGCCTCAGATGCCAGGCGTCTTAGATGATCACTTTCAATCTGTTCCATCACGGTCTGCACACGACTCAGGATTTCGCCGTTCATTAAACGGTAAATGTTGTCGTCAGTGTTGTTTTGTCTGAGGGATTGCAATACTACATTGCTACCATTCCTCAGGAATTCGCGTACAGACTCATTTGAAACATTTGCACTGATCAGTCGCTGAAGCGCATTCCTGAAATTTGTTTCAGAGCCCTCCAGCGACACGCCGTAACCCGGCTTCTTTAGAATGCGCATATGACATTCCTCGATCCAAGGTTCCACAGCTTCTAAATCCATGCTGATGGTCGCCTCGCTTACTCCAAGCTTCTGCGCATAATAATAAAGTTTTTGCGGCTCCTTACTTCCAAGCAATAACAGCAGTAACTGATTTCTGCGGATTTCTTTTTCGGCCGGGTCTGCCGGCTTTTGTTCATCAAGGAATCTGCGCAATTTGTCTCGCGCTTCCTCGTCTCCCAAAATCCGACTTCCCTCACCTTTCTTTCTATCCAAAACCAATCCATACTCCCGTAGCACTTCGGAAATGGAGTCCATCTCGCGAAGGACCGTGCGTTTGCTGACACCAATTTGGTCCGCAATTTTCTGATCAGTCAGGGATTGCCCCCGGCTGTCCAGCAAAATATTCAATATCTGATGAATTCTCGTTGTCATATTCATCAGCACGTTCCCCGCTTTCTAAGAATGACGTTACTGTTGATTAGTTATTTGCAAGTTCCTGTGCCAGCTGATCATATTCAGGTGCTGACATAAAGTTGGAAATCAATACAAGACGAGCATTTGGAGCACTCTTTCTTGCTCTTTCCTGTAAATCCTTGTGTGTTACCACGATCTGTGTGCCCGCCGGAATGTCGGATACGGAAGCATGATTGACTTCGATATCTGAGCGTCCGACTGCAGCTAACTTTTTCTTTAATACGGTTGCGCCCATAGCGGAAGATCCCATTCCTGCATCACAAGCAAATACGATATGCTTGATATCAGCCGGTGCTACAGCCTTTACTGCATCAATGGTATGTACTTCGTCAACGGAAACGCCTTTTGCTTCAGCCTTCATTGCCTTCATCTGCTCAGCTGATTCTTCCAATGACTTCTTGCCATTTGAGAAACGAATGATTGGAGCTGCAATGATGAATGAAACAACTGCTGCAATGACTGCACTTAAGAATACTAAAATGTGCTGTCCTTTTTGTGCCATACCTACGTATGCGATGATACTTCCCGGTGAAGCAGGTCCTGTCAAACCAAGTCCAAGGATTGTATTGAAGAACATTGCTGCAACTGAACCACCGATGGTTGCTAAAAGAAGCAATGGGTTCATAAGTACATATGGGAAGTAAATCTCATGAATACCACCGAAGAAGTGGATAATCAAAGCTCCAGGAGCAGAAGTCTTTGTAATTTTGTCCTTTGCGAAAAGCATATATGCTACAAGGACACCGGTACCTGCACCAGGGTTTGTCTCGATCATGTAGAAAATTGACTTTCCTGCGTTTACAACCTGCTCAGCTCCAAGCGGAGTAAAGATTCCGTGGTTGATTGCGTTATTCAGGAAGAGTACCTTCGCCGGCTCTACAAAGATTGAAACAAGTGGAAGAAGTCCGTGATTTACAAGAACCTCTACACCTGCATTTAATACGGTTAATACTGCACCCATGAATGGTCCAATCAGATAGAATCCAATGATTGCAAGAATCAAACCAAAAATACCAACTGAGAAGTTGTTTACCAGCATTTCGAATCCGGCAGGAATCTTTCCATCTACTGCCTTATCGAATTTCTTGATAATCCAACCTGCAAGCGGACCGGCAATCATCGCACCCATGAACATGGTATATTCTGTTCCGCAGATGACACCGATTGTCATGATTGCACCCATGACGCCTCCACGCTCTCCTCCAACCATCTTACCACCCTGGTAAGCGATTAATGTAGGAAGTACATAAGTTAACATTGGGCCAACAATCGTATTCAATTTTTCATTTGGGATGTATCCCGAAGCGATGAACAATGCAGTCAATAAACCCCAGGCTATGAATGCACCGATGTTTGGCATGACCATTCCGCTTAAGAAACGGCCGAAGCTTTGAACCTTTTGTTTCATTTCCTTCTCCTTTTACATAATCCTCGTGCACGTCTGCACATGTGTTGTTTAGAAGAGCTCTTCTGTTAGCCTAATTATATACACCGGAATTTCAATGTTTCAATCAATACATCTTCAAATTTGTCCCCTGCACAAGTGACACGCAATAAACATAGATGTCACGTATGATTGGATTTGTGTGAATTAGAGGAAATGCGCAGCAGCGCGCAAGCATTAGCTTGCATATTCATCTGCGCACCAGTCGCATCCTGCACGGAGTGCTTTCTTGTATAATAGGAAATCCGAAGGAATTTCCTATTATACAAAAAAAGTCGGCCTATCACGGCCGACTTCTATTCTGAGATTCCACACCTCTGGCGCATCTCTTTATCCTCTCTTTTTGCCTGGCCTCTTGTGCTGATTTTAAGTTCAATTGCTCTTGTCATCAATCGCTTATTAAAATCGTACACTTCAGCCATTTGCACATTTGATTTCGGTTGCTGGATTTCCTGTACCAAACAGCGCTTTAATAAGAACACCGCCTGCTTTTCGTAAGTCCAACCATTTCTGACAGAAGCCGCAATCTCAGCATCCGTCATCTCCTTAATCTCATCCTTGGCGCGTACAAAAACGCGATCAATGTGTGTTCCTCGGTATACCTTTCTCTTATATCCATCTACATATGCATTCAGCGTCTGATGCATGTCCTGTGTTTCCTTCACCTCAGGTGCGCTCACATACGCCAGATAGGAAGGCAATCCTTTCTTGCGCGCACGCTTAAAGCGGTCAAAAATACTCATTTCTTGTTACTCCTAAATCATTTTCTATAGAAAAATCATACCCTAAAAAGATGCAAATAGCAATTTTTCCTTTTTATCTCAGTCGGATAAGACCCCTTCCTCTAAGCGAAGCGAAGTTAGGGGTCTTATCCGACTGAGATAAACGCTCCGCAAGGATGCGCAGAGATTTGCATATGAAATATGTCAGCTATGCTGACGCAAATCTCGCGCCAAGTCTCGCGAGCGAGACTTGAACCTGTTTCTGCTGACCGCTCTCCCGCGCTGGCGATGATTGGTCAGCATCTTTTCTTTTTTCGCCTTCTTCTGCTGACCGTTCTCCCTGGCTGGGAGGAATTCGTCAGCAGATTTTCCCTTTTTTACTTGTTCTGCTGACCGCTCTTCCGGGCGGGGAGGAATTCGTCAGCAGATTTTCCCTTTTCGCTTGTTTCTACTGACCGCTCTCCCGCACCAGCAATGATTGGTCAGCAATTTTTCTTTTTTCGCCTTCTTCTGCTGACCGCTCTCCTGCGCTGGCGATGATTGGTCAGCATCTTTTCATTTTTGTCCTGTTTCTGCTGACCGCTCTCCCGCATCAGATAAAACAAAAAAACAAGCAGACCGATATTTCGATCTGCTTGTTCAAACATACTCATATTTAAAAAATGCTCTAAGGAATTAGTAATAGCGTGGTTGCTCGTCTTGCATGCAGAGCAAGCAAATTCCTGCGACCAGATTTACAAATAATAATGTACAAATCTTAAATCCAATTCCGATTGGTTCATTGTTGTTTAATTTGCGGAAACATACCACTGTCATTGGAATGCACCATGCCAATGGAATGATGGACCAACCAATTGATACGCAACCAAGAATCATAAAAATCTTAACTACTGTTGCAAGTGTGCTATTTCCCTGATTCATTCCGTTGTTTGGATATGGTTGCTGATATCCTTGCTGCTGGTAACCCTGTTGTTGGTAACCTTGCTGTTGATAGCCTTGCTGCTGATAGCCCTGCTGCTGATAGCCCTGCTGCTGATAGTTCGGTTGTTGATAACCCTGCTGCTGGTAACCCTGCTGCTGGTAGTTCGGCTGTTGATAGCTCTGTTGTGGAGCATTTCCTGCTGCTGTACCACATGATGGACATGCAGCTGCATAATCGTCCATTTGTGCACCACAATTTGAACATGTTTTCATTACAATTTCCTCCTAAATATTCATCTTATAACTCACCTTTTTTATTATAAGTGATTCTTAATTCATTTGCATCCTATGATTTTTGAATCTTGTTATTTTTTTAATCCTATGATTCTTTTTCAGAACGATAATAAGCTTCAAGTCGATCTTTACATCCCAAGAAAATCGGATACATATTCGGGTCAAACTGACTTCCCATGCTTTCCGTCATAATTTCCGTTACTTGAGGTACGCTCATAGCCTTTCTATAGCAGCGATCACTGATTAGCGCATCATATACATCTGCTACGGCCATGATTCTTGCCTCGACCGGAATCATTTCGCCCACAAGTCCATCCGGATATCCGCGTCCGTCCCAGCGCTCGTGGTGATAGCGCGCTACATTGAAGGCCACATTCACGAAATGTTCTTCCTCCACATCGTCCAAAATGATATGGACGAATTCGCCACTCTTTGCGGAGTGTGTCTTCATGATGGCATATTCTTCGTCTGTAAGTTTTCCAGGTTTATTTAAAATCGAATTCTCGATTGTAATCTTTCCTAAGTCGTGCATAGGCGCGGCACGAATAATATCTTGCGACATGACATCATCGAGCTGATACAGGCCTTGCTTTCGGATTTCTTCCACCAAAATGCGGATGATGTCGCTGGTTCTCTTTACATGACCACCGGTGTTGTTGTCTCGGTTATCAATCATATTTGCCAGGCCGACAACAACTGTCTCTTGGATATTTTTGATGTTTTCCGTCTTCTGAGCGACTTCTTCGTTTAAGCTATCTGTGTAATCCTGCATAACCTGAAGCACATGCTGCTCCTCGGTGATATCGCGTACATCAAGCAGATAGCCTAAAACTTTACTGCTTTTATTGATGGTAAATTCAGAAATTTCGCATTGGCAGTCCATTTCTCCAACCTTGAAATTTTTAAAGCCTACCTTGCGTTCCTGATATTCTTCGAGCAAGCTATATACGACCTTTGCAACATTTGTGCCTTCTTTTAATTTGGTATCCACAACCTGCATTTGCATTTCCGGAAAGAAATCAAAGATCTTGTTGTTGCAGCTTAAATACTGTCCTTTCAAATCGATGGCGAGATAGCCTAAGCGTGTATCATCTTCCCGCTGCTTTGACACTATGCTGGTGATATCGTGGGCATGATCATGATCATAGCTTATCGCTATGATGGTATCGGCAATCACATATAGAACCGGCAGCATAGAGAAATCCACATCCGCAAATGTTTCTACGACATACAAAAGCAGACCGATTGACAACAATACGGTATATACGATCAATGTTTTTCGTGAAAAGGTACCTCTTCGAATCCATGCCATTATGATAATGGATACAATTGCCAAGAAGATAGCGGCCAAATATACCCAGTGAATTGATTTCATTGGTCCACTTTCCATTTTGGTTGCAATTCCCAGACCGGTATCAATCAAGGTGATAGACTTGTAATAGGATTCATCATCAATGCCGTTCCAAACGATAATCATATGGCCAAAGGCTAATGCATAAGCCAATACTTTTATCCATGCTTTGACATGAATTTTCATAAAATACAAAATTGCAAACAAGATAACGGTTAAAAGTACCGTACTGTCCAGATAAATATATGCGAAGGTTACCTTTGCCGCTTCCGGAGTTGTCACTTTGGTTTTGAGCCAATAGCCTAACAAAATCAGCGGAACCAAAACTACGATGGTCCAATATCGTATATCAATCTGTTCGTAATTTTTACCGGCCATATATACCAAAACCAGTATCGAAATCATTAATAGTACTTCGTATAGTATACTAATCATAACAAGCGTATCTCCTTGTTCGTGTCAAGACTCGCTCGCGAGTTTGTTAAAGAACATCTGAATGCTATTCATAATAGACTCTTTTGGTTGTGTCTTGAGCAAATAGCCCTCAGGTTTCAGTGCCAACAATTCTCTTACTGTTTCCTGATCATTTCTTGAAGTCAAAAAGATGACCGGCGGTCTGACATCCGTTGCATCGCTGTTTAACATTTCAAGAAATTGTGCTCCGGTGCATACAGGCATTTCGTAATCTAGCAAAATCAAATCCGGCTTTTTCGCCGAAATCAACTTGATTGCAGCCATTGCGGAAGGACAAATCTGAACATTATAATCGTTTTCAAGCCATTCCAATACCGTGCGAAGAAATGTAGGAGAATCATCTACCACCATAATGCTCTTCCGTATCTCGTTGTTCTTGATTTTTCCCAACAATTCGTCGATTGCATCTGCAGCTTCTTTTGCATTGATCGGGCGAATCAAAGTTTTTGCAATCAATGAAGGGGCTGTGATTGCGCTTACTTCATCGATTTCTTCCTGTTCTCCCATGATGACAAATTTCGCACCATGCTCAATGCAAAAGTCATATAAGAAAACGCGCTCCTTCGAATGCTCCATTAAAACATTTGCATCCACAACCACAAGCGGTGGCATCTCCTTCGGATGCTCCGATATGCTCTTTTTAATTTCCAATACATCCGTAAGGATTTCTTTTTCCTCAAGAAATCCTTTTAATGCACGGCTGACAAAGGATATGCTGCTTTCAATTAAAAATAATACCTGATTTTTTTCATCCATATCACGACTCCCTTGTAACCTTACTCTCCTTTAATTTGCCTACATATTTCTTCACATTTTGGGGCATCCAAATTTGCCACCACACCCCTAAGGGTCTCAAGCGACTCCTGCAACTTGGCATCATCTGTATATGTTCCAAGCTCTTCTATTATCGCATCCGCACTTTTCACATCATACGCATTCATACTGGTCACAAGCTGATCCAATAGACTGATGAGTGCTTCCGGGCGAATATCTCCTTCTTTCTTATCGATTGTTTCGTTCATTCGGAAGAAATTCTTAAACTGCTCTGTCAAAGCAGACCATCCTTCCAGGAAATACTCCGTGGTTTCTACAATCTGCCTTACGCGAGCCTTACGTGCTGCCATCTCCAGCTGTGCTGCGGAGCCATAGACTTGCAACGCGCCACATAATGCTGCAGAAGTTTTCATGGAATGTACTTTAATTCGATAAGAATTCAACGCATCCGCATCTTTTTCATCTTTCTGAAGCTTAAGCATATAATCTCGCAACTCTTGCTCATCCATCTTTCCAACTTGCGCAAACTGCTGCATCACGCGAAGAGCGCCATCCACACTTCCATTGTGATTCAATGCATAGGTAACATCTACGCCTTCGATTTCCGGAAGCGCGCCCTCGTTGTCCATTTCCGGCTTCTTGGCTACCTTGCGCTTGCCTTCTTCAACCAGGTTCTCCGGCAGATATTGAAGAACGATTTCCTCTAAGCGATCTTCATCGATTGGTTTTGCAAGGAAATCTGTAAATCCTTCTTTGAGATACTCTTCTTTTGCTCCGTGCAATGCATTTGCTGTGAGGATGATTACAGGCGTCTCAAAGTTCTTTCCGCTTGAATCCTCCTTCAAGCGGCGGAATGTCTCGATTCCATCCATCTCAGGCATCATATGGTCTAAGAATATGATGTCATACTTTTTATCCTTGACCATCTCTAAGGCCTTAATTCCACTGATTGCTTTATCAATATGAATCTTGGTTTCTTTTAAGAGATTCTCGAATACCATCAGATTCATCTCATTATCATCTACCACCAGCAGATTTGCTTTTGGCGCGATAAATGAAACCTGATAATCTTCGTCATCCAAATCATCCATATGATCCCAATCCACTTTTCCGATTGGTGTCGGATCGATGATTTTTTGTTCCAGTTCGAAATAGAAATCGCTTCCCGAGCCATATACGCTGGCTACCTTCAGCTGAGAATTCATCATTTTCAGCAATCCCTGTACCAGATTCATACCGATTCCGGTACCTTCCACGGTGCGATTTTTCTTCTCGTCAAAACGGGTGAATCGATCAAACAATTTCTTTTGATTCTCCGGTGTGATTCCGAGTCCGGTATCTTTTACAGAAATCAAAATATGTTCTCTTCCATCTCCCAATTCTTTTCCGAATACCCCAAGGCGAATTCCACCTTGGTCCGTATATTTCAGCGCATTGGTTAACAAATTGACGATAACCTGCTTCATCCGCACATCGTCTCCCAAAAGCTTGCTCGGAAGATTCTCGCTGACCTCGATGCGGAATGCCAGATTCTTTTTCTCGATGCGGTTTCTTACCACCGTCTCCGCTTCATAAACCAGCTTCTTGATGGAATACTCACCTTCGATGATTTCCATCTTGCCTGCTTCCATTTTTGAGAAGTCTAAGATACTGTTAATCAATGCCAACAGCATATTTCCTGCCACTTTAATATCACGTGCATAATGGCGGACAGTTTCATTGGTGCTCTCGCGCAAAATCATGGTATCCAATCCGAGAATTGTATTGATTGGCGTTCTGATTTCATGGGACATATTTGCAAGGAATGCGCTCTTAGAACTGCTCTCAAGTTGCGCCTGTTCCACCTGGCTCAAAATACGTTCCATTTCCATCTTTTCTTCTTTGATCTGCTGCGTTGTGAAAAGCACTTTCTTCAATCGACCGGTCTCACTTCGCTCCATTACGATAAACTGCAAACGACTCCATCCGAATCGTTCACTTTCGTACTCCATCGTAATACTGTTTCTCGACTCCAGGCGATCCTGTAACGTATCCAAATTCACGAATTCCAAAGTCAGTTCACGATATACTTCCTTTGGATCGAATGAGAATAAATTATCAAATTGTGCTTGTGCCGAAAGATGACGCGGACGCTCCTTATCATTTACGGATTCTACTCCCACCGGTGTAATGGTCTGCTCCACAATATCTACAACGTATACCAGGGAATATAATGCTGAAAGACATGATATACCTGATAATCTCAACTGGTTTTCGTATTGGGATTTGCGATAAACATATCTCGCCACAATAATCATGGCCGCATAAAGAATCGTAATTCCGGTTAAGCCAAATGTCAGGTAAAATCCCAAGCCTGAATTATACTTTTGATAAATATGATAACGCAAAGTATAATTGGTAAAATCCGTTTCATCCCAGAAATAGAAAATACCACCGACGACCTTATTCTCTTTTGGTACTAATGTTGTTTCTTTGAATTGCTCTGATGGGTGATAAACGACATAATCTTCCGGATATAATGGAATCAACAAGTCAGAATCTTCCGTTATGTAATCTAATTCGATCCCATCCGGATCATAATTTGCCAGATTAAGGGTTTGCACCTTTTCGATTCCTGCGTCGGCATATTGGTGAATTTCCACCTCACCGCTCCAGAATTGATTAATATAGCAGAAATCAGCGATATGTATGGTTAATGTCCAATCTGTAATCGGTTGCTCTGAATTATTATTTAATACTACATCATAAATCCTTCCGATTAATCCGGATTCCTCCTTTTCCCAAGAGGATGTAGTATCCCCTCGAAAATGGATATCCGCATAAATCGGATCCTGCTCTGTGGCGCAATCCACTGTATGAATGCGCTGATTCACCGCGCTAACGTACAAAAAGTGAATAACCCCGCTTGCAATTGTAGCGAAAACCAATACAATCAGTACGATGGAAGCTCGTTTTACTTGCCTTTCATTCATCTTATTTACCTTCCCCACATTTGATAACTAAAAAAGCAATATCTAGGCTAATTATATCTTTAGTACTAGTTTTATTCAAGCATAAAGCACTTTTCTTATTCCAAACATCGTTGAATCATAATCGGCTTTTTCGTTTTTTCATAAAGTTGCACCAGAGAGCTTGTGTCTCCGTAATAGCCGTCTGTACATGCAATTGCTCTGTCCAGGTTTGGCGTATCATCATAAATGCCCCATCCGGCAGCTTTATACTCCTCCACCGTGCGGGAGTACTCCTCCCAAAGTTGCGGCTCCATGTTGCGAATGGTGGCCTCCATAAGCGGATGCGGTCTCCACCAAAGCACAAACTCGTCCTGATACTGCTTCATCAAATCCAAGGTATCATGAATCTTTTGCATCATCTTCTCTTCTAAATTGATGAAAGCTGTCACTCCGGTATTGTACAAAAGTGCTTTCTTCCTGGTACCATCCGGCTTTATCATCAACGCTTTCCAC
This sequence comes from Lachnospiraceae bacterium, assembly GCA_015057085.1. Taxonomy (GTDB): domain Bacteria; phylum Bacillota; class Clostridia; order Lachnospirales; family Lachnospiraceae; genus Roseburia. The sequence continues at coordinate 13,790 of SVFB01000042.1, forward strand.
TCATCCGGGATCTCGAAATCTTCCTCCCTTAGATTCTCTACGCGATCAAACTTTGGCGAACCGGTGCCTTCAATCTTGTTTTCCCAATAGGCACGACGCGCTTCTCCCTCGATTGCAGTCATGGTGTTGACATAGATTTGTTTGAGATTTTCGGACTGTACAATCACGCGATCCGCATTTTTCACCGCCGGAACCATGACAAAATGACGTACATTCTCCACAGCTTTTGTATCCTTTGGATCGATGTCCCTCAATACAAAGTATGGGATATAAACCAGTTCCTCCGTCATTTCCTTTAAATTTGAAGAATAGAAAAACGGCGGTACCGTGGTGACGATATTGATATCATCATATGGATTATGAATATAAATCGCATCCGGATGGCGATTTTCAAAATCATAAATCTCGTATCGAATGGCCGGCACATCTTTGGGGAAGTCTTTGATTTCATAATGCATTTCGCCAAGTGATCCATCCGGATTTTTATCGAAATACGGGATTGGAATCACATATGCCATACAGTTTTCTTCTTTTACAAGTCGGCGCCATTCGCTTTCTAAGGAATCCCACATGGACGCCTTATACGGAAGGAATACCACTTCCCGCTCTGTCGGAATGACATCACGAAGTTCTATTCCTGCTTTTTGAATCCACTGATGAAGCAATCCTGACATTTCTCCGGTATTTACTGCTTTTGCGTTGCACAAGGCTTCATGGCATTGATAAGCGCATTCACAATAGTTTTCCAAGGCATGAACCGCATCCGTTCCTTCCCCCTGGGCGCTTTCGATGGAATTTCCCACGCCAATAACGGCTTGCTGGGTCTCTTCCAACAAACCGATTGCTTCCTGTATTCGTCCGTTTTCAATTGCAGATATGATTTCGTCGTTTGCCTCCTGAATCGTGTCGAGCATCTCGAGGCATTGTCTTTTATAATAGAGTCGCATTTCCTACTTTCTCTTATATCCCGTAATCATTGCCATAGCAAAACAAAAAACCGCTGCCCATGCAAAAAATTTATGCCATTTCATTGAAAAATTCTCCTTTAAATTCTGCCTTCTCTTATTTTGTTTACTAATGTTAAGATTAGTATAAATGATTCTTGATTCTTTTTACAATAAATCGGTTAAATTTGTCATGCGCTTAAAGAACGGATCTTCCACCGTCAACTGCAGGAAATCACTATCCGTAATCCGCACATGTCCCACCAGCGCCAAAATCGCTTCATCCAGCGCCTTATTCACCTCTAAAGCCTGCGGTGGCAGGATGCGAATCAAATCATCCAAAAACTCTTCGATTCCCTCTTGCGCCCGGCCGAAACATTCGATATCTGTTTGACTTCTGGTTTCTTCCGCAAATACCGGATTGCCACCGGCCTCCCATTCCATCAACTGCGGATCAGGCGCCGTTAACATCGTCTCTAAAATGTAATAATGATCGAAGATTGCGCTGTCATCCTTTTCGCTTTGACTGTAGAACGGCTGAATTTCAAGACCCTTGTCTGCCATGTATTCCGGTTCTAATTGCAGGAAATAAAATCCCTTCATCGGCTGTCTGAACAATCTGCTCAAATACAGTTGCGTAGTTCCTTTCGCCACGAAATCAAAGAATGCCAGTTTGGTATCCGCAATCGGCATACTCTTGATATAATCCTGATAATTCCGGCGCTGTTGCTTTGCCGCCTCCAAGATTGCCTGTGTTCTGGTGCGCTGATCCGCATCTGCCCAATCCACGCCAAAGCGAATCTTGGTTTCTTCTTCCATGGATCCAAAATATTTCATTCCATCAACATATGCGATATCTTCTTCCGTTTCCATTCCCGCACGAATCGCCGCAGTTCGCGAGGTCAGGAAATAGCATTCTCTTGTTTTTGTATCCAATTTGCGATAAAGCCGTTCGATCAAATATCCATCGCGGGCTCCAAATAAAATCTGTTCGATTTTTTGCTCGTTGATCTGCTTTTTCATCCAAATCACAAAATCTGAAATCATAGGTCCGCAAAGTAAATATCCCACATCCTTTGCGCTGGCAACCGCAAGATTTTCCTTTTCAAAGCAAAACGGATCTGCAAACAATCGGCACTGAACCAGTCCGATTTTGATGCGATCTGCGAGACTGCGCGATTTTGGATCGCAGATGGAATCGATGCCCAATCCGCCAAGAGATTCCCACAAATCTTCCGCAGAATAAACTCGAAATGCCGATAAATGGTGGGCAATCGCGCATTCCACATCTGCCCATTCGTCGTCGCCAATATGAAGCACAATGCCATCGGTTAAAGCACGCACTTTTTCAAATAAATCGCCTGTCTTTGCTGTATTATATTCCGATGATACAAACAGCTTCTCGTATCCGAGAATATGCGCTTTCTGCAACAGTTGCCGTATTTGCTCCTGATGATAATAGCTGTCCGTCGTGATGCACACGCGTTTTCCGTCTGCACAGGCCCGGTCAAACAGCTCCACCATACTCGGTCGTGGAACAATCAGCGCCAAGTCTGCTTCCCACTCAAGGGCTGCCATCTTTTCCGGCGGCATCACATACCCAAGGCCGGCCAGTTCCAGCACGCGTTCGTAAATTGCCTCCAGCGTCGGCGCCGCATTCTTAGACAGCTCTTTTTCGGCTGCCATTCGGATGACCGCAAATTCCTGAATCTCGATTTCCTGTTCGCGCAGCTTCGCATCCACCAATTCAAATACATCCGTATAGTGCTCGCACTGACGCATCACCAGCGTATCAAACAGGTCAAAACTAATCACCTCTGCGGATTTCATCTTTTCGATCAGCGCAGTTTTACGTTGCGCCTCCACTCCGGAAAAATCATAGGAGATTTCTTTCTTCATCAACAGATCTTTTCCACGCACATCAAAAAGCGCCACGCCATGGGATTTGCATATCTCTCCGATGTTCTTTGCAATCACTTTGCAGGAGCCCGGTCGCGCAACCACTATGATTGCTGAGATATCTCGCTCTAAAGCTTCTTCCATGGTCAAAATCGGATAGCCGTAGAGTTCTCCTTCTACGCGATAGCCATCCAACAGGCCTACCACGGTCGTAAGTGAACCATATTCCTGCAAAAATCTCGGCGTCTCAGTTCCCAAGCCATACACTGCAATGGTTTGATGGTCTTTTAAGATTTCATTGATGTTTGCCATACCCTTCTCCCCCTTTGCGCTCTCTATAACAACATTATGCCATATCTTTTATGTGAATACAAAAAGAGGATTCATTTAAGAAAATGAACCCTCTGATAAGATATTTATATTAAGATATTTATACCTGTGGCAATTGTGCGATTGATGCTGCGATTTCTTCATCCGTTGGGATATAATCGCTCATCTCTCCATTGTTGAACTTCTCGTATGCAAACAAATCAAAGTATCCTGTTCCGGTCAGACCGAAGACGATGGTCTTCTCTTCACCGGTTTCTTTGCACTTCAATGCCTCGTCGATGGCAACGCGAATTGCATGTGAGCTCTCCGGTGCCGGTAAGATTCCTTCGATTCGTGCAAAGGTTTCTGCTGCATCGAATACGGAAGTCTGCTCAACGCTGACTGCTTCCATCAATCCGTCATCATATAACTTGGAAAGGATTGGGCTCATTCCGTGGAATCTCAATCCGCCTGCGTGATTTGCAGAAGGAATAAAGCCGCTTCCTAAGGTATACATCTTCGCCAACGGACAAATCATTCCGGTGTCGCAGAAATCGTATGCATAAGTGCCTCTTGTAAGGCTTGGGCAGGAAGCCGGTTCTACTGCGATGAAGCGATAGTCTGCTTCGCCTCTGAGCTTTTCTCCCATAAATGGTGCGATCAAACCACCTAAGTTTGAACCGCCGCCGGCACAGCCGATGATGATATCCGGCTTCACATCATACTTATCAAGGGCAGCCTTTGTCTCAAGTCCGATGACTGACTGATGAAGCATGACCTGATTTAATACACTTCCTAACACATAGCGGTAACCTGGATTTTTGGTTGCCACTTCAACAGCTTCCGAAATGGCACAACCAAGACTTCCTGTTGTTCCCGGATGTGCTGCAAGAATCTTCTTACCAACTTCGGTGGTCTCTGATGGTGAAGGCACAACAGATGCGCCATAGGTTCTCATCACTTCGCGACGGAACGGCTTCTGCTCATAAGAGCACTTTACCATATAGACTTTGCAGTCCAAATCAAAGTAAGAACATGCCATAGAAAGAGCGGTTCCCCACTGGCCTGCGCCTGTTTCTGTGGTAACACCCTTAAGACCTTGCTTCTTTGCATAATACGCCTGCGCAATTGCGGAATTTAATTTATGACTTCCGCTGGTATTATTTCCTTCGAATTTATAATAAATCTTTGCCGGAGTCTGAAGTTTCTTCTCTAAGCAATAAGCTCTGACAAGCGGTGATGGACGATACATCTTATAGAAATCTCGGATTTCTTCCGGAATCGGAATATAAGCAGTTGTCTCATCTAATTCCTGCTGAATTAATTCATCACAGAATACCGGTGCCAAATCCTCTGCAGTCATGGGTTTCTTGGTCTCCGGATTCAAAAGCGGTGCCGGTTTATTCTTCATATCTGCTCTCAGATTATACCAATCCTTCGGCATCTCATTTTCTTCTAAATAAATTTTATAAGGGATTTTCTTCTCTGCCATTTTTTTCTCCTTTACCATTACATGGCCCAATACGCTCTACACAAAACTGTAGCAAACCCTTTCCCCCTCTGTCAAGAATAAATACTCATACTCACCGCAAGTTATCTCAGTCGGATAAGCCCCCTTCCTCTAAGCGAAGCGAAGGTAGGGGTTATAATCTCCGACTGAGATAAACGCTCCGCGAGGGTGCGCAGAGATTTGCATATGAAATATGTCAGCTACGCTGACGCAAATCTCGCGCCAAGTCTCGCGAGCGAGACTTGAATAGCTCATCCTCAGACTTACCAGCCTCCCACATCTTCCATAGCATCATCCACACCTGATGCATAATCATCATCTGTTTCGTACCGTTCTTGGTCGTAATCATCCTCTTCGTAGACATCATTATATCCATCGTCGTAGTTTTGCGTTCGGGATTTCAAAGCTTTATTACTATTTGATTGTCCGGTATATCCGGTGCTTTTTTCGCCTCTATAACTGTACGAGGATGTAGGATAAGAATCAGAGCTATTGTTTAATTCCCAAACCTTTTTTTGGGGATTTGATTTATAGTCAATGCTCAACCAGATTTCAAACAGGATATACATTATTAGTACCGAAATAATTAAGATTCTCTTCTGTTTTACGTTCATAGCCTTCTCCCTTCTTGTTATATTTTTGATTTCTCTATCTATCTTTAGTATATTCAATGTTTGTCCCATAAATATCCCTGCTGTTTAATGCAAGTTACCATTCACAGCATGTATTGTCTAGTATCCTCAGCCCATAAACCCGGTACCCCCCTTCACTTTGCAAGAATATTTTGGTTTTCATATATGCAAAAGCTCGCATCCTGATAGACATGTGTGATGCTCGCCTTTTGCATATTGAAAACCTATAATATTCGCAAAATTGTGAAGGGGGGTACCGGGTCTATTGGCTGAGGATGTTTATCATAATACAGACTGTGAATGGTAACTGATGCAAACCTGAGTGAATCGAAGATATAACTTATTTTCATACCTAAACCGCGTTGTATGCATTGAAAAACGAACAAAAATAGAGTATCATTTACTTTAGTCATTTAAAGTGGCATAGACTCTATTTTTTTATATTTTTAAGGGAGACAATTACATGAAAAAGAAACTGATTGCAGCAACTCTTTGCTGTGTTATGAGCCTTTCCACAGTTGCTTGTGGTGGCAACGCAGCATCAAACACTCAGAGCTCCAGCTCTAGCACAGTAAACTCTGATGCAAAATACACAGTTGGTATTTGTCAGCTGGTACAGCATGAAGCATTGGATGCCGCTACACAAGGCTTCCAGGATGCTTTGACCGAAAAGCTCGGCGACGATGTTACATTTGATTATCAAAATGCACAGGGCGATTCCGCTACCTGTTCTACCATCGTAACAGGATTTGTTTCAAACAATTATGATTTGATTATGGCAAATGCAACACCTGCTCTTCAGGCTGCTGTATCTGCTACCGATTCCATTCCGATTCTTGGAACTTCCATTACCGATTATGCAACTGCATTATCTATGGAAGGTTGGGGCGGCACCTCAGGAATCAACGTTTCCGGAACTTCTGATTTGGCACCGCTTGATCAGCAGGAAGATATGATCTTAGAACTTTGCCCGGATGTAAAGCAGGTTGCTATTTTATACTGCTCTGCAGAAGCAAACTCCAGCTATCAGGCAAAGCAGATTGAAGGCTATTTAGATGAAGATAAGGTTGCTTATAAGGAATATACCTTCTCTGATTCCAATGATATGCAGGCTGTTGTAACAAGCGCAGCTTCAGAATGTGACGTATTCTACATTCCAACCGACAATACTGCAGCATCTAATATGACAATCGTAACAAACGTATGCCAGCCTGCAGGAATTCCTGTCATCTGCGGCGAAGAGAACATGACTGCTTCCGGCGGACTTGCAACTCTTTCCATTTCTTATTATGATTTAGGATACGCAACCGGTGAAATGGCAGCAGATATTTTGGTAAACGGAAAGGATCCTGCCACTATGGAAATCCAGTATGCTTCCGCTACTACCAAGAAATACAACGCTGCTTATGCTGAAGCAATCGGTATGACAATGCCATCCGATTATGAAGCTATCGAGGTTGAAGAATAATCTATTATTTAGAAATCTTTAAGACGAAAGTGAGGATTTTATAATGGCAGCATATTTTCTGTCTCTGGATCCTGCAGCATTGGGGCGCGCCTGCCCCGGCGGAATTGCACAGGGATTAATCTGGGGAATCATGGCATTGGGTGTATTTCTCACCTATCAAATGCTAAACTTTGCAGACTTAACCGTAGACGGTTCGTTTGCGACAGGTGGTGCAGTCACCATCATGCTTGTAATGAACGGCTGGAACACGGAAGCCTCTTTGATTTTTGCATTTTTGGTCGGCGTAGTAGCAGGTTTGATTACAGGTCTGCTTCATACATTACTCGGTATTCCGGATATTTTGGCAGGAATTTTGACGCAGATTGCTCTTTTCTCCATTAACCTGAATATCATGGGTATGGCTAACCGCGCAATCAATGTCAACACGGTTCACCCTCTGATCACATCCAATATCATTCACTCCACCAGAACCATTCTGGTGATGTTAGCAGTTTGTGCAATCGTCATCGCATTGCTGTATTGGTATCTCGGAACAGAACAGGGTTCCGCCATCCGTGCAACCGGTATCAATCCTAAGATGTCCCGTGCACAGGGTATCAACACCGGCAGAATGAAGGTCATCACACTTGCTCTCAGCAATGGTATGGTTGCTTTAGCCGGCGGTATCTTGTCTGAATATCAGGGATTTGCTGATGTCAACATGGGTCGTGGTGCCATCGTCGTAGGACTTGCCGCAGTCATCATCGGAGCAGTGCTTGGCGAAGCAATTTTCCGCAAGCGCATGAACTTCGTATTGCGTCTGTCCTTCGTGGTTGTGGGAAGCATCATCTACTATCTGGTATATGTGTTTGTCCTTTGGCTCAAGTTCCCTGCAAACGATATGAAGCTTTTGACCGCGATTGTGGTTGCAATTTTCCTCGCAGTACCATATTTGAAGCAGCAAAGACAAAGTTCTTTCTCGCGCATCGCGAAGGAGAATATCAAAAAGGGATTAGATAAGGAGGTCAAATAATGTTAGAAGTAAGAAACATCTCAAAGACCTTCAATCCCGGAACCATCAACGAGAAGGTCGCTTTAGACAATGTAAGTTTTACCCTGAATGACGGTGATTTCTGTACTGTCATCGGAGGTAACGGAGCCGGCAAATCCACGATTATGAATGCGATTTGCGGTGTTTGGCCGGTGGATTCCGGCGCCATCTTAATCGATGGAAAAGATGTCTCAGGACTTTGCGAATACAAGCGCGCACCTTTCCTCGGTCGCGTATTCCAGGATCCGATGACAGGAACTGCTGCCGGAATGCAGATTGATGAAAATATGGCATTGGCAGCACGACGCGGACAGCGCCGCACCCTTCGCTGGGGTGTTACCTCTAAAGAACGTGAAGAATATCGTGAACTTTTAAAATTCTTAGATTTAGGTTTGGAAGATCGTTTGACTGCAAAGGTCGGCCTTCTCTCCGGTGGACAAAGACAAGCATTAACCCTTTTGATGGCCACCATGAAAAAGCCTAAGCTTTTGCTCTTAGATGAGCATACTGCAGCACTGGATCCAAAGACTGCAGCAAAGGTTCTCGAAGCAACTGACCGCATCGTAGAGCGCGATCACTTAACTACAATGATGGTTACTCACAATATGTCTGATGCCATCACACATGGCAATCGTTTAATTATGCTAAACGACGGAAAGATTGTGGTAGATATCTCCGGAGAAGAAAAGAAGCACTTAACCGTAGAGCAACTCCTTCACAAATTCGAAGAAGTTGCGGGAGAAGAATCTGTCAGCGACAGTATGGTGCTTTCACATCCGTAACATATTTTAACGCAGTCGGGGTACAAGCCCCGACTGCGTTAAAATTTGCAGACAAATTCATCTGTTTTCTCATCTTCCTTTACATGTGTAGACATGTAGAAACGCATTCCCGCAGGATAAACCTTCACATGTTTAAATCCATGCTGTTGCAATAATCTTGCGGTATTATATGCACGCACGCCGATGGCACAAAATACAACATACTGCTTGTTTGAATCTAACTCATCAAGATGTTCGCGCAATATGCTAAGCGAAATATGCTGCGCACCCGGAATGGAGAACATCTTCAGTTCCATGTCTTCGCGCACATCCAATGCAACCACATCCGGATTGGTTTCCAACTCATTCCAGGTTGCAAAGGATACATATCCACGCAACATGTTTTCAGCCACATATCCTGCCATGTTGACCGGATCTTTTGCAGATGAATATGGCGGTGCGTATGCAAGTTCCAGATTGGTCAAATCAGATACCGATGCGCCTAAGCGAATTGCAGTTCCAAGGGTATCGATGCGCTTGTCTGTGCCGTCTTTTCCTACAATCTGAGCACCGTAAATCTTGCTTCCATCCATAGAGAATACCATCTTTAAAATCAATGGCTTTGCTCCAGGATAATATCCGGCGTGAGAATTCTGTGTGATAATCAGCGCACGATAGTCCTGATCCTTCACCATGCCTCTTTTCTGCAAAGCCTTTTCATTTGCACCGGTGGATGCCGCTGTCAAATCAAAAACCTTTGCCACAGAGGATCCCTGGGTTCCCTGATAGGTTGTCTCGAATCCGGCAATCTGATGCGCAACGATGCGTCCCTGTTTGTTTGCAGGTCCTGCAAGTGGAACCATGGTCTTATCTCCAAAGATGAAGTCATCCACTTCCACAACATCACCTGCTGCATATATATTTTCATCTGCGGTTCTCATATGCGCATCTACCTTGATGCCACCTCGCTCGTTTAATTCCAAACCTGCTGCCTTTGCAAGCTCGCTATTTGGGCGAACACCGATGGCGAGGATAACCAAATCTGCTGCCAATGCTTTGCCACTGTTTAAATTTACTACAATTTCGTCCTTTTGTTCTGCGAAGCTTGAAACGCCATCGCCCAATACCAGCTTCACGCCATTTGCGCGAATATTCTCGTTTAAAAGCAGCGCCATCTCGTAGTCAAGTGGAGCCATCACCTGGTCTGCAGCCTCCACAATTGCAACCTTAAGCCCTGCGTGATGCAGATTCTCTGCCATTTCAAGGCCGATGAAACCGCCACCTACCACAATGGCACGCTTTACATTCTGCTCTGAAATCATTGCCTTGATTTCGTCAGTATCCGGAACGGTCCAAAGTGTCTTGACTCTTGCGGAATCAATGCCTTCAATGCGAGGCTTCACCGGAGAAGAACCGGTCGCAATTACAAGATGATCGTAAGATTCTTCGTATTCCTTTCCGGAGTTTTCGCGAACTTTCACGGTCTTTTGGGCGCGATTAATTTCGGTAACTTCACTATTATCACGCACATCGATATGAAAACGCTTCTCCATAATCGGCTTTTTCATCACGAGCAAATCTTCTCTGTTTTTGATAACGTCGCCCACATGATAAGGCAATCCGCAATTTGCGTAAGAAATATACGGACCTTTTTCCAACAAGATGATTTCTTCGTCTTCCTTTAATCTGCGCAGACGAGCCGCACAACTTGCGCCTGCTGCAACACCACCAATGATGACTGTTTTACTCATTGTACACTCTCCTTTATGATTCTGGTCACCTTCATTATATGTGGTATAAAAAATATATCAAGTACGCAAAAAAATTACACCTGGTCAGTTTTTTCTGACCAAGTGTATATCATTTTTTTGCATTATCAATTTTAGGCAATCATCGCATCATCTTGCGGAAGTAATCACATTCTTCATCATTGCAGATTCTTGCATCTTCTTCCTTAATGCGTAGCATAAATACATGTCCTAATTCATGCTCTTCGTCTCCATAATAGTGAAACTCATGTGGCACCTTGTTTTTCACCAGGGCGGCGCCAAGCTTTGGAGCATGAAACGAGAAGTTCTTTGCATACTCCGGATTAGTGCACATTCCACTAAACAATCCCAAAAGATGTGCGCCGGCAGAATCACCCACTGCAAAAATGTTGTTCGTGTCAAATACCATACATGTATCTTCCAATGATGATGGGAATCTGTATTCCGGTGCCAGACGATATGTGAAATTCACCACCGCAAATCCTCTCTGAGCCAGATTCATACAATATTTCATCATCTTTGATAAATTTGTTCACGCAATCGTAATCACGTGTTAGAATAGGCTTGTGAGACTATGTATTTAATTATGTATGTGACTATTCATAAGAGGTTTTTACATGAAATTGAATTTTATCGTTCCAAAATCAGAGAAGGCTGATTTTTATCAATCAAAATTTGATTATTATCGAACGCTGAGTTTCTACTCTGCGATTCTTACCGTTTTGATGCAGACAACATACTTTGTCACGGACTGCCAGATTTTTGGACGATTTGCCACCGAGACTTTGATTCCGCGCTTTTCGGTGCTGGTGCCAATGCTGATCCTGATCATCATCAATCCGAAAATCAAAAGTTACCGGGTTGGTGCAGTCCTGTATTATCTTTTTCCGCACATCGCCATGTGGGCTACCATCTGGACCATCTGGTATCTGCCAAACAGAGACTTCGCGCGAGAAGGCTTCATTATCATGCACTTTGCATTCCTCGCAGTCGGTATGGGAATGCCGCTTGTTTACCACGTGATTGCCCACGGACTTTTATTCGCAAACATTATCGTATCGAATCTCTGGATTCACTACGAAACCTTCGACATGATGATTACACTGGCCGCTCCGCTCTTTGTCGGTTGTGTACTGATGCTCCTCTTCAATCACAAAACCTATCTTGATCACTATCGTGTCGTCAAGAAAATCGAAAAGGATGCTCTCACCGACCAGCTAACCGGCGCATTCAACCGCAATATTTTGACCGAAATCTTTGATGAGAATTATCATACATTAAAGCCTCAGTTTTCAACGAGTAAACACGTTATCACTCTGATGATGGATTTGGACAAATTCAAAGAAGTCAATGACACCTACGGACACGAGGCCGGCGACCATATTCTTCAACTCCTAAGCGATACACTTAAGCAAAATGTAAAGGACACCGATTATGTCATCCGTTGGGGCGGCGAAGAATTTGTAGTATTTTTGATGGGATACACTTATGAAGAGGGCGCTCAAATTGCAGAGCAAATTCGCTCACAAATTGCCACAACTGATACCGGCGTCTGTCCGATTACCGTATCCATTGGAATGAGCCTATACAAGGGTGAAGACTACCATAAAACCATCCGAAAAGCCGACCGCGCACTATATTATGCAAAAGCGCATGGTCGAAACCAGGTCATTCGCGCAGAAGAATTAGAAAATGACTAAAAAAACTCTATCCCATCACATTGTGGGATAGAGTTTTTTTGCCAATTATTTCTTTTATCTGATGCACTCATCCGCTTCTCTTCTCAGCACTTTCTTCTGCCAGCTTCGTTTGCCGCACTCCGGACATTTCATATATCTGGTTCTACCAACATGCATCGCAAGATTCACCTGCCAATACGTTGGAATATAGCGATGATGACAATGCTGGCATTCATAATATCCTGCCTTCTGCTCAATGCTCACCGCAATAAATGCCATCACAAAAACCATTAGCACAGCAAACACAATCAATAAAACTCTACACACAATTGGCATTTCAATATATGCCGCAAGCAATATAATCAACAACGCCGAAATGATCACCGGAATAGAAATCACATACTCCATTCTCAACATCATTTTGTTCTTTTCATCCAGCTCGTTTTTCATCGCCAACAGATTTTCTTCCGCCTTCTTATAATAGGTATCCTGCATAATCTTCTCGCCCGACAGGAGTTCATTCACATTAATCTCCAACAATTCGCATAGCTCAAGCATCAATCCGGAATCCGGCATGGATTTCCCATTTTCCCACTTCGAAACAGCGCGATTACTGATACCAAGTTTCTCCGCCAATACGGCCTGGGTCAACCCCTGCTCCTTTCTACATGATGCAATAAATTTTCCTATTTTCATTTGGTCCATATCGGGCCCTCCTTTCATGTCTTCACTATACATTCAAAAGAAAAATCTGAACATGAACCAATAGTTGATATGCTGCGAAAGCCGGAAAATCCTACTCGTTTTGGCGTCTTCTATCCTGATGCATTTGATAATATTTTGCTTTGCACTGGTACATTTCTTCGTCTGCTCTGCTGAATACGCTTGCGAAGTCTATGTCTTTTTCAGGATCATAGCTGGCTGCGCCTTTGGAGATTGCCAGCTCTTCTTCGTAGTTGCTGTTTTCGATATTAAAGAAGCGCAGCTGTTCGTCGAAGCGGGCGAATTGTCTCTGGATTTCATCATCGGATTGCTTTTCGGTGAGCACGACGAATTCGTCGCCGCCGATTCGATATACCCCATTTCCAAAGATTGCACGGATGCATTGGGCTGAATTTTTGATCAGCAGATCTCCGTATTCATGACCTTTGGTGTCGTTCATGCGTTTTAAGCCGTTTACGTCAAATACATATATGGTGAATGATGCCATTTGTTCTTTAATTAGATGCTCGAGGCGGGCTTCTTCTGCCATATATGCAGCTTTGTTGCGGACACCTGTCATGGCATCCACGTATGCTTGTGCGTTGATATAGTCGATGTATTTTTTTAATTCTACTGATATCTTTCGGATGCTGTCGGCCAGAGATCCGATTTCGTCGTGGGACTGATATGCGATTTCCTGTCCCAGCTCGCCCTTTGCGATGCGTGATGATATCACGGTCAAATCCCTGATTGGTGTGACTATTTTGTGGGTCAGGCGGACGGAAACTGCCACTACGAGCACGATGGCTACCACAAAAATCAATAGGATTTGGAAAACCATATGGTCACACATCCGATAGAGTGAGGCTTCCGGCGTTGATATGGCCAAATACATGCCATTATCCAACTGAGTTACTATGATTCGATACTGCTTTGAGCCCACGCGATACTGATAATTTTGTCCGGTGTTGATGTATTCTACTTTAAAGAATTCACTCTGCGCCTGAATTTCCTCCGGGAATTCCGATTTGTCCAAACCACCGGTGTAGTCTTGGTTATACAGCAGATTTCCTCCGGAACTAAACAAAGAGGCAGTGCTGTTTTCGTAATATAACTGGTCTATGGATTGATGGACCAAAGTCATATCAATGTCCATTCCGTATACGCCGAGGAACACATTTCCGATATAAACCGGCTTTACATAAGAAATGATGTATACGCCGATGTTTTCGTTCGTGTATGGTTCCATCCACATCTCAGATCCGTTTTCGATTGGCTGATAATACCATCCCACATGTGCGGTATCATCTGTTTCATACTCGAGGATATTAGTTGGTGTCAAGCTTTGCACTTGTCCGCTACTATTTTCTGCCAGGAAAAATCCTGCAGTGCCTCCGTAAAGCTCCGGGTCAGGTCGATAATAAACCGACAGGGCACATTCGATGATATCCAAGGCTCCTGAAGACTGTCTTTCGAGGCTTTGATATAACTGTTCGCGATACTCACTGCTGCTTTGGAACAGTTCCACATCAACTTTGTTGCTCAAGTTATCGCTCATCGCATTCACTGCGCGCTCGACAGCCAGAAAATATGTATTCAATTCTCCTGTTTTTTCTTCGCTTAGCAATTGCATTGATTGTGCAGATTGCGTATCAATCGACAGCGTCAAATAATAGATGCCTACGGCTGACATCACGAGAAACAATCCTAAGATTGCACCCGCAAACGATATCACCAATCTTGTCCGAATTGATTTCATACCAATCACCCTCGTGTCTCAATTTTGTCTCAATTATGTTTCAATTTTGTTCCACTTTTCTTTACTATTGTTTTTTCACGTTATTGCCGCCGAGTTCTTTCACGAGATACATATTTCGAACGGAGCGATAATAGTTCTTTTTTAAGGTGTCATCCAGCTTGATTTCGGTCAGGCCCACTGAGACGGTCACGTCTCCGATGGCTTCGACGCGTCTGCAGAATTCGCGACACAACTTCTCCGCTTCTTCCACATCCGGCTCAATGAGCACCACGAAGGCGCTCTTATTCCAGCGGACGATTTGACCCTGCTGACCGAAGATTTCTCGCGCGACGCGCACTACGGAATGTACAATGCGGCCGCTGCCTACCAGCTTCTCCACGTCTTCATAGTCGTCAATGCTAAAGTCTGCTATGCTTTGGTATTGCACGGTATTTAAGGTTCCGTTTTCACCATAAATTCTGAAGATATATTCTCTCGTCGGAAGTCCGGTTTCTGAGTCCATGTCTCCTGCCAATTGGGTCTGATTTGCAGTTTGCGGTTTTATTTTTCGTCCTGCAAAAAGAAGCACGATGGCGCCAATGATCATCAAAACAGTCTGAACAAAGAAGAAGCGATAATTATAGCTGACATCTCCGTAACCGGTTTCGCTTCGCACAATCAAATACCAATCCACATCAGCCACATAGCGCACCACAGAAAATCCACCGATTCCATAAGGTTCATATACATAGCTATCGTAGCTTTTCTCCGGCAATTCCACACCGGATACATAGGAGGATCGAATAGAAGCCTCGTCGCTGCCCAGCTGCACCAGGCCATCCTCATCCACGAAATCTACTTTGACACCATATTCCGTTTCGTAGCCCTTGATGATTTCAATCATGTTGCTGGTTTCTACACCGACTCCGGCGACTCCTATCGCCTTTCCGCTTTCATCCTCGATTCGACCATCCACAAATATGGTCATCCTATTCAGGTTTGCCTCATCCACAGACGAATCTACCTGATAAGCCTTTCCCGTCAACAAAAAGCTGGTGTACCAGGTATCAACGGAATCGGAAACCGGATTGATGGTCTTATTTAATCCCATATATGAATAATAATTTTTCGTCGCATCAGAGATGATATAGGCCGTCGCGAAATTGTATTTCTTTTGCACACGGGACAGATAATCACGAATGCTGCGCACCAATTCCGTTTCGTTGGTAGACTTTTCCTGCTGAAGCAAATCGCGCACGCAGTCATCCTGACAAACCATTTGCGAAACGGTGACAGCCTCGGAAATTTCTCCAAGCACGGTTTTTTCAATGCTCTCCGCCATCAAAATTCTCTTATTCGATTCCGCGTCCATATCAATGCCCATATATACGTATGCAATGGTGGACACTAAAAATGCGCCCAGATATAAAAGCACTGCCAACCATTTGAATGGATTCTTTTTCATAACATCTCTCCGTTTATCCTAAAATTGCTTATCCATATAGATAATGCCAAAGGTTCCAACACCGCAGTTAATTGATATCGCAGCAGATGCACGGCGAAGGTAGACATTTCGGAAATGACCCTCCGTTGTCAATCGCTGCTCCAAGCCCATCAATTCTTGCTGCTTGATTCCAACGGAACCCACGAATGCGCGGGTGTGATCCACCTTCGCATGTCGTTTCAAAATCTTATTCACATAGCGATCCTTTGCGCGCTCCATGCTGCCAAAGTAGAAGCCTCCGATGGACATGGCATCGCGACGCATCACGATGACCGGATGAATCATCAAACCACGAGCCAGGATACTAAGGCCTTTGCTCACACGACCCACGTAAGCCAGATGATCCAGATTGTCGATGAGGAAAGTGGTTCTCACCTTCGGCCGTATTTTTTCAAGGAATGCGAGAATTTCCTCCGCAGATTTCCCTTCCTTTGCCTTTTCATCTGCCTGCAGCGCCATCATTGCAACGCCGCCCGAAACCTGTCCGGAATTGAAGACATATACATTCTCCATCTGCTCCGCCACCTTCATCGCTCGCTCATAGGAAACGCTGACGCGCTTTGCGGTGCTGACATAGATCAGCTGTTTCGCATAGCGAAGCTGGAATGAAAAGAAAGCTCTAAAATCATCCTCGGATGGCGCCATGGAATGCATACTGCGATTCTCCCTGAAATGGCTAAGTGCACACTCCTGAGACATTTCTATTCCGTCTAAGAAGTTTGCATGCTCCGTAAAGATTCTAAAAGGAATCACCGGAATTCCTTGCTTCTGCGATATCTCCATGGATAAATCCGACATACTATCCGTCATAATCATCACATTGCGGCCGCCATACATACGAATCTCACGATCCTTAAGAGATTCCGCATTAATATTTTGCGAACTATCTTTTTGCGCTTTTGCATTATTTTTTCGGCGATCTGCTGTTTTTGCACATTCCTGAAGCGCCAGCAGAAGTTCTGCCGAACCAAAAGGAATCGGAATCTGATATGCTTTGCTATTCTTTAGTACAACCAGATACACATCCAGCTTTTCATAATAATCAGGATTCTCCATATAATGATAATCCTTCACAACCATGCAAACGCGGCGATAGACGCCCAAAAGTTCTCTTAGTTCGCCTTCGTTTTGAATCGCATAAGCCGGAATGCTGAGCTTCGTAGTCATATTGTAAAACAAATCCTCATAGAAACGATTGAGACCAGTATTCTCAAATTTATGATTTTCATAAACCAAACAAATATTGGTATGTCGGTCAAAGGACATACATGGCACCGCATCCACAACGCGCTGCGGAATGCTGACAATAACCGATGTGCCTCTTCCCCATTTGCTCTCGATACGATAAAAACCGCCCATACACTTTAAGAAACCGGTGGTTAAAAACAGTCCCAGTCCAAGACCGCCCGGTCGATATTCCAAGGTCTTGCGATTGTCCAGATCCTCCATCAATCGCTCCAAGTCCATCTGAACAATGCCGATTCCGGTATCATTGACCTCGATGACCAGATTACATTGCTCGCCGTAATTTTGCGTATAGATTTTCACTTGGATTCCACCCTTTTTGGTATAGCGAATTCCGTTGGAAATCAGATGACGCATAATCTTAATGATCTTATTTCGATCCCCCATCATTGCCTTCGGAACCATCGGATCCAAGTCGAAAATCATGTTCGGAATCATTTCGTCCTTGTGTGTTTGACGCTCCATCCTCAATTCCGAAAGTAAATCCAAAATTTCATAGACTTCCGGCTCGTTTTTGGTCCTGCCGGAAACCATATCCGAATAATCTCGTAAATCAATCAGCTCATTCGTCAGCACCCGACCGTAGGTAAAGATGCTCTTCAAGGAATCCGGAATCATCTCCTCTGATATATCATTGTAAATCTCATTGCGAAATACAATCAGTTCCCCTGTCATTTTATTTGAAATTGCCCCAAGTTCTCGCGAAACCACATTCACCTGCTCCTTCGCAAGCCACTCCTGCTCGAGCATTTCCTTTTCCAAATTGCGATGACGCTTAAACTCCCGGTTGCGCTCCCTGACATAGAAGTGACTTACGCCGCCGGCCATCAATACCAGCGCACATTCTAAGATTAGCTGTGGCCAATCCAATTGGTAAGCACTCTCCCATCTCCAATCCACCCGGGCAAAATTAAATATCATCGTGAGAAAATAGGTTAATACCGCCATCCAAATTAATCCGATAATCCTTGTGGCAAAATAGATCAAAATGATGACCACAATGGCCAATGACAGCACCGCCAGCCTGCTTTGGTGAATGCCGTAATAGAAATATGCAAGCATCATAAAAACGGCATACAACCACATACGTTGTACACCGCTATATTTTTGAATAATCGTTAAGCACCACGAATAAACCAATGCGCATACCACTAACGGTAGAACGAATCGGTCCCACTTATGCACGATTACTTCCGCACACAAAATCAACTCAGTAATTGAAAACGCGATTAACATCAAAAGATGTGCGCCATCTCTGTTTTCCATATCACGCCTTTTCTAGGAATCAACACATATTGCGTTTTTCTCGTTTTATAACATTGATATTATAACACATTTATAGCATTCGTATAGGACTAAAGTAATACTTTCCCGGTTATCTCTTATAGTTTAATTCCTCTCTCCATATATGCTCCGCTTACAAGATTAACGCAGCACCCTCCATACATCAGCGCAGCTCCGGTATATATGCCCTCTTCGAAGCGATAGGACGCTCCGGCGTCGAGCCCTTTTAATTTCACATGCTTTACTTTTCCATTGGCCTGCTCTTTTTTGACCACAATACAGAGTAGAAATTCACGCTTGTCTTTAGAAACAATTTCCCATGCTTTATAAAACTCATTCTCATCCACTTCTGTCAAACGATAATAATCACCATTTGTAATCAACGTATCCATTTGATGAAAAGTTCCGATTTGATCCCTGATTTTCGCCTTCTCTTCACCTGATAGTTTTGTGATATCCAGTTCATAACCAAAGGTTCCACTCATCGCTACCACACCACGTGTATCCAGCGATGTCACTCGTCCGGTCTGATGGTTTGGCACAGCCGAAACATGACTTCCCATGGTGCACACCGGATATCCAAAAGAAGTCCCCTCCTGAATCTCTAAACGCTCAATCGCATCGGTGTCGTCAGAACACCAGATTTGCGGACAATAATACAGCATTCCTGCATCAAAGCGGCCTCCTCCTCCGGAACACCCCTCTATCATAATATCCGGATAAGCATCCAAAAGTCGCTGAAGCAACTTATAAGTTCCAAGCATAAAACGATGTGGAACTTCGCCCTGTCGATTCGCCGGTGTATGATGCGAATACACATTTGCAAGACTTCGATTAAAGTCCCATTTAATATATGAAATATGCGCACTTTCTAATACTTTGCAAATGGAATCATACAGATAATCCACAACATCAGGATTGCTCATGTCCAGAACCAGCTGATTTCTGGCCATTGTAGGAGGTCGATTCGGATCCGTAAGAACCCAGTCCGGGTGCATGCGATAAAGGTCTGAATCTTCGTTTACCATTTCAGGTTCAAACCACAGTCCAAATTTCATCCCCATTTTTTCAAGTTCATCCGCAATATACTTCAAGCCTCCCGGCAATTTCTTTTCATTGACAGTCCAATCTCCCAGACCTGAATTGTCATCATCTCGTTTTCCAAACCATCCATCATCCAATACAAGCATATCTATGCCCACCTCAGACGCCTGCTTTGCGATTTCGATGATTTTTTCCGAATCAAAATGAAAATATGTAGCCTCCCAGTTATTGATTAAAACCGAACGCTTTTTGTCCCAATACTTTCGATGGCAAACATTTCGACGAATGATATCATGATAGAGATGGCTTAATTGACTCAATCCCTTTGATGTGTAAGCCATAATAACCTCAGGTGTTTCAAATGTACACCCCGGCTCAAGAAGCCATGAAAACTGTTCATTATGAATTCCTGCCACGATTCTTGTACTACCGGTTTGATCCAGTTCAATTTCAAATTTATGATTCCCGGAATACATCAACATCATTCCATAGCAGTCTCCATAATCCTCACTCGCATTACGATCGCAGATGATCACAAATGGATTTTCATGGTGACTGCTCATGCCTCGCGTTGAGCCAATCACCCTGATTTCTTGAGTCAAATGATTTCTCGTCACCTGTCTTTCCATACAATGTCTTCCTGCAAAATGAATCTCATCCCAATGACTGTATGGAATGTCTAGCATTGCAGAGGATGCCTTCTCGATTTGAAGACATTGGGTACCTATATTTCTCATTTGAACGTGACGCGTGATGATATCTTTTTCCTCAAATACGCTATAATACAATTCCACACCCAATCCGATCACCGGATCATATGTATAAATGATTAAAGTTTGCACCGTATCCTCATCAGAATCTTCGTACACACGTACTGATGGAAGTCCCGGTATTTTTGACTTGCCATCTACTATCACATGTCTGTGATAACGCAAATCGCAGCTTCTGCTACCATTTTCTGAAGTCACTTCGATAGAGTGCACCCGATAATCACCCACGCCGCATCCTGAATACTCTTGTGGGAGCACATCAATAGAACGCCCTCTATCGTATCGATTCTCATTTAGATTTCCGGAGAATCCGCGATCAATCGACAGTATTTGATATCCCATATCCTGATTGGCCACCGGTTGACCGTAGTAGTTATGAATCACCAATCCGATTTCATCAATCGCAATCTGATATTCACTATTTGCTGTATTCAAATGAAAAATATTATTTTCAAATTGAACTAAGTCGCTGCGCGACGGCCTGCCAAGGCTGTGGCGCAGCGTTTTTCTTTTACTTAAAAAGCAGTAGATAGTGAAACTCTGATGATGTATGTTTAAGTTACCACACCAAAACTGAACATTACCAAAACCACTA
>SVFB01000043.1 GCA_015057085.1 Lachnospiraceae bacterium
TATCGCACGGGTATATGCCTATCCGAGGCAGTCTAGAAATATCGGCCCGGATACCCCGGAGAAAGAAAAATTCGGTAATAGAAGAAGCGAAACACGTTGGTGCAATTTTCGCAGCAAGACCTTGTGCGGGAAGAGGGAATGGTGGCGTGGTTGCAAAACAAAATCCGTCTCTAAAGTCTATGGAGCCTGCACAAATCAAGAACTACAAAGACCTGTTGCTGATCTAAATACATCAAAAGTGGACTTATGACTGCGAGGCGGCTAGAAATATCGGCCCGGATACCCCGGAGAAGAAAAATTCGGTAATAGAAGAAGCGAAACACGTTGGTGCAATTTTCGCAGCAAGACCTTGTGCGGGAAGAGGGATGTGGTGCGGTTGTGAAGCAAAATCCGTCATCTATGGATGCGCGCTCGGCGCGAGCATGTTGCAAGCAACATGCTCTCTTGTAAAAGATAAGTTTAGCGATTAACCATTTCTGACAAATTCCGAGTCAGAAAACTGTGAAAATGCTACAAAATCGCATTTGAGGGATTGACTTTAACGGTTAACGGAAATATACTTCAAGTAGTTTAACGATTAACCTAAATGTGAGGAACGGAATGAGCGGAATTAAAAACATAGCGTAATTGTTGGGGTTAAACGTTTTGCTGATTTATCTCAGTCGGATAAGACCCATTCCTCTAAGCGAAGGTAGGGGTTTTAACAAACTGGTCTCAGTCGGGGTTACAATCTCCGACTGAGATAAACGCTCCGCGAGGATGCGCAGAGATTTGCATATGAAATATGTCAGCTACGCTGACGCAAATCTCGCGCCAAGTCTCGCGAGCGAGACTTGAATGAAAAGTAGTTTTTAAGAAAGAAACAGGGCATAGGATTATGAACAAAAGATTTTTGGCCACCGGCTTACTTCTTTCAGTTGCTTTGTCGACGATGGCCGGATGTGGGAAGCAAAATTCTGTGGATACGAATAGTGAAGCAGCAGACTTAATCAGCGAAGCACCGGAATGGGCACAGGCTTCTGCAATTTATGAAGTGAATATTCGTCAGTATACGGAGGAAGGCACCTTCGATGCCTTTGCGGAACATTTGGATGAAATTAAGGCAATGGGAATCGATATCATCTGGTTGATGCCGGTGCATCCGATTTCAGAAACAAAGCGTTCCGGAACGCTTGGATCTTATTATTCCATCACGGATTACAGAGAAATCAATCCTGAGTTTGGAACAAAGGAAGATTTCGCAGAACTGGTGGATGCAGCCCATGAGAAAGGCATGTATGTCATGATGGATTGGGTTGCAAATCATACCGGATGGGATTGCGCCTGGATTGAGGAGCATCCTGATTGGTACACCCAGGTAGACGGAGAAATCATATCCCCGGAAAACATGGGTTGGCCGGATGTGGCAGATCTGAATTTTGATAATGCAGATATGCGTGAAGAGATGATTGATTGCATGGCCGGCTGGGTCAGAGATTATGACATTGACGGATTTCGATGCGATTATGCGACAGGTGTGCCGACTGACTTTTGGGAGCAGGCACGTGCTGAATTAGAAAAAATCAAACCGGTTTATATGCTGGCTGAGGATGGCAATACAGATTCGCTTTTGGAATATGCTTTTGATGAGAATTATAACTGGAACCTTTACGACAATATGGTTCAGGTTGCGAAAGGATCAAAAAACGCAGACAAATTGAAATTGTATGTATGTGACAATGAGCCGGAGGGAACCTATTCCCTGAATTTCCTGGACAATCATGATAAGAATTCATACGAAGGAACAATCGTGGAGAATTTCGGTTCTGAGGCATTGCCGGCATTCTGGACATATATTTTCACAATTCCGGGACAACCGCTGGTATATAGCGGAGATGAAATCGGTTATGATCATGCGATTGCCTTTATGGAAAAGGATCCGATTGATTGGGACGCACAGACAGCAGATTACAGAGAATTGATTGCTACGCTTTCCGAAATCAGAAAAGAGCATCAAGCACTTTATGCGGGAAACAGTGGTGGCGAAATGGAGACCTTAGAAACAGGAAGTTCCTCTGTGATTGCGTTCTCCAGAAGCACAGAAAATGATCAGGTGATTGTCGTCATCAACTTAAGCAAGAATGAGCAGACCGTTGATGGACTTAATCTTCCGGAAAATGCAAAGGTTCTGCTTCATGCAGATTCAACCGGAATCACAGCAAAAGACGAGATGGAAGCCACAATGGCTCCTTGGGAATGCTATGTCTTTTCAACAGATAACTAAGCGGCAGCTGACGCTTATTTATAAAAAACTTTAGTTACTAAAATAATGATTGGAGGAAAAGAAATGAAAAAGAAAGTTCTTGCAATGTTTCTGACCGCAACACTGGCTATGACAGCCCTTGTTGGTTGTGGTGGAAAGAAGGACAGCACACAGACCGCTTCAGGAAATGCGGCAACAGCAGAGAATCCTCAGGATGTCAGCTTGAAGGTATGGACATCAGAAGAGGATTATGAATTAACAGAGGACATGTGCAATCGATATAATGAAGCACATCCTGAGTTCAATTGCACTTTTGAAATCACAATTATCAACGTAGACGAATCTGTAGAACAGTTGGAGACAGATCCGGATAATGCAGCAGACGTATTTATCATGCCATCCGGTTCGATTCCTCAGCTTGTAGAAGAAGGTTTGATTTATCCAATCACCTATGATGCAGATAATTTAAAGAGCTTATACAGCGAGGGTGCATTAGATGCATGCTCAATGAATGGCGAATTATATGGTGTACCATTTACTCCAAACTCATGGTTCATGTTCTATAACAAGAGCCTCTATACAGAGGATGAAGTAAAATCCCTCGAAACAATGATGGCAAAGGACCTTGGGGATGATACCTACAACTTCTCTTGCAGCATCTCTAACTCTTGGTATATTGAAGCTTGGTTCTATGCAGCAGGATGTACACTCTTCGGCGAAGATGGAACTGATCCACAGGATTGCACATGGAATTCTGAGGCAGGATTGGCAGCAGGAGAATATTTGATTGATCTTGTAAATAATCCTAAATACGTCGAGGACAAAGATGGCATCGGCGGAAGCTTAATGAAGGAAGGCAAGCTTGGTGCAATTTGTACCGGTACATGGGGCTATGCAGATTTGAAGGAAGCATTGGGCGATGATCTTGGCGCAGTTGCACTTCCTACTGTAGAAATCAACGGAAATACAGCAAATCTTGCAAACTTTGCAGATTATAAGTGCTTTGCAGTAAAGAGCAATACAGCTGCTCCTTTGGCAGCACAGCAGTTGGCAGAGTTCTTCGCAAATGAAGAGAACCAGCTTCTCCGCTACCAGAATACAGCCGTTCCGCCAACAGCACTTTCATTGACAGAAAATGCTGAAATTATGAGCGATATTTCTACATGTGCATTGCTTGCACAGACTGAATTCGCAATTCCACAGCCTGCTATTTCTCAGATTAATGAATACTGGACACCTGCAGAAGCTTTGGGAACAGGAATTGTAAACGGTGAAATTACAAAGGCTAATTTACAGGAGAGCTTAGATAGCTTAGTACAGAGCGTGACAACACAGGCATTTGAATAAAATTTTTGTGAATGACAGGACATCTTTATGAAAAATTCATCTTTCATAAAGGCCTTTCGTGAGGGCGATATCTTTTCGAAGATATCGTACCTCATCTGGGGTCTTTCAAATATCGTTCGAGGACAGATCGTAAAAGGATTGGCGTTCCTCGCTATAGAAATTTCATACATCATCTTTATGATTACAAGCGGTGTGCAAAATATCGAAAATCTTTTTACATTGGGCACACAGCAACAAGGAATGGTTTATAACGAAGCCATTGGTATTTATGAGATCGCACAAGGCGACAACTCCATGCTGTTTCTCTTATATGGAGTGGCAACCATTGTAGTATCCTTGATGGCGATTGCTGTTTGGTTTGTTTCCGTAGGCTCAGGCGAGCGCGCTCGCGTGTGTAAGGAGAATGGACACCCGGTGCCAAAACTCAAAGATGAGCTGAAGGCACTTTTGGATAAGAAAATTTATCGCACATTTTTGGCGATTCCATTTGTGGGGATTTTGGTATTTACCATTACTCCGCTGATATATATGATTCTGATGGCCTTTACCAATTATGATGCAGACCATCAGCCGCCGGGAAATCTGTTTCACTGGGTGGGACTCGATACTTTCAAACAGATTTTATCAGGAAATAACAACATTTCTGCAACCTTCTGGCCGGTACTCGGCTGGACCTTAATCTGGGGTGTGATTGCCACATTTTCCTGCTATTTCCTGGGAATGTTTCTGGCAATTCTCATTAACTCAGATGGAATTCGCGGCAAAAAGATTTGGCGTACCATCTTTATGCTTACCATGGCGATTCCGGCATTCGTATCACTTCTTGTGGTATCGACCATGCTTGGTGGCAACGGAATCATCAATGTATTATTGCAAAAATGGGGATTTACAACGCAGGCCCTACCGTTTTTGACAAACGGTTTGTGGGCGAAAGTGACCATTATCATCGTAAATCTTTGGATTGGAATTCCTTCAACAATGTTGATGGTAACAGGAATTCTTATGAATATTCCAAAGGAATTATATGAGAGTGCAAAGATTGACGGAGCCGGACCTGTGAAGACATTTACGAAGATTACATTCCCGTATATGCTCTTCATCACGACACCGTATTTGATTACAAATTTGATTGGTAACTTCAATAACTTCGGTGTAATCTACTTCCTGACAGGTGGTGGACCAAGCACCTTGGATTACTACAAAGGCGCAGGAAAAACAGATCTTTTGGTTACCTGGCTTTACAAATTGACAAAGGATAATAATGACTTTAACTATGCTGCAGCATTGGGCATTATCATCTTTGTGATTTCTGCGTTGGTTTCCTTGATTACCTATAGTCGTTCAAAAGCGATTAAAGATGAGGAGGGCTTCCAGTAATGAATGAAAACAAGACAATTGGTATGAATATCGGATACCGCAAAGGAACCCTTGCATTTGGACTTTTTCTGGTAATTGCATGGTTTCTTCCATGGATTGTCGATGAAGGCAAAAGCTATGGACAAGTGCAGTTTGCTTTAAAGGTATTAAAAAACAGTGAGATACATATGGCAGGAAAGTTGTTATTTGTTGGAATTCCTGTATTAACACTTGTTTTGGCAATCTTCGGAGTGGCTTTAATGCTTCGTCCATCTAAGAAAATTGCAGGATTCTATGCAGCTGTTGCTGCACTTGAGACAGCAAGCCTTATGGTTTTGATGATTTCCGCAAAAGGAATCTTAGATTCCGCACAAATCTTAGAGCGCAAGTTTATGGTTACGCATTTTGGATTTGGATTTTGGATTGCATTAATCTGCGGCTTTGCTACACTGTTTTGCGCCATGCGTACAGCAAAAATTCATCCGGGATATATTTTGCTTGTGATTTTAAGTGTCATCTGGCTGTTCCCGATTTTGTGGATTGTACTGACTGCATTACGAGAAGAAAGCGGATATTATGTGGGATATTTCTTCCCGAAACATTTGACATTAAACAACTTTAAAGAGTTGTTTTCTGATACTTCTTTGATCCACTTCGGAAAGTGGTGGACCAATACATTATTTGTTGCAACCTGCAACTGTATCCTTTCTAGTTTGATTGTTTTGATGACAGCATTTGCATTGAGCAAGACCAGATTTAACGGTCGATTAACTTTGATGAAGATTATGTTGATCATCGGAATGTTCCCGGGCTTTATGTCTATGGTTGCGGTTTATAACATTTTAAAGGGAATCGGAATTGCGCAGACACTTGGTGCTTTGATTTTAGTTAATGCAGCGGGTGCAGCGATGGGATATTATATTGTTAAAGGATTTTTTGATACAATCCCGAAGTCGTTGGATGAGGCAGCGCTTCTAGATGGGGCAACAAAGTGGCAGGTATTTACCAAAATCACGATTCCGATGTCGAAACCTGTGATTATTTATACTGTGTTAACCTCCTTTATCGGACCATGGGGTGATTATATTTTCCCAAGCATGATGTTAGGAGATAATCAGTCACAGTATACGGTTGCACTTGGATTAAATTGGTTGACTGACTTTAGAAGAATTGATGCTTACTATACGCAGTTTGCGGCAGGAGCACTTTTGATTTCACTTCCGATTGTAATCCTGTTTGTTGCGCTACAGCGTTTCTACGTAGAGGGAATGTCAGGTGCAGTAAAGGGGTAAAAATGGAAAAGTGGTTAGAAAGCGTATACAGCGACGGTAGCAAGCGATTCGTGGCCCCTCCTCGACCATCGCTTGATGAAGAAGTTACCGTTCGCCTTCAAGTATACAATGATGCGAAGGTCAAACATATATTTTTGCGCACAGTGCCGAATGGCGCAGAATGTTTGACCGAAATGCATCCCATTGGCGAAGAAAATGGCTTAACAATCTATGAAGCTTCCTTTGAAATGATCGAGCATAGGATGAACTACCAATTCCATCTGATCACGGAGGATGCGATATATTATTATACACAAAATGGGATTACCACCTATATTCCGGATCACACTTATGACTTCGTGGTGATGACAGATTATGTGCAGCCGGAATGGGTTAAAAATCAGGTGTTCTATCAGATTTTTCCGGAGCGTTTCTGCAATGGAACGGATGAATGGAACCGGGTTTATGATAATGAACATAAGCTGGATTTTTATGGTGGAACTTTGGATGGAATCAGATCCAAAATCCCGTATTTAAAAGAACTGGGTGTAACAGCAATTTATTTAAATCCGATATTTGTGGCGCCTAGTACCCACAAATATGATTGCGATGATTATTTTCATGTGGATGAAGCTTTTGGAGGCGATGAGGCATTGGCCCGCCTGTCATCGGCACTCCACGAAAACGGGATGAAATTAATCCTGGATATTTCGATTAATCATACGGGAACAGGAAGTGTCTGGTTTCAAAAGGCATATCATCAAAAAGATAGTGAAGAGAGAAGTTTTTATTTCTTCGAAGGCGATAGCGATACTTATAAAGGCTGGGCGGGCTATGCGTCCCTTCCGGTACTCGATTACAGAAACGAGAAACTGCGGGATTTAATTTATCGCAGCAAAGATTCTGTATTGCGTAAGTGGCTGCAGCCGCCTTACTCCATTGACGGATGGAGATTTGATGTGGCAGATGTATTTGCACGCAATGGCAAGGTACAGTTAAATCACATTTTGTGGAAAGAGATACGAAAGGCAATCAGAGAAGAAAATCCACAGGCATATATTTTGGCAGAGGATTGGGGAGATTGCGGCAATTATCTTTCCGGTGAAGAATGGGATTCTCCCATGAATTATTTTGGATTCGGAAGAATCATCCGCCAGTATCTTGGCGCAGGAGATTTGTTTGGCATGCGCAATGAAATCGTAAGGAATGTGCCATACAAGATGACAGCGGAAGATGTGGAAGCGAGAGTGCGTCAGCATCTGGCAAAGATTCCATTTGCGTTATGGCAGAATCAGTTTAATCTGATTGACAGTCATGATATCTCCAGACTTCATCACGAGAATGTGGACTGGAAGAGTTATAGAGGCGCTGTGATTTTTCAATTTATGATGATTGGAGCACCATCTGTATATTATGGCGATGAACTTGAAATTGAGGGATGGACACATAACGATGGAGGATTTCGGGCTCCTATGCCTTGGAAAGCGGAGAATGGCGATTATAAAAAAATCAAAACCTATCAGCTTTATCAAACGCTTTGCCACAGAAAACAAACGCATTCTTCGCTCTGTGAAGGCAGCATGAAGTTTTTGTATGCAAAGGAGCAAGTGATTGCCCTTGCCCGGTTTGATGAGACCGAGGCGCATGTAATGGTGATGAACCATAACACAACAGATGTGACAGTGACCCTTCCATTGGGCGCTGTGGGAATTAGGGATGTGTCAAGCTTACAGGATGTATTTGGTGAGACATATTCTGCAAAAGCAGTGGATATGCATCATGTGGAAATTACGCTTTCGGCGGAGCAGACACTGATGCTTTATACGAATTTTTTAGGCTAGGATTATGATGCAAGATATGAGAGGAAAAAATTACCGTATAACAGTTTTGACGGACAGATTGGTTCGATTGGAATACAGTCCCACAGGGAGATTCGTGGATGAGAGAACACAGGTGGTGGTTTCTCGAAATTTTGATCGCCCGGAATATGATGTCAAATATTGTGGAGAGAGAATTGAACTGATCACGGATGAAATGCATATTTACTATGACCAAAAGCCTTTCTCACCGCAGGGCCTTAAGATTGTATTAAAAAAGGGTTATGGTGTTTATGGTTCCACCTGGACTTATGGAAGCAAAATTCATAATTTAGGTGGAACTGCGAGAACCCTGGATAATGCAGATGGCGCAATCGAGTTGGAGGATGGAATTTTATCCAGAGACGGATTTGCGATTTTGGATGATTCGAAAAGTGCATTGATTTTAGAAGATGGATCCATTCGTCCGCGAGAGGATGAGGAAATCGATTTGTACTTTTTTGGCTACGGTCATGATTATCTTGGTTGTTTAAAGGATTTCTATCAATTATGCGGTCCGACACCGCTTTTGCCGCGCTATGCGCTGGGAAATTGGTGGAGCCGCTTTTATCCGTATACGCAGAAGGAATATCTGGAATTGATGGACCGCTTTGCAAAGGAGCAGATTCCGCTTGCTGTTTCGGTGCTGGATATGGATTGGCACTGGACAAAATTGGAAGAGGAATATGGAAGTGGCTGGACCGGTTTTTCCTGGAATACAGATTTATTCCCGGAACCGAAAAAACTGTTGGAAGAGTTGCATAACCGCGGACTTCATACGACTTTGAATTTGCATCCGGCGGATGGGGTGAAAGCGCATGAAGATCGATATGTTCCGATGGCAAAGGCTATGGGAGTGGATCCAAAAACAAAGGAGCGTATTCCCTTTGAAGTCACCAATCCGAAATTCATGGAAAATTATTTCCGTCTTCTCCTTCATCCGCTGGAAGAAGAGGGCGTGGACTTTTGGTGGATGGATTGGCAGCAGGGAACCACTTCAGAGATTCCGGGCATCGATCCGCTTTGGGTGCTCAATTATGAGCATTATAAGGATAGTTGCAGAAACCAAAAAAGAGGTTTGACTTTCTCTCGATATGCAGGAATCGGAAGTCATCGCTATCCAATTGGATTCTCGGGAGATACGGTTAACAGTTGGGCATCATTGGATTTTCAACCATATTTCACAGCGACAGCAAGCAATGCAGGCTATAGCTGGTGGAGCCACGATATTGGCGGCCATATGTTGGGAGAAAAGGATGATGAATTGGCAACCAGATGGATTCAATTCGGTGTATTTTCGCCGATTATGAGATTGCATTCCACTTCCAATGTATTTTATGGAAAAGAGCCATGGAACTTTGGAGAACAGGCCAATCGCATTATGAGTCAGTTTTTGCGCTTGCGCCATCGGTTGATTCCATACTTGTATACGGCAAATTATATCACCAGCGAGCAGGGAGAACCGCTGATGCAACCGCTGTATTATCATCATGATTGCCATGAAGCATATACCCACGGAAATGAGTATTATTTTGGAAGTCAAATGCTGGTTTGTCCGATTACCAAACCAATGAATCAAAAGACTTTATTGGGAGAAACTTCTGCATATATCCCTGCAGGTGTATGGTATGACTTTTTCACCGGAAATGTATATGAAGGAGAAAAATGTCAGAATTTGTACAGACCGCTAGATCAAATTCCGGTGCTTGTACCTGCGGGCGCGGTGATTCCGTTGGCGGATGATGTAGAAGTTGCACATCTTAAGAATCCGTCCCGGCTGGAAGTAGTGGTATTCCACGGAAATGATGGGGCTTATACTTTAATAGAAGATGACTGTTTGAATCAAAAGAATCCTAAAATCCGTATTCAGACAGAATTTCAATATGAAATCGGCGCAGAATGTGTGAGTTTGCGCATGCAGCAAAATCAAATCAATATCCCGCAGGGCGTGATTCCGGAAGACCGAAGCTATAAGATTCGGATTGTGGGAATCGCAAGACCGAAGGAAGTTCGATTTGCGCAGCGCAATTTAAGAGAATTGCAGGACTTCTGGTATGATGAGGAGAAAAAGGAGCTGATGATACAGGTGGCTGAGCCTAAATTATCCTCCTTCCATATTGAAATTGTACCGATGGATATGACCATTAAACGCCGTGATGAGAAATTGCAGATTTACAACTTATTAAATCGAATGCAAATTTCTTATGATTTGAAGGCAGATATTTATCAGGCAGTTTGCGCAGATGTTGATTTGGCAGAGCGCATGCGCCGCATCAGTGAGCTGAATTGTTCACCGGAACTTTTAGGAGCCATCTTTGAGTGGCTTTGTAGATCATAGAAAAATCCACTTTATATTTGTTGTGACATATCAATCACCCCCGACCGGTTTGTGTCGGGGGTGATTAAGTTGCGAAAAGATAAAAAAAGTAAGCCGATACCTTGATTTTCTTAAATTATTAAGGTATCGTAGTGCTAGTGCATTTTTGCGTTTAGGATTTTAAATCTAAATGATTGTATGAAAGGAAGTAGGAATGAGCGAAACAGAGTATTTCAATGTTGCAGATATTTTCGGAGAGAACGTATTTAATGATGCAGTGATGCGTGAGCGTCTTCCGAAGGGAACCTACAAAAAACTTCACGAAGTGATGGAAAACGGTGGGGATTTGGATCTTGCCACTGCAGATGTGATTGCCCACGAAATGAAGGAATGGGCCATCGAAAAAGGAGCAACCCATTACACCCATTGGTTTCAGCCGTTGACAGGAATGACTGCGGAAAAGCATGATTCCTTTATTTCCGCACCGATGCCGGATGGCAAGATTTTAATGAGCTTCTCCGGAAAAGAATTAATCAAGGGAGAGCCGGATGCATCCTCCTTCCCTTCAGGTGGATTGCGTGCTACATTTGAGGCGAGAGGCTATACAGCCTGGGATTGTACTTCACCGGCTTTTGTCCGTCAGGATCCGGAAGGCACAACCGTGCTTTGCATTCCGACTGCATTTTGCTCTTATACAGGCGAAGCATTGGATCAGAAGACACCGCTTCTTCGTTCCATGGAAGCCATTAATGAACAGGCTTTACGTTTGATTCGTTTGTTTGGAAATACTACTTCTAAGAAGGTGACTCCTTCAATTGGAATCGAACAGGAATATTTTATTATTGACCGCGATAAATATTTAAAGAGAAAAGATTTGATTTTCGCAGGACGTACTTTGTTTGGAGCAATGCCGCCAAAGGGACAGGAGATGGATGATCACTATTTTGGAACCATTCGTCAAAGAATTGCTTCTTATATGAAGGATGTAAACGAAGAACTGTGGAAATTAGGTGTTTCCGCAAAGACACAGCACAATGAAGTTGCTCCTGCACAGCATGAGCTTGCACCGATTTATGCAGAATGTAATGTGGCTGTGGATCACAACCAGTTGATTATGGAGACCTTAAAACGTGTGGCAGGAAGACATAATTTACATTGTCTTTTGCATGAGAAACCTTTTGCAGGCGTAAATGGTTCCGGTAAGCATGACAACTGGTCTTTGACCACCAACGACGGCATCAATTTGCTTGATCCGGGCGAAACACCGCACGAGAATATTCAGTTCCTTTTGGTATTGACTTGTATTTTGAAAGCAGTGGATGAGCATGCTGCCTTGCTTCGCGCCTCCGCAGCAGATGTGGGAAATGATCACAGATTGGGTGCGAATGAAGCACCACCTGCAATTGTCTCTGCCTTTTTGGGAGAGCAGCTCGAGGATGTCATCAATCAGTTGGTCAATACAGGTGCTGCAACTCACAGCTTGAGCGGACAGAGATTGCATACCGGTGTGTCAACACTTCCTGATTTTATGAAGGATGCCACAGATCGTAATCGTACTTCTCCGTTTGCTTTCACAGGAAACAAATTTGAATTCCGTTCAGTAGGCTCTCAGGCTTCTGTAGCACCGGCAAATGTGGTTTTAAATACAATTGTGGCTGAAGCATTTTCTGAGGCCTGCGATGTCTTAGAAAAGGCGGATAATTTCGATTTGGCCGTTCATGATTTGATTAAGAAGTATGCAACTGAGCATCAGCGCATCATCTTCAGCGGAGATGGTTATTCCGATGAATGGGTGGAGGAAGCAAAACGCAGAGGGCTTCCTCATATCAAATCTATGGTAGAAGCAATTCCGGCTTATGTGGATCCAAAGAGCATTGCTGCATTTGAAAAGTTCCATGTAATGACAAAGACAGAACTTGAGTCCCGCGTGGAAATCGAGTACGAAACCTATGCAAAGACCATCAATATCGAAGCGTTATCCATGTTTGATATTGCAGGAAAGCATATTATTCCGGCAGTGATTCGCTATACCACAAGACTTGCAGAATCCATTAATCAGGTTACACAAGCTTGTCCATCTGCCTCTGTTAAGGTTCAGGAATCTTTATTAAAAGAGACCAGCCGTTTACTCGAGGAAACACAGGATGCACTGATAAAGTTAAAGGAAGTTACGGATCATGCTCAGCAGATGGAGCGTGGCAAGGAACAGGCAAATTATTATCACGACGAAGTTACCACAGCAATGGCAGCATTGCGTAAGCCGGTTGACGAACTCGAGATGATTGTGGATAAGGATTTATGGCCGATGCCTTCTTACGGAGATTTGCTGTTTGAAGTATCCGCAATTTAATAAATTAAGCATTGACTTTGCTTAATTAAGTGCAACTTTGGCACTTTTTGACAAAATATTTCTTTTAGAAGCAACTTCAAAAACTTGATTTGACAAAATTGAAAAATCGCATCATTTTTTGCTTGTCTTTTTTGGCGAGGTGGGCTAAATTTATCTCAAGAAAAATACAAAACAGATTTGAACGAAGGCGTTCTACCGAGAGGTGGGGCGCCTTTATTTTTTTAGAAAGGATGAGTAAAAAGTATGAGCGAACAAGAGTATTACAACGTGGCAGACATTTTTGGACAGAATGTTTTTAATGATGCCGTAATGCGCGAACGTCTTCCAAAGGCAACCTACAAGAAATTGCATGAGGTGATGGAAGAAGGAAAGGAACTGGATCTGGCAACCGCTGATGTGATTGCACATGAGATGAAAGAATGGGCCATCGAAAAAGGTGCTACCCATTACACCCATTGGTTCCAGCCATTGACCGGTGTGACTGCAGAAAAGCATGATTCATTTATTTCCGCACCAATGTCAAACGGAAAGGTGCTGATGACCTTTTCCGGAAAGGAATTGATTAAGGGAGAACCTGATGCATCCTCATTCCCATCAGGCGGATTGCGTGCCACCTTTGAGGCAAGAGGATATACAGCCTGGGATTGTACATCACCGGCATTTGTAAGACAGGATGCAGCCGGTGCAACACTTTGCATTCCAACAGCGTTTTGCTCATACACAGGAGAGGCGCTGGATCAGAAAACTCCGTTGATGCGTTCTATGGAAGCAATCAATGAGCAGTCACTTCGTCTCCTTAGATTATTCGGAAATACCACTTCAAAGAAAGTGACACCATCCGTTGGACCGGAGCAGGAATATTTCATTATTGATCGCGAAAAGTATTTGCAGAGAAAGGATTTAATCTTCACCGGTCGTACCTTATTCGGAGCAATGCCTCCAAAGGGACAGGAGATGGATGATCATTATTTCGGAGCAATTCGTGAGCGAATCGCTGCATATATGAGAGATGTAAATAAAGAGCTCTGGAAGCTTGGCGTATCCGCAAAGACTCAGCACAATGAGGTTGCTCCTGCACAGCACGAGCTTGCTCCAATCTATGCAGAATGCAATGTGGCAGTGGATCACAATCAGCTGACAATGGAGACCTTAAAGAAAGTAGCCGGAAGACATGGTTTGCAGTGCTTGCTTCACGAGAAGCCATTTGCAGGTGTAAATGGTTCCGGAAAGCACAATAACTGGTCTATTTGCACAGATGACGGAATCAATCTTTTGGATCCGGGGGAAACACCGCACGAGAATGTACAGTTCCTTTTGGTATTAACCTGTATCTTAAAAGCAATTGATGAGCATGCAGCACTTCTTCGTGCTTCTGCAGCAGATGTGGGAAATGATCACAGATTGGGTGCAAACGAGGCACCGCCTGCAATCTTATCCGTATATTTGGGTGATCAGTTGGGAGATGTGATTCAGCAGTTGATTACAACCGGAGAAGCAACACATTCCTTAGAAGGAAGCAAGTTAGAGACCGGTGTTAAATCAATCCCTGATTTTATGAAGGATGCAACAGACAGAAACCGTACATCACCTTTCGCATTTACAGGAAACAAGTTTGAATTCCGTATGGTTGGTTCTCAGGATTCTGTGGCACAGCCAAATATTGTATTAAATACCATCGTTGCGGATGCATTTTCTGAGGCTTGTGATGTGCTTGAGAAGGCAAGCAACTTTGATTTGGCTGTTCATGATTTGATTAAGGAATACGCAGTGAAGCATCAGCGTATCGTCTTCAACGGAAACGGCTATTCCGAGGAATGGGTAAAAGAAGCTGCAAAGCGCGGACTGGCAAATGATAAGTCCATGGTGGATGCAATCCCTGCTTATATTGCACCGGAATCAGTTGCAGTATTCGAAAAGTTCAATGTCTTTACAAAGACCGAACTTGAGTCCCGTGTGGAAATCGAATA
The DNA here is from genome assembly GCA_015057085.1 of Lachnospiraceae bacterium. Taxonomy (GTDB): domain Bacteria; phylum Bacillota; class Clostridia; order Lachnospirales; family Lachnospiraceae; genus Roseburia. The sequence continues at coordinate 14,707 of SVFB01000043.1, forward strand.
TGAAACCTATGCAAAGACCATTAATATCGAAGCAAAGACTATGATCGATATTGCAGGAAAGCAAATCATTCCGGCTGTCATTGATTATACAACCGCTCTTGCAACTTCAATGGGTACTGTAAAGGATGTATGTCCTGAGGCAGATGTTTCTGCTCAGAAAGAATTACTGGTACAAAGCTCAGCGCTTTTGGCAGAAGCACAGAAGGCTTTAGCAAAGCTTCGCGAAGTTACTGCTTGCGGATGCGAGATGGAGGAGGGCGCTGCACAGGCTGCTTACTATCGCGATGATGTAAAAGCTGCTATGGCGGCACTGAGAAGTCCGGTGGATCAGCTGGAAATGATTGTGGACAAGGATATTTGGCCAATGCCATCTTACGGAGATTTAATCTTCGAAGTATAAACAATCAAAGAGGAGGAAAAAGACTATGTTACTTTCAATTACGGATGAAATCAGCCTGGCCCTCGAAAATCTAAACGGTGAAATCTTTGCCGTTTGGTTTTTGATCGGCGCAGCACTTGTATTCTGGATGCAGGCCGGCTTTGCAATGGTGGAGACCGGTTTCACCAGAGCAAAGAATGCAGGAAACATCATTATGAAGAATTTGATGGATTTCTGTATCGGAACTGTGATGTGGTTTGTCATCGGAGCATCGATGATGCTTGTGGACGAAGGCGGCGACATCGGTGGATTTATGGGTCATATTAATTTTGATGTGTTCACAAATTACGCGAACTTTGATTATTCCAGCTTCGGTTTTAACCTTGTATTTTGTGCAACCACAGCAACCATCGTATCCGGTGCAATGGCGGAACGTACAAAGTTTTCAACCTATTGCCTGTATTCGGCAATTATCTCAGCTTTGATTTATCCAATCGAAGCACACTGGACCTGGGGGAATGGATTCCTGGCACAGTGGGGATTCCATGATTATGCCGGATCTAACTGTATTCATATGGTAGGTGGTATCTGCGCATTGATTGGTGCAGCAATGTTGAAGCCACGTATCGGAAAGTTTACAAAGGACAAGTCCGGAAAGATTACAAAGGTCAATGCAATCCCTGGTCACAACCTGGTTATCGGTGCACTTGGTGTATTCATTCTCTGGCTTGGCTGGTATGGATTTAATGGTGCGGCAGCAACGGATGTTCCGACACTTGGTTCTGTATTTTTGACCACCACAGTCGCTCCGGCGGTTGCAACTGTCGTTTGTATGATTTTCACCTGGATTAAGTATGGCAAGCCGGATGTGTCTATGTGCTTAAATGCATCTCTGGCAGGACTTGTGGCAATTACAGCACCTTGCGATGTCACCGATTGCTTCGGTGCAGCAATGATTGGTGTTGTAGCAGGACTTTTGGTTGTATTCGGAGTATGGTTTACAGATAATGTGCTTCATGTGGATGATCCTGTTGGAGCAGTGGCAGTACATGGATTTAACGGAATCTGGGGAACGATTGCAGTTGGATTATTTGCGACAGAATCCGCACCTGGATTTGCAAGCGCCGGAATCAGCGAAGGTTTATTCTACGGCGGTGGATTCGGTCAGCTTGGTAAGCAGTTTGGCGGTATGTTTGTGACAGCAGCATGGACTGTTGTAACCATTACAATCGTATTCTTCATATTAAAGAAGACCATCGGACTTCGTGTTTCTGAGGAGGAAGAATTAGGTGGACTTGATTCTTACGAGCATGGATTACCTTCTGCTTATGCAGGTTTCTCTATCATGGATGCTTCAGGCGATGTGATGGATGTCAATGATAATACTGATTTAGGAGAAGATGCATTTGAAGAAGCATCCCTTGCAAAGCGTGATGCAGCAGTTCCTGTAATCAACTCAGCGCTTCCGAAGGAATATGCTTCCGATATTCATAAAGTTGTCATCATTGCAAGACTTTCCCGCTATGACAAGTTGAGAAAGAGCTTGAACGACTTAGGTGTAACAGGAATGACAGTGACTCAGGTTATGGGTTGCGGTGTTCAGAAGGGCTCCGGTTCAAAATATCGTGGAGCTGAAATCGATGCAACCTTGCTTCCAAAGGTAAAGGTAGAAGTAATCGTATCTAAGATTCCTGTGGAATCCGTTATTGAAACAGCAAAGAAGACATTATATACCGGTCATATCGGCGATGGAAAGATCTTCGTCTATGATGTGGCAAATGTAGTGAAGGTGCGCACCGGAGAAGAAGGTGTAAGAGCCCTTCAGGATGTGGAATAGGTATCTAATCCCCTTAGATATATTTCAAAAGCGACCTTGCAATTTTTGCAGGGTCGCTTTTGTATGAAGAATTTAAAAAAATAAAGAAAATTTTGCCAAAATAATTCCGAAAAAACATGAAATGTAGTATAATTTTACCATACATTACTTGAAGTAGATTGCACAGTGAGGAGCATATATGGTTCATCCCCTTTATTTCATCATGGGACTGATGCTTGCAATTATGCTTTTTATTATGGGGCGTGATTATGCAGCAGTCTCTAAAAACAAAAATGTGGATAGAAGCTATCATAAACTATTGCGCTGGGTGGTATATTTTTGTATTCAGGATATGACCTGGGGCTTGTTTGCGTCCGGCATAATTTACAATATCCATGGCTTCAAGATTGTTGCATCCCTGTTTCATCTTTCGGCAGCAATGACTGTATTTGTGTGGATCGATTATCTGATCACCTATTTGGAGCTCAGAAGAGCTAAATTGATTCGCATCTTGACCGGGATTTTGGTCTTGATACAGTATGTCATGATTTTCATCAATCTTAAAATTCCATTTATTTTTGAGATCTCAAAGGATAATTATTATCATACTTTGTATGGTCGTATTATTCTTTATTCAATTCAGGAAGGATTGTACTTTATTGCGATGCTTGTTCCACTATGGGGGGCTTTGCATACCACCGGAAAAGTGCGGAAAAAGTATTTCTCTCTGGCAGGATTTTTCTTAATTCCGATTATATTTGCTGTATTCCAATGGGCTTTTGCGGAGCTTCCGTTGTATTCCATCGGTTATTATATGGCTGTTTGTATTATTCATATTTTTGTTATTTCAGAAGATCGCACCGAGATGCAGATCGAGAAAAATACAACCTTAAACAGGATGCTTCATGCGATGACAGACGAATATCTGTTTATTTCGCAAGTGGATTTAGATACGGGAAAAGAGCGTGTGTATCGCACAGAAGGAGAATTTAAAGTCTTCGAAATTGAGGCAGATCCGAATTTGGCATACGAAGAGCGTATTTTACAATATGCGGATAACCACGTATCGGAAGAGAGCTATGATTTGTATTTGTCAGCAATGCAAAAGGATCGCATATGGGAGACGATACGATTGGATAAGACTTATTCATTTCACCATCTGGATGGTTTTAATGGAGTCTATCGTTGGTATGAGACCCGCTTTATCAAAGTTGAAGGCGGGGAAATGAGCCGTATAGCTATGGTCTGTCTCAGAGATATTGATGATGATATCCGTTCGGAGCAAAAACGTCAGGAAGAGGATGCGATACGAGAAGCAAATCTGATTAAGATTTCCAATACAGATGAATTGACGGGATTTTTGAATCGCCGTGCCTATGAAGAAGAAATGGCGCGATATGCGAATCAGATGCCAAAGCGCAATTATATCTTTATCTCTTTTGATATCAATGGACTAAAAATTGTCAATGATACAATTGGACATGCTGCAGGAGATGAATTGATTCGGGGAGCCGCAGATTGTATCCGTCAATGTTTCGGAAGTTATGGCAGCGTATACAGAACCGGAGGAGATGAATTCGCAGCCCTTGTATTCAATGGACAAAAGCATTTGGAAACCTTTATTAAAGATTTTAATCAGACCATGTCCGAATGGAGGGGCAAACATGTGCAACGGCTTTCTATTTCTTATGGCTGTGTAACATCTTCGGAGTGCAAGAAATTAAGCATCCGGGAAATCGCTGACCTGGCGGATCAGCGAATGTACGAGGACAAAGCGCGGCACTATGAAGATTTAGGTATAGATAGGAAAGCAATTCAGACAGCTTTTAAAGTATTGAGCCAGACCTATATGAAAATCATCCGTATCAATTTAAAGGATGACAGTTATGCGGTCATTCAGATGAGCAATGAAGAGCGTGAAAACAGCAAAAAATACAAGAAGTTTTTCGCAGAATGGATTCCTGCATTCGCCCGTTCCGAATATGTGCATGAACAGGATCGCTCAGCCTTTTTGGTGAATTTGAGATTGGCATCCATTCGGGAATATTTTGATAGCGGACATCGGATTTATCATTTTCATTATCGGCGAATGATGGATGGAATGATTAATCATGTGATTCTGGAATTGATGGTGTCGCCGAATTATTCGGATGAACTAAAAGAAATCTTCCTCTTTGTCAAGAATCTGGATTAAAGAATATTAATTAAGGAATATTAATTAGGGAATATAAAAGAAGCCGGGTGAAAAATCACTCGGCTCCTTTTATATAAGATTTAGATTAGATTAGAGAGCTTTTTAAAGGTTGTTCTTAAAGGCTAAGAACAAACCGTCGCGCATATTGTCCGCCATAATTTTGCGACAATCGCGGATGGAGATGACCGTGTCATTCATAAACCACCAATGGACCAATGCCATGACATTGGAAGAAAAAAGATAAGCGTAATAATCGCAATAAGCTTTTTTCTTTTTATCATTTGGTACGGATTCTAACATTTGCTGATAAATCGCATGATGAATCAGCATCGTCATCTCTTCATAAATGTTACGTTCGATATCGGCGCGCCAAATCGTTTGGTATTGCTCACGATGATCATTAATAAAGGTCAGAAGATTGCCAAAGGATGTGATGTAATTTTCATCATCGATATGAGGCACGCTGGCAGTGATAAAATCACCGCTGATCTGTTCCTTGAAATCATTGAGCACGCGCTCTAGATAATTTTCGATTAAATCGTATTTGTCTAAATAATACTTGTAAAATGTGGACCGATTGATTAAGGCGGTTTCACATAGTTGATCTACAGTTAATTTCTGCTGTGAAGTTGACTTTAGACAAGTCAATAATGCGTCATCAATCTGCCGAAGAGTTTTGATTACCCTAGGGTCATTTCGATTCATTTTTTCACCATTTTAAACAGATTAATTTTCCTTCGTTGGATAAACAACATTATTATAACATATGTTGCATAAACAACAATACCTAAAAGTTTGTATATGGAAGATTCTGTGAAAAGTTGATAGAATAAATGTGTATGAGCAGGTAGTTTTGTGAAAAATTACATACATATTAGGAGAAAGGATTTCAGTTTTATGGAATATCGAATTTTAACCATTAACCCTGGTTCTACCTCTACAAAACTTGGATGTTTTGAAGGCGAAAAAGAACTTTTTACAATGAACGTTTCTCATGATGCGGAAGAATTAAAACAGTTTCCAACCATCAGCGATCAGCTTCCATATCGCAAGGAAATGATTTTGAATGCTTTAAAAGAAGCGGACATTGATCTTGGTACAATCGATGCATTTGTAGGACGTGGCGGCGGACTGTTTGCAGTAGAGGGCGGTACTTATAAGATTAATGATATTTTATATGATCATGCAGTACGCGGAGCAAATGGCGTACAGCATCCTGCACAGCTTGGACCACAGCTTGCAAAGGGCTTTGCAGATCAGTACAACAAGCCGGCATTCGTTGTTAACCCGCCGGATACCGACGAATATTGTTTAGAAGCACGTATGACCGGTGTGAAGGGTATTTATCGTACTTCACATCTTCATTCTTTAAACTTAAAGGAGACAGCAATCCGTCACAGCAACAGCAAGGGCTGGAAATATGAGGAAAAGAATTATGTTGTCTGCCATATCGGCGGTGGTATTTCTGTTTCCGCACATCGCGCAGGCAAGATGATTGACGGCTATGATATCGTAGGCGGCGAAGGCCCGATGGCTCCGACCCGTTGCGGTGCACTTCCGGCTGCTGAGTTGATTCGTTACTGCTTCGAGCACAAGGATATGAAGGAAGTGCTGGCACTTACAACCAAGAGCGGTGGATTTGTAAGCCATCTTGGAACCAGTGATGCGCTTGAAGTTTCAAATCGTGCAAATGCAGGCGATAAAGAAGCAAAACTTGTATGGGATACCCTGATTTATCAGCTGATCCGTTGCATCGGTGCTATGGCAGGCGTATTGCATGGAAAAGTAGATGGCATCCTTCTCGGCGGCGGAATGGTTCACAATAAGGAACTTGTTTCCCGTATCACAGAGGCTTGCGAATGGATTGCCCCGGTTTCTGCTTATCCGGGAGAATTCGAGCTCGAAGCGATGGCAGCTGGCGCAATTCGTGTTCTTGAAGGAAAAGAAGAAGTAAAAGAATATACCGGTAAGCCGGTTTGGACACCGGACGAACTAAATTTATAATGAAAGGGGATACTTTTTTATGAGCAAAAGTATGTATGGAAGAAGCGTTTCGATTATCGGTGTCGGATGTACACCATTTATGTACACGGTTGATAATCCTGAAACCAACAATTTGACAGAGCATGAGTTACTTGGCTATGCAGCATTGTCCGCTATGGAGGATGCAGGCATTCGTGCAACAGATGTAGATTATTATTTCCATGGACAGGCATCTCCGCTTGCTTGCTCAAACCAGCTGACTCCGAATATTCATTGCGGAAACTGGTTTGGAATGAAAGGAAAGGGTTCTATCCATCATTCCGAAGCATGCTGTACCGGATATCTTGCATTGGATTTGGCTGCAAACTATGTAGCATCCGGAAAATATGACTGTGTCATGACCGGAGCCGTAGAATTCGGTGACAGCAATGCTTATCCAAATGACAGTGTGGAGACTCCAAAGCATCCGTATAAGAGAGAAAAGGTTACCATGGAGAAATTCCTTTTCACCACCAAGTGGTTATATGACCGTGTTTATGCACGTGCATTGATGGCTCCGATGGAACTGATTTATGATGATGCCGCAGAAGAATATGTTCGCACCCGTGGTATTACTGCAGAACAGATGGATGATACCTTAAACTGGATGTGCATCAACAACCGCAGAAACGCCAGCAAGAATCCTCTTGCAATCGTGCATGAGACTTATCAGGAAATTGCAGAGAAGAATGGTTTCGCAACCGATCTGGATTACTTAAGAAGTCCATACAACCCACGCATGGGAGATTTCCTCCGCGCTGCATGCTTAGAGCTTAAGTGCGACGGTGCAGCCGCAGTTATCGTTTGTGCAACCGAGAAAATTCCGGAAATCTGTAAGAACTTAAAGCATAAGCCAATCGAAATTCTTGGTGTAGGAGCTTCTTCTTACAATGCGGTTAACCCTCATTTCGAGATTCGCGCAACCGAGAATGCGGTGAAAGAAGTCTATGATCGCACCGGCGTGACCGGCGATGACCTTGATATCTTCTTTGCAAACGACTTTATTATTACTTCTCATTTGATTTCTGCTGAAATCGCCGGATATCTTCCATATGGTGAAGGCTGGAAATATATCTGTGAAGGACGAACCGCTTATGACGGAGACAAGCCAATCAATACCAATGGTGGACGTACTTCCTTTGGTCATGCACATGCCGCTTCAGGTCTTGCGGATGTATATGAGTGCTGCAAGCAGATGCGTGGTGAATGTGGTGAGCGTCAGGTGAAGAAACTTCCAAAGACAGCAATGCTCAGAGGATACGGCGGAGCTCAGAACGTAGCCGCAGTCGTTCTTAAGACTATCGAAGACTAACAGGAGGAAAGACAATGGGTGAAGTTAAATTAGAGAAAATCGTTCAGCCTTTCTACGAGGCACTCGAAGAAGGCAAAATCATGGGACGTAAATGTCCGGAGTGCGGAGCCGTTGAATTTCCACCGGTTTACGCATGCAATACATGTGGATGCTTACATACCGACTGGTATCAAATTTCTGGCAATGCCAAGATGCATTCCATTGTAATGCCGGCTGCACTTTCTTCAAAGCCGGATTATAAGGATATGGGAAAATATGCATATGGTGAAATTGAACTGGAAGAAGGCGCCCGCTTCAATGGTGTCGTTCGTGGAATGACCAAGAAGATTCGTAAGAAAATCATGGAAGAAGGATTACTTCCGGTGGATGTACATGCGGCAATCTATCAGCAGCCGGGTGTTGACTACAAGACGGTTGTATTTGACCTTGATGAGAAATATATACAGTAATATGGTCTCGCGAGCGAGACTTGAATCATATTTAATAAAAGATTTAGAAAAGGAGATTTAAAAATGGATCGTAAAGAATTAGAAGAAAAGATTATTGAATTAGTAGCAAACTCTTATGGTGTAGATGCTTCCACACTTAGTGTGGATTCTGTATTCGGTGAGGATTTAAAGGGCGCTTCCGTACAGATGGTAGGACTTGTTTCCGAAATCGAGAACGAATTGGATGCAATGGTAGCACTTGCTGATGCAGCTGCATGCAAGACAATCGGAGAACTTGTTGATAAGGTAGAAGAGGAATTATAATTTTTACTCAAGAAGGAGCAAAAAATGAGCGTATTAGATCAGATTTATGAAAAAGCAAAAGCTAATCCTCAAAAAGTTGCCTTCCCGGAAGCTGAAAATGAAAAAATGATGCAGGCTGCTTATGAATGCGGACAGGAAGGATATATTATTCCTGTACTCGTAGGAGATGAGGAGACCATCAAAAAATTGGCAGCGGAACGCGGCTATGATATCAATGTATTTGAAATCATTGATATTCATGAAGAAAACTACAAGAACAGCGTCATCGAGCGCTATGTAGCATTAGAGGATACCAAATTAAAAGAAAAGGCACTGGGACGCCGTATGGAAGACCCATTGTATTATGCAATGGCAATGCAGAAAATCGGCGATGCAGATGTTACCTTTGCAGGTATCGACAATACCACCGGTGATGTACTTCTGGCAGGACAGATGATTATCGGATTAAAGCCGGGAATCTCTACCATTTCCTCCATCGGATTATGCGATATCCCAGGATTTGAAGGCTCAGAAGGAAGTTTGCTTGCAGTAGGTGATTCTGCTGTTTGTACCAACCCGAATCCGGAGCAGCTTGCAAGTATTGCAATTTCTGCTTGTGATACTGTTCATGATTTGTTAGGATGGGAACCAAGATGCGCAATGATTTCCTATTCTACACTTGGAAGCGGACAGGGAGAGTTGATCGACAAGGTGAAGGAAGCACTTGCAATTGCGCAGGAGCAGCGTCCTGATCTTGCAATCGACGGAGAATTCCAGCTGGATGCAGCCATTGTTCCTGCTGTTGCAGCAAAGAAGGTTCAAAGAGAAAGCAAGGTTGCCGGAAAGGCAAATGTATTGATCTGGCCGGATCTTAACGTTGGTAATACATCTGTTAAATTGATCCAGCAGTTTGGTCATGCTGATGCATATGGACCAATGCTTCAGGGCTTTAATAGCGTCGTTTGTGACTGCTCACGCGGAGCCCCTGTTTCTGAGATTAAAGGAAATGTCGTTATTTCAGCAGTGAGAGCTGCAGGCGCAAAGCAGAAATAAGGCAGGAAGAAATTTTATATGATAACTGATTTTAAGTGCGAAGAACTCGAATCCGGAGTATTTCAACTCCAGGATGAGAGAGAAGATTGTGCCACACTTGTAATTGGCACGAAGAAGGCCTTGCTATTGGATACGATGCTTGGTATCGGAGATTTGAAGGAAGCGATAAGTCAGTTGACCAACTTGCCCGTGATTGTGATCAACAGCCACGGGCATTTTGATCATATGGGCGGAAATTGTCAGTTTGATGAAGTTTATATGAATCATAAGGACTTAGAAATCCTTCCGGTAATGAGAGAATGTATCCCGGGGCTTGAAGAAAGTGTAAAAAAAGAACTTCCAAATCTGCGGAAAAGTTTGGAAGATTTCTCATACTTAAAAAATATTGAACCCGGGGAAGTCATGGATTTGGGCGGAATAACAGCAGAAATTGTGGCTTTGCCGGGACATACGGCAGGCAGCATCGGCGTACTTTTGAGAGAAAAGAGATTGCTTCTTGCAGGAGATGCCGCAACGCCGCAAATGTGTCTGTTTATGGATGGATGTCAGCCGCTACCGGTTTATCAGGAGACACTTCGCTATATGGAGACACTGGAGTTTGATGAATTCATCCTGGGCCATTTCATGAGAAAATTTCCAAAACATTTATTGGGAAAATTTATGGAATGTACTGAAATTGTGGGAAAGAAAAAGGGTCATCTACTGGTTTATACGCTACTTCCGAGCTATTCCGGAACAGTTTATTTTTTAGAAATGCGAAATCCGGAGATAAATGATATAATATGTATCATTATGAAACGGCCGGAGGAAAAAAACGAATGAGTTTACAGGATATGACCTTAGAGGAATTTACAAAAGCACTGGCTTCGAAGTCTTCTGTTCCGGGAGGCGGCGGAGCCAGTGCTCTTGTTGGAAGTGTTGCAATTGCCCTTGGGGATATGGTAGGAGAATTTACTATCGGAAAGAAAAAATATGCAGATGTTGAAGAAGAGATGAAAGCTCTGATGGCGCGCGCACAATCGTTAAGAGAGAAATTGTTAGCCTGTATCGAAAAGGATGCGATTGCATTTGAACCGCTTTCAAAGGCTTATGGCATTCCAAAAGAGGATCCGAATCGAGACGAAGTGATGGAACACTGTCTTCGGGATGCGGCAGCAGTTCCGATGGAAATATTGGAATTGTCCTGCGAAGCTGTGGAATTACAAAAGGAATTTGCACAAAAAGGCAGTGTGATTGTAATCAGCGATGCGGCAACCGGCGTGGCAATGTGTCAGGCAGCAATCCGCGGAGCCGCAGTCAATGTAAAAATCAATACGAAATCCATGAAAGATCAAGCATATGCGCAGCAATTAAATCACAAGGTCGATGAACTGGTAAAGAAATATACCAAGATGGCAGATCAGGTGTTTGAAGACGTTTATGCAAAATATGAGTAGTCAGCAAAAAGGAAGTGTGAAATGGCAGAATTATTGAAAGGTAAACCGGTGGCGGATGCAATTAATGAGCGCATTCGTGAAGCAGTAGAAGAATTAAAAAACAATCAGATTCAACCGACTCTTGCAATTTTAAGAGTGGGGGCAAGAGAAGATGATTTGTCCTATGAGCGTGGTGCGATGAAACGTTGTGAGAATACCGGTGTTCAGGTGAAAAAAGTGATTCTGCCAAATGATATTTCGGAAGATTCTTTCTTTCAGGTGTTAGAGGAATTAAATCAGGATGACAATGTTCACGGAATTTTAATGTTTCGCCCATTACCGAAGCATATTGATGGCGAAAAGGCAAGACGTATGTTAAATCCGGCAAAGGATGTGGATGGCTGCACAGATGGTTCTCTCGCAGGTGTCTTTACGAATACAAAAGTAGGATTTCCCCCATGTACCGCAGAAGCTGCCATGGAAATTTTACATTATTACAATATCAATCCGGCGGGAAAGAAAGCGACTGTCATCGGTAGATCGCTGGTCATCGGAAGACCTGTTGCAATGTTGCTGATGCATGAGAATGCCACAGTAACCGTGTGCCATACGAAGACAAAGAATGTTGCAGAAACTACCAAGACTGCAGAGATTGTGATTGCCGCATCCGGTCAGATGGAAAGCGTGGGTGCAGATTATCTTTCCGAAAATCAGATTGTGATTGATGTGGGAATCGGCTGGAATGAAGCAAAGCAGAAATTGTGTGGCGATGTGAAATTTGAAGAAGCAGAGTCTGTTGTTGGAGCAATCACTCCTGTCCCGGGCGGCGTGGGTGCCGTGACGACAGCGATTTTGGTAAAGCATGTGGTGGAAGCCGCACAGCGAATGAAAGGACTTAAGTAATGCTTAAATATGTGATTGCGATTTATCTGATCATCATCAATATCACAGGCTTTGCGGTAATGGGAGTGGATAAGAAGCGCGCCAGACAGCAGGCATGGAGAATTCCGGAAAAGAGCCTGTTTCTTGTGAGCATAATCGGAGGAAGCCTGGGCACGTTCCTTGGAATGAGATGCTTTCGGCATAAGACGAAACATTGGTATTTTGTCATATTTATGCCGTTGATTTTAATCTTGCATCTGGCCCTTGCATTTTGGCTTGCCAATTACTTTATATGGCATCTCTTTTGACGAGATTTGGTAAATATGCCACCTCACTTTTAAATGTGAGGTGGTTTTTTTGTGAGATTTATGTGAGCAGCAATGCTTGTTAAACCTTTCTGAAAAAGGTAAAATGTTAGTTAAATATGGGTATTTATACCCATGAGGACGAAAAATATATGAAATAAGGAGCACATCATGAACCACCTGATTATTCCGGAGAATTATCACAGTGAGCTTGATCTTTATGAGACACAGCTCGGCATCAAAACCGTTAAAGATTTCTTTCAGGGAATGCTTGCAACACGGTTAAATCTTCGCAGAGTATCTGCACCACTTTTTGTGGATCCTACCACAGGTTTAAATGACAACCTAAATGGCGTTGAGCGTCCGGTTGATTTCGATATCAAGGAGCAGGGCGGAAAGGTTGCTGAGGTTGTACATTCTCTTGCAAAATGGAAGAGATATGCACTTTCCAGATATCACTTCTCTGAGGGAGAAGGTCTCTATACTGATATGAATGCAATTCGAAGAGATGAGGTGGCAGATAATATTCACTCTATTTTCGTGGATCAGTGGGATTGGGAAAAGATTATTTCCAAGGAAGAACGCACCATGGAAACCTTGCAGGAGACTGTAAAAACCATCTACAAATGCTTGCGCAAGACAGAGCAGTATATGGCTATTCAATATGACTTTGTGGACTTGATTTTGCCGAGAGATATTTATTTTATTACCACAGACCGTTTGCTGGAAATGTATCCGGATAAGACTGCAAAGGAGCGCGAATACTTAATCGCAAAGGAAAAAGGTGCAGTTTGTCTGATGCAGATCGGAGATAAGCTGGCAAATGGAGAACCGCATGACGGAAGAGCTCCGGATTATGATGATTGGGCTTTAAATGCGGATATTATCGTATATTATCCTGTTTTGGATATTTCCTTGGAACTTTCTTCTATGGGGATCCGTGTGGATGAGAATTCATTGAAGGAACAGTTGGATAAAGCAGGTTGTCCGGAACGCGCAAATCTTCCGTTCCAAAAGGACATCCTTGAGAAGAAACTTCCGTATACCATCGGCGGTGGTATCGGACAGTCCCGTATTTGTATGTTTTTCCTAAGAAAGGCTCATATCGGGGAAGTACAGAGTTCATTATGGCCGGATGAGATGGCAGATGCTTGCGAAAAGGCAGGCATTATACTGCTTTAAAGGAGCGATATGGCAGAAGCAAAATTGACCGTGGTATTAAAAGCGGACGAAGCGCTAAAGGCAAAACTTAAGATGTTTTATCAGGATGATTTGTGTGAGAAGACGCCGCAGTATGCAGTTTTTCAAGCAAAAGCGGATGATTGCACAATCACCCTGTATCAATCCGGTAAGCTGATGTTTCAGGGAAAACGCGCTGAGGAAGAAAGCAAGATCTGGACTTCTTTAGGTTCTACGGAACTTCCGTCAAAAGCGGCACATGAAGCGGGAAAATTTTGTGATGATACGGCTGTGGGAAGCGATGAAGTGGGAACCGGAGATTTCTTTGGACCGATTGTTGTTACTGCAGCTTATGTAAAGCGAGAACAATTTGATTTCTTAAAGTCGATTGGAGTACGCGATTCAAAGAAGGTGACGGATGAAAAGATTTGTAAGATGGCGCCGGAAATCATAGCGCAGATACCGCATGTCACCAAGATACTTTCCAATCCCAATTACAATCAGATGCGAGATCGCGGAATCAATATGAATCAGGTGAAGGCCATTTTGCACAATGAGGTTCTTCATCAATTACTGAAGGAACCGCAGAACGAGACGAAGCTTGTTGTTGTGGACCAGTTTGAGCCGCCGGCTGCATATTATCGTCATCTGCAGGATGAAAAAGAAGTTGTAAACGAGATTACTTTTATGACGAAGGCAGAAGATCAATGTATGGCTGTAGCCTGCGGTTCTATCATCAGCCGATATGTATTTCTGGGCGAAATGAAAAGGCTGGGGCAGGAACTTGGTTATCCGGAAGGCTTGCCTTTTGGCGCAGGCGCAGGCGTGGATTCCTTTGGCGCGATGTTGATCGAAGACCATGGGGAAGAGATGCTTGCAAAAGTCGCCAAGATGAATTTCGCAAATGTGGAGAAAGTGAGAAAGCTATATGCTCAAACCAGGTAATGTGATGAAATTAATGTCTGCAAAGAATCAGTTTCAGGGGAATCATCCCAAATTTGCGGCATTTTTGAAATATGTTTTTCAGAATGAGATTCCGGAAGGTTCTGTGATTGAAATTACAGTGACCAAGCCGGGGCAGGATCCGGTAACCGGGAATCTTAAGGTGATGAAAGAAGATTTGGAATTGTTTGAAAGCTTAAAGGATATGACCTAAATGCTGCTTGAATTGACGGATGCAACCGTAACCCTTGGAGGAAATACGGTTTTAAATCATATTTCAATGGAAATACGCCAGCGGGATAAAATCGCTTTGGTTGGTGCAAATGGTGCCGGAAAGACCACGCTTTTAAGGCTGCTGATGGGCGAGATTACTGCGGATGCGGATGACAAGAGACAGGGCGCTGCGATGAAGAGCAGTCGCCGCATTACGAAAGGGATGCTTCGTCAGGTCAACGGATTTGATGCAGGATTGACAGTGGAGGAGTATATGCTTTCTGTCATGCCCCATACGGATCCCTATTCAAGAGAACGATTCGAATTCGAAATGGAATTCGACCGCCTGTTCACAGGCTTTGGATTTCAAAAAGAAGAAAAGAAAAAATATCTGAAAGAGTTTTCGGGCGGCGAACAAACGAAAATTGCTTTCATAGAATTATTGCTCCAAAAGCCGGACTTACTGCTTTTGGACGAGCCCACCAACCATCTGGATATTGCAACTGTGGAATGGTTGGAGGAATATATGAAGCACTATCCGAAGGCGGTGGTGTTTGTCTCCCATGACAGATTCTTTTTGGACCGTGTTGCAGATCTGACTTATGAACTGCAAAATGGTTCGTTGACGCATTATAGTGGCAATTACTCTTTTTATCGCATCCAAAAGAAAAAGAATGCAGCAATTCTTAGAAAGCAATATGATGCGCAACAACAGGAGATTGCGCGGCTTGATGCGGTTATTGAAAAGTTTAAACATAAACCGAAAAAGGCTGCATTTGCCCGTGCTAAGAAGTCACAATTAGCGCGGATGAAGCCTGTACCCAAACCGGTGGAAGACACCGGCCATTTTTTTACAGAGCCGATTGTGCCTCTTTATCCGGGAAGCAAATGGGTCTATGAGGCGGAGAAACTTTCCGTGGGATATCACGGGAAAGCGGTTATCCATGATTTATCCCTGCGGCTTCGCAGAGGTCAAAAGATTGCAATCATCGGTGCAAATGGTGTCGGAAAGACCACCTTGTTAAAGACAATATCCGGCGATTTAATGCCGGTAAAAGGAAAAAGTACGCTGGGCAATCATGTTTTAATGGGATATTTCGACCAAAAGTCGGCAGAAATGTTGTCGGAACAAACGGTATATGAGCATTTTAAAGCGCAATTTCCGGGGCTTTTGGACCGCGATATTCGAAATATGCTTGCAGCCTATTTGTTTACAGGTGAATCGGTTTATAAAAAAGTATCGGATTTGTCCGGTGGAGAGCGGGCGCGATTGTATCTAATGGAATTACTTTCGAGCCGTCCGAATCTTATGCTTTTGGATGAACCCACAAATCATATGGATATTGCAGCCAAAGAGACGATGGAGTCAGCATTCTCGGCATATCAGGGAAGTTTGCTTTTTGTCTCCCATGACAGATATTTTGTGGCGAAGGTGGCGGATGCAATTCTTTTGATAGAAGACAATGTGGCTTACTATTATCCGTTTGGATATGAGCATTATCTGGCGCATGCGGCAGATAAGGATACAAGGGATTTGTCTGCGCTTGTGACAGCGGAATCCCAGGCAATGGTGGCGGGTCTGAAGGCTGTACCGAAACCGGAGCGCCATCGTTTAAAAGAACAAAACACGGAGCTGGCTTATGTGGAGTGGAGACGCTCCTTGGCAGCGGAACCGATTGAAGAAATATGGAACGAATTATATAAAGCTTTGATGGATGGAAATGATAAATTAATCGAAGCGCAGGAGGCATCTCTGACCGATGCCTGTTTGGATTGGTATGATGTTTATTTAGAGACAGAGTAACTTCGAGAGAGGGGTTAGTGATGAGACTAAATTACGAGTATCTGTATTTGACTGTATTGACCGTTGTGGAAGTGGCACTTTTAATCTGTATTTTTGTGGCATTTCTGAAAAAGGGCGATTTGGCGGTATCCATGAGAAAAGTAGGCGTTGCGACGATTTTTGCATTGCTGTTTAATGCTCTTTACATAGTGGCGCCGAATGAATTTCAGGCGATGACCTGGATGTGTATGTTCTCATTGAGCATCGATTGGGTTCTTTTGATGTTTTTAGATTATACAAGGTCATATACGGACACTAGATTTCTAAATCCATCCGTAATCGCATTGTTTTATTTCCTGGCAATTTTAGACAGTATATCTTTGGTTTTGAATGTGCCATTTAGACATGTGCTGGATGTGAAGGAGATTTACAATCGTCATCTTCATATGAATATTTTTGTAACGGAACATCAGTCTGTCTTTTACTTGTTGCATCTGGTATTTTGTTATTTCATTTGTGTATTGATTCTGTTGTGGCTGATTCGAAAAATGGCCTCAACCGCTTCTTTTTATCGAAGAAAGTATGAACTGATTCTAATCAGCTTTGTGGTGCTTTTGGTAGTGGATGGAGTGGCTGTATTTTTTCATACCCCATTTAATCTTTCTGTTATTTTCTATGGTATTATTGCGACCATCATTACTTATTTTTCACTCTCTTATATTCCGCGTACACTGATGAGCAGTGTCCTGGAATTGGTGGTTCGGGAATTAGATAATGCTGTGGTCTGCTTTGATTATGAAGGGAAAATGGTATTTGCCAATCAGGCGGCCGAAAGATTGGCAATCGAGACCAATCGCGCGGATTTTCTGTCGGAACTTTATCGTGAGTGGAAGGATCGATTCGGCAGTAATTCCGAAATCATCAATAACTGGGATGAAGAATTGCATTTTGGTGATGAAGTACGCTATTATTCTTTTCAGTCTAAAAAACTTTTGGATGACAATCATCAAAATATCGGAATTTATATCACAACCTATGATCGCACGTCAGAAGTTCTGCGCCATAGAAATGAGATGGAGCAGGCGGAGAACAAGATGAAGAGTGAGTCCAGCTTCTGGGCAAATATTTCCCATGAAATGCGAACGCCTGCAAATGCGATTCTTGGAATGAACGAGGTGCTTCTTCGTAATGTGACAGATCCGGAGATTAAACAGTATGCAGATTGCATCAAAGTATCTACGGAGACCTTGCTGTCATTGATTAATGATGTGTTGGATTTCTCGCGCATTAATGCAAGAAGTATGTCTGTTGTGCCTTCTGAATACCAGGTGCTTCATCTGCTGAAAGGCTTGTATGTAAATGCCTACCAGAGAGCAAAGAAAAAGGGGTTGGAACTTAAAATCGAAGTGGATTCCTTTATCCCTGAGCGCTTGTTAGGCGATGAATTGCGCATCCAACAGGTGATTTTGAATTTGATTACCAATGCGATTAAATATACCAATGAAGGAAGTGTGACACTTCGACTTTACGGAGAGCGACGATATGAAGAATTTTATCTTCATGTTGAAGTGGAAGATACCGGAATCGGTCTGAGAGAAGAGAGTATCCCGCTTTTGTTTACGGCTTTTGAGCGTATTGACGAGGCGAAAGTACACGGAATTCAGGGAACGGGACTTGGAATTAATATTTGCGAGCAATTGTTGAGACAGATGGATTCGCATTTGGAGGTGCAAAGCAAATACGGAAAGGGAAGTCGTTTCTCCTTCCGCATAAGACAGCCGCAGATGTCAGAAAGTTATGTCTCCGATGTGCAGGAATATTTAGAGCGCGAGGTGGGCAAATTCGAGGATCGTTCCGAGCAGACTGCGGATAACAAAACACCTTTTAGAGGCGGTCGAACCTTAAATATCTTGTATGTGGATGACAATGAAATCAATTGTGAAGTATTTAAGGCTTTGACCAAAGAAGCGCAGGTTGTAACTACTTATGCATTGCGTGGATTGGCTGCGCTAGAAGAAACCAGAAAGCAGAAATTTGATTTGATTTTCATGGATCATTTGATGCCGGAGATGAACGGGGATGAAGTATTTTTGACGTTGCGCGGTGAGGAAGGCAATCCGAATCAAAAGACGCCGGTGATTATGCTGACGGCAAACGTGGGCGATGAATTTAAGAACAAATTCCTGGATATGGGATTTGAGGATTATATGACCAAGCCGATTCAACCGGAAATATTGGCAAAAACATTTGCAAAATGGATGTAATAAAAGATGTCAAAACAAAAAATGTATATCTGCATTGATTTGAAATCATTTTATGCTTCAGTGGAATGCGTAGAACGCGGACTTGATCCGATGACCACCAATCTGGTGGTTGCGGATATGAGCAGAACGGAAAAGACCATTTGCTTAGCGATTACGCCATCAATGAAAGCGATGGGAATCCATAATCGATGCAGAATTTTTGAAATACCCAAACATGTAGATTATATTGCGGCTGTGCCGCGTATGCAGTTGTATATCGATTATGCAGCAGAAATCTATTCGATTTATCTGCATTATATTGCAAAAGAAGATATCCATGTATATTCCATTGATGAAGCATTTATGGATGTGACGGATTATTTGAATTTGTATCATATGACTGCAAAGGAACTGGGGCAAAGAATCATTTCGGATATTTACGAGAAGCTTGGAATTCGTGCAACCTGTGGAATCGGCACGAATTTATATCTGACAAAGATTGCCCTTGATATCAGCGCGAAACATTCTCCGGATTTCATCGGAGAATTGACAGAGGAAAGCTATCAAAAGACGCTTTGGAATCACAAGCCTCTCACGGATTTTTGGCGAATCGGACCGGGAACCGCCAATCGCCTCGCTCGCTATGGAATCACAACGATGGGAGAGCTGGCGCATGCGGACGAAGAGATGCTTTATCGGATTTTTGGAATCGATGCGGAACTTTTAATCGACCACGCCTGGGGCCGGGAGAGTACCACCATTGCGGATATCAAAAACTACAGACCGCAGTCAAATTCCATTACAAGCGGACAGGTATTGGCCTGCGAGAACGGATTTGAAGATGGCAAATTAATCGTAAAAGAAATGATGGATTTACTTTGTCTGGATTTGGTGGCAAAGAATCTGGTGACCAAATCAGTGACGCTTCATATCGGATATGATAATCATTATCAGGCTGCACCGGCTCACGGAACTGTATCCCTGGATACAGAAACCAATGCGGATATTTTGCTGATTCCTGCCATCGAAAAATTATATGAGGAAATTGTATCTCCGGAGATGGGCATTAAGCGTGTCAATATCAGCTGCAATAAAGTGACGCCTGAGGAATGCTATCAATACAGCTTTTTCACGGATGCCGCAGAATTGGAAAAGAATCGTAAAATTCAAAAGGCGGTCATTAATATTAAGGGAAAGTTTGGAAAGAATGCCATCCTGAAGGGGATGAATTTGGAAGAACATGGAACTACCATCGAGCGGAATTCCCAGATTGGAGGACACAGAAGTGGCGTCTAGACCGAAGAATCCAATGTCAAAAGAAGACCGGGCAAAGCAGTTTATGCCATTTGCAGCGCTGAAAGGGTTAGATGAGGCATTAGCTGCGCGGGAAAAGATCGTGGTTCCGAAAAAGGAACTTTCTGAGGAAATGTTGCAGGAATTAGATGAAGCAATGCATCATGTGACAAAGGGCAGCATGATCTCAGTGGTTTATTATTACAAAGATGAATATATAAAAATTACCGGAATCGTAGCAAAACTGGATGAGGACGCAGGCTATGTGCAGGTGGTGAATACTAAGATTCCGTTTGAGGATATTTTGGAAATCCAACAAGCAGATATATAGGTAATACATAGGAAAAAAATATGGCAATTAAATCATTATACAAAGGCGCAGAAGGGGAAATTACAGAAAAGAAATCCCGCTTTATCGCAACACTCAAACCGGTGAAAACCGAGGAAGAAGCTGTGGCTTTCTTTAATGAAATGAAAAAGAAATACTGGGATGCGCGGCATAATTGCACAGCTTTTGTCCTGGGCGCGAAGCAGGAATTGACTCGCTCCTCTGATGATGGAGAACCATCCGGAACAGCCGGAAGGCCGATGCTTGACGTGCTGGTAAAGGAAGGTGTCACGGATGTGGCGGTTGTAGTCACCAGATATTTTGGCGGAGTACTGCTTGGAACCGGAGGATTGGTGCGCGCGTATCAGCAAGCAGTTTCGGAAGGGCTTCGTCATTGTCAGGTCATTGAAAAGAAAGCAGGCATGAAGCTTTCTGTGCAGACGGATTACAACGGACTGGGAAAATTGCAATATTTGTTTGCACAGCAGGAGATTCCTGTTTTGGATATCAGTTATACAGATCAAGTGGTGATTCAAATTGTAATCGAAGCTGAAAGATGTGGCGAAATCGAGAAGGCAATCACTGAGAAAACTTCAGGAACTGCAGGCATCACAAGGGATGGAGAATGCACATTTGCCATGCTTGATGGTGCACCGCACCTCTTTGACTAAAGTTGTTATTTAGAGAGCAAAATGGTATAATACACTCCGTATAGGTAATTTTAGGAGGATTATATGAATTACAGCAAACAATCCATTCGGCATCGTGCGAAATCGCTCGAAGCAAAGGGGATTAAAATTCGAAATAAAATAGGCCTGTGGGTGGGCAAAATTGTGCTTGCATGTATTTTGGTCGCAATGGTTGTAATTATCAGTTCCGCAATTGGTGTCTGGAAGGGAATCATCGATTCCGCTCCGGATATTTCAGAAATTGATGTAACTCCGACAGGTTATTCCACCACAGTATATGATGCAGACGGAAATGAAATCTCCACCCTGGTTGCAGCCGGTGCAAACCGTAAATATGTGACCATCGAAGAGATTCCGGAGGATTTGCAGCATGCCTTTGTGGCAATTGAAGATGAACGTTTTTATGACCACAATGGAATCGACATTACCGGTATTATCCGTGCATTCTTTGTGGGTGTTTCAAACGGGGGATTCTCGGAAGGTGCGAGTACCATCACGCAGCAGCTGATTAAGAATAATGTGCTGACCACATGGACCAGCGAAACGTCCCTCATTGAGAAATTCCAGCGTAAGATTCAGGAACAGTATCTTGCAGTAGAACTGGAAAAGTTAGTGGATGATAAGCAATGGATTTTGGAAAATTATCTGAATTCCATCAATCTCGGCTCAAACACTTTGGGTGTGGAAGCTGCATCCCTTAAATATTTTAACAAAGATGTATCCGAGCTGACATTATCCGAGTGTGCAGTAATTGCGGGAATCACACAGAATCCGTCCGCATATAATCCAATTCGTCATCCGGAAAATAATGCAAAGCGCCGCGAAAAAGTACTTGGAAATATGTTAGAGCAGGGTTATATCACCCAGGCACAGTACGAGGAAGCAATGGCGGATAACGTATATGACCGCATTGCGGAATATAATACAGGCGATGGTACATCTGTAAATTCATACTTTGTGGATGCAATGATCGATGATGTTTATGACGATTTGGTCAATGAACTTGGCTATTCCGAGTCTGAGGCATATAAGGCACTTTATCAGGGCGGCCTGGAAATTTATTCCACACAGGATCCGAGCATTCAGACCATTTTGGATGAGGAAATCAATGATGAAGAGAATTATTATGTTGATACACAATATTCCTTCAGTATGAGTTTCCAGGTGAAGTATGATGACGGAACCTATAAGACCTTTACACATCAGACGATGCTCGCATATTATCAGAAATCAAATTCCGATGCGGATATCAATTATAGTTCGGAAGAGGATGCCCGTGCAGCAATTGAAAAATATAAAGAGATTGTCCTTGAGGATGGGGGCTCAATTGTAGAAGGTACAGAGAGTGTCTATATCACTTTGCAACCGCAGGCGGCTGCAACCATCATCGATAATGAGACAGGATATGTGGTTGCTTTAACCGGTGGACGCGGTGAGAAAGAAGGAAACAGAACCTTAAACCGTGCGACGGATGTAACCCGTCAGCCGGGATCTACATTTAAGATTATCGGTTGCTATGCAGCAGCTTTGGATGCCGGTGGCAAGACGCTTGCAAGCGTGCAGGATGATGCACCATTTAAGGTTGGCGATAAGAGTTACAGAAACTGGGATAATTCCTACAGCGGATTTACTACAATCAGAGATGCCATCACCGATTCCATGAATATTGTAACGGTGAAGAATCTGCAGGATATCGGTGTGGAACTTGCATATAGTTATGCGGAGAAACTTGGAATCACAACCCTGGTTGATCAGGATAAGAACCTTGGATTGGCCTTGGGAGGTCTGACCAATGGTGTCACAAACTTAGAATTGACAGCTGCCTATGCTACAATTGCAAATGGCGGAACCTATCGTACACCGAAGTTTTACACGAAGGTGGTGGACCATGATGGAAATGTGCTTTTGGATGCTTCTGAAACACAGGAGAGTCATCAGGCATTAAAGGAGACCACTGCATGGCTTCTGACATCTGCAATGGAAGATGTTATGACAGAAGGTAGCGGTACTGCCGCATACTTTGGAGATTCCATGGCACAGGCCGGAAAGACCGGTACCACAACCAGCAACCGCGATACACTTTTGGAAGGTTATACACCTTATTATACCTGCGGTATCTGGGGCGGATTTGACGATAATGCGGTTCAATCCTATACGCAATATACCAAGACCTTATGGAAAGCGATTATGAGTCGAGTGCATGAAGACTTGGAATATAAAGATTTTGAAAAGCCGGCCGGAATCGTGGAGGCAAAGGTTTGTGCGAAATCAGGCTTGCTTCCGGTGGAAAAAGTTTGCGATCATGACCAACGAGGTTCCATGGTTATCACCGAATATTTTGAAGAAGGAACGGTTCCGACAGAAACCTGTTCTACCCATATCGCGTTGGATATTTGTACCACATCAGGATTGATTGCAAATATGTATTGTCCGTCTGATAAAGTCAAGCATCTGGTATTTGTCACCGGAGCAGAGGATGGCTCGGGCGAAGGAGAATACAATATAGACGAAGCGTTCCTGGCGGGCACTTGTGACAAGCATAAGAAGACAGAAACAGAAACGCAGACGCAGACGCAGACACAGACACAGACACAAGAAAATACAGAGGATAACAGTACAACAACCGATGAGCCAACGTCGGAGGATACAACGGATGATTCTTCTACCGACGAAAACACAGATTCTCAGGATTCGGATGACACAGGTGACGAATAATCATGATGTTTGGTTTGGACAACAACGAAAAAGAATTAAAGGAGCTTCTGGCCCAAATGGGCTGTGAAGCTTCTACTTTTAAAAATTTTAAAAGCGGCTATGAGAAAATGAACAAGCGCTATGCGCAGACAGTTCTTACTTACGAAAACTGCTACAAAATCAGTCTTCATCTAAAAGAATTAACGGAAGAACTAGAGCATTATTTTGTGGATCATAAAGCGATGAATCTCACTGAAATCGCAAAAGAATACAAGAAAATGCAAGGTAGTTTTGAGCATGAGTTTATTATCAGTAAGCAGGATACGGATTTTCATTCCACTTATGATACTTTGATTAAGAAGCTGCCGCTTTTGGAGAAGGGCTTAGAGGATCCGATTTTGATGCAGAGCGAGGTAGAAAACCTGCTGGCAATTTTGAGAGAAAATGTGGATCGCGAGAAACCGAATTTATATGCGCTCAGCTATTTTCTGGCTGATCATAAAATGATAGAATTATCAGAGATGAGTGCAGATGCAAAAAATCGGTTTATTGGACAAAAGTTCTATGATGAGGTGGTGAAACCGATTCAGAGTGTTATAAACCGAAGCGTCAGAGAGAATGCATCCTTGGGTGAGTTATATCACAAGACAATACAAGTGTTAAGCGAAATGATAGGAGAATGGAAATGGCTGGAATAATTATTTGGATTATTGTGATTGTATTTATTTTTGTAAAAGCAGCAAACTCAAATCAAAAGAATACCAAACCGCAGGCACAAACTCAGTCACAGCCACAAACCCAGTATCGTACACAGGCACAGACTAAGGTACAGCCGCAGACCCAGTACCGTACACAGGCACAGACTAAGGCGCAGCCACAGACCCAGTATCGTACGCAGGCACAGACCCAGTCACAGCCAAAAAACCAGTACCGTACACAGGCACAGACCCAGTCACAGCCCCAGTATCGTACCCAGACACAGTACCGTACGCAGGCACAGACTAAGGCACAGCCACAGATCAGAACGCAGCAACATAGTTCTTCTATTATTGAGAGAGCAAAAGAAAATGTAAATGTATCCTCCGCAGAAATCAACTTTGAGGGAGAGAATCTCATTGGCAAAGTGGAAGATTTGATAGTGATGGGATACAGCGGTAATTTAAGTTTTGAACGTGATTTCCTCGGTGAGGGGATGGATATGATTAACCGTTATGTAGTATAGGCAATGGGGAACCGATTCGGTTCCCCATATTTAGAGAGAAAAGGGCATTTATGACAAAAAAAGAATTGGCAAAAGAAGTCATCAGTCGATTAAAAAAAGAGTATCCGCAAACGGATTGCACCTTAGACTATGATGATGCATGGAAGCTTTTGGTGAGTGTCCGATTGGCTGCGCAATGCACAGATGCCAGAGTCAATGTGGTAGTAAAAGATTTGTATGCCGTCTATCCGACTTTAGAGGATCTTGCGAAAGCGCCGGTGGAGCGAATCGAAGAGATTGTCCGTCCTTGCGGATTGGGAAAGAGCAAAGCAAGAGATATCAGTGCTTGCATGAAGATGCTCATTGATGAGTTCGGAGGAAAAGTACCGGATAATATGAAGGACTTATTGAGTTTGCCGGGAGTGGGCAGAAAAAGCGCAAATCTTGTGATGGGAGATGTGTATGGACAGCCTGCGATTGTGACGGATACCCATTGTATTCGCTTGTCAAACCGAATTGGTTTGGTGGATGGCATAAAGGAACCGCAAAAAGTGGAAATGGCTTTGTGGAAGATCATTCCACCGGAGGAAAGCAATGACTTCTGCCATCGCATGGTGGATCACGGCAGAGCTGTCTGTACTGCTCGCACATCGCCGAAATGTGAATTTTGTGTATTAAATGATATTTGTAAGAAACGGATTTAAAGAATCCTTGGAGGTAAAAAATGGGAAACAGAAGACCGATGCCCGGCGAGAAGTATCGCCATTTTAAGAATAAGTTATATCAGATTCTGGCAATTGCGAAACATTCTGAAACCGGAGAGGAGCTTGTGATTTATCAGGCGCTCTATGATGATTTCGGAATCTATGCAAGACCACTTGAGATGTTTGTCAGCGAAGTGGATCATGAGAAATATCCGACTGTGACACAACGCTTCCGATTTACGAAGGCAGACGGAAGTGAAGAAGGCGTCGAAGATGGTGTCAAAGAAGGTGTCAAAGAGGCTGTTGCAGATGAGACAACAGAGCCGGTTTCTGTCGGTGCGGATGAGGTTCATCCGAAATTGATGGATTTTCTGGATGCAGATGATATGGAATCCCGCTACAAAATTCTTTGCGAGATGAAGGATGTGGTGGATGATAATATGATTGATTCCATGGCAGTGGTATGCGATGTGGTCATTCCGGAAGGCCCTTTGGTAAAGCGATATGATGATTTAAAATATGCGATTGCAACACGTCAAAAATATGAGATGGCAGGCAGATTGCGTTAATGAACAGGAGGATATTATGGCAAAAATCGGTATTTTTATGGCTGATGGATGTGAAGAAATCGAAGGCTTGACTGTGGTCGATATCGTTAGAAGAGCAGGCATGACCATTGATACCATTTCCATCAACGGAAGCAAGCAGGTGACAAGTTCACACAAGGTCACATTTTTAACGGATTTGACAAAGGAAGAAGCAGATTTTTCATCCTATGATGGAATTGTCCTTCCGGGTGGAATGCCAGGAACCTTAAATCTTAAGGCTGATGAAACGGTACAAAAAGTGATTCGCGAATTTCATGAGGCCGGCAAACTGGTATGTGCAATATGTGCAGCCCCAAGTGTGTTGGGAGAGGCCGGATTGCTGCAGGGAAGAAAGGCAACCTGTCATCCGGGATTTGAAGAATCTCTTAAGGGGGCAGAGTGGCTGGAGCAGCCGGTTGTTGTGGACCAAAATAGTATTACAAGTCGCGGAATGGGCACTGCAATTCCTTTCGCACTTGAGATCGTTCGTTATTTCTTGGATGATGATGCTGTACAAAAAGTTTGTGGCGGATTGGTATACGCATAATCTTTACAAACCGTCAAAGCTATGTAATAATTTTCGAGGGTGTCAAACATCCTTACAATAAAATACGAGAGAGGTATTGAGAGAATGAAAATGATCTACAATGTAGAAGACAAGCCAAAATTTGGTCAGACGATTGTCTTCGCGTTCCAGCAGGTGCTAGCCATCCTTGCTGCAACGATTGCGGTTCCGGCAATTGTCGGAAATGATATGTCAGCTTCCGCAGCACTTTTCGGCGCAGGTATCGGTACAATCGTATATCTGCTGTTTACTAAATTTAAGAGCCCTGTATTCCTTGGCTCATCCTTCGCATTCATCGGCTCTATGTTTGCAGCTTTTGCAGGCGGAGTATCAATGTCACTTGGTTATTTGGGATTGATTATTGGAGCATGTTTTGCAGGACTTGTATATGTCATCATTGCAATCGTTGTAAAGTTTGTTGGTGTTGGCTGGGTTAACCGCATTATGCCGGCAGTTGTAATTGGACCGACTGTTGCAATCATCGGACTTTCACTTGCAGGAAATGCAATCGGTGATTTGACTTCAGGAAATGTGACAAAGCAGGTTGAGGTATTATCCGAGGCTGTAACTGATGCAGGAGAGACTGTTCAAATTGTTTCTACAGAAACACAGCAGCTTGCATCACCATATATTTGTCTTCTCATTGGTTTAATTACTTTGTTTGTAACTATGATTTGCTCCGTATACGGAAAGAAGATGCTTAAGATGATTCCATTCATCATTGGTATCTGCGCAGGTTATGTAGTTGCAGCAGTTTTAACTGTGATTGGAAATGCAAACGGAATCGATGCAATTCGCATCATCGACTTCAGCAAATTTGAAAGTATGCAGTGGGTGCCAAGCTTTACATTTGTGAAAGCTTTCTCCGGAGATTATGATTTCGGAAATGCAAAAACCATGGCTGCTTACATTGGAACTATCGCAGTTGCTTATATTCCGGTAGCATTTGTAGTATTTGCTGAGCATATTGCAGATCACAAGAATCTTTCATCTATCATTGAACGTGATTTGTTAAAGGATCCGGGACTTTCCAGAACCCTTTTGGGCGATGGTGTCGGTTCTGCTGTTGGTTCTTTCTTCGGTGGATGTCCAAATACAACATACGGTGAGTCTGTAGGTTGTGTGGCTATTTCAGGAAACGCTTCTGTTATAACCATCGCTGTTACAGCAGTTATGTGTGTGGTATTGTCATTTATCGCACCATTTGTAACCTTCCTTGCAACCATTCCTTCATGTGTAATGGGTGGAATTTGTATTGCATTATACGGATTCATCGCTGTCAGCGGTTTCAAGATGATTCAGCATGTAGATTTAAATGAAAACTCAAATCTCTTTACGGTATCAGTCATCTTGATTGCAGGTATCGGTGGACTTGAAGTTACAATTGGAGCTGTCACAATTACAGAAGTTGCAGCAGCTTTGATCCTTGGAATTCTTGCAAATGTTTTCTTACATAACAAGAGTGAGAGAAGCAAGTTAGAAACAGAACTTTAAAATTTTAAAATACAGTTCAAGTCTCATAGATAAACAAAAATCCCACGGAAAATTCCGTGGGATTTTTGCATGCTATGATTTGTTTGAATGGAGTTTATATGTATTAATGTTCCGGAGCTTCAAGCCTGGAAAATTGATACATCTTAGTATGTGCATGGAGCGTTAATGCTGTCTCTATCAGCAAAAATACTGCCATGATGATAGTATATTGGTCGAATAATACCATCTTTTGATTTGGATCCTGTGTGACAATGAATTCGCCAATCGCAATTGCAACAATCGGAATGCTAAGTACACCATCTGTTCGCTTGCTGTGAAGCAAATTCGTCAGCATCATCTGCTTGGCCGGACCCAGTTGATCAAGGCCGTGTGCCTTTTTGTAAATGCGTATCACCGTGGTGACAGTGAATACAGCCTCTATTACAGTCAGAAGCATAAATACCAGATTCGCAATCGCAAAAGTGTCGTTTGCACAACTAAGCGGAATCTGTTCGTCTCCGATGGTAGTAGAAGCAAGAACGGCAAGGCACAAATCTAAATCTGCCATTTATGTTTACCTCCTTACCCTACGTTTATCGACTCTTTATGTATTTATCTTAATGGTTTGAAGTCACACCTTGGTCACATGAAAATGTTTCGTAATTTTTCGTAAGGCATTGTAGTATAATAAGTATTTTTTTGAAATAATGGGTTAGGTTTTCAGTGAAAAATCCGATATATGAAGTATGGGACATATCATTGCGAAAGAGGAACGATTTTCCTCACGACGCAGGGAAGCGGAACTTGTATTAAAGGCAAGCGGCAAAAGGATTTGCAATGAAAAACGATATATGGAAGAACTGAAAAAAGGTGCAATGCATTTTCGTAAACTGACCACAGACATGGCCAGAGATTACATGTTGCCACTGTTGAAGAAAGGTCTGATGGCCGATTTCAACATTCACATGAGTGCGAAAAATGGTGACTTTGATGAAGTGAGTGAAATCGAAATGATTCCGGGAAGCGACGGAAAGTTTTATTTCGCCGTTTATACGGATGCGCTATCCGCATATCGCAGCACACGCGCGCATTATTTTGATGCAGATTATCTGATTTCGATGGATTATCTTTTCTCTGCAGTATATGAGGATGAAAGATGCGGCGGAATTTGTATCAACCCATTTAATGATGGCGGATGTATGATTACAAGATTCCGTATGAACCAACTGTATCAGCAGAAGTTAAAGGCGGAAGCTGTATCATAATTTTTTAACTTTAAAACTAAACATACATATAAATGTAAAAGGGTCTTTTGTGAAAGGGCCCTTTTTTGCTTTGCAAAAGTGACTAAAAATACTTGTGAATTCGATTGTGGGGAAATAGAATAGAATTTAGGTTAAGAAGATTTAGATTAGAGGATGAGATTATGATTCAAGAGATTGGAGCCGGAAGATTTCATAATGAATATCAGAACAGGATTCCGCAACCGCAGGATTATGTGATTGCATTTGAGGGGAGAGACAGGCGTACAGACAGAATTCTGGCCTATTGGTCTGATGAGGAAAATACGCTTTCATTTCCAAGGGTTGAAGATATGGGGCAACCGCTTTCGGATTATATTTATTTGTTTTCGCTAGATGGCTGTGCCTATTATCTGTTGGAGCAATTTGCGGAAGATGGCGTGTTGCCGGAGAATGGGGGCGCAGAATATCGTGGAATTCGATTCCTGCGTGTGTCCATGCCGCAGGATTTGTGCTTCCTCGGCATGACGGCCTATCATTTGTTTGTCTGGTATCGAAATAATCGGTTTTGCGGAAAGTGCGGCAACAGAAATATCCATGATGATAAAGAGCGCATGATGCGTTGTCCGTCCTGCGGACAGATGCATTTTCCGAAGATTTGCCCTGCAGTGATTGTGGCTGTCAGAGACGGTGAGCGTTTGATGATGAGTCGTTATGCGGGTCGAGAATATAAGGGCCGTGCGCTATTGGCAGGATTTTGTGAAATCGGAGAGACTGCAGAAGAAACAGTATCCCGCGAAGTTATGGAAGAGGTTGGAATCCGTGTGAAAAACATCAGATATTTTGGAAGCCAGCCCTGGGGCTTCGATCGGAATCTGTTACTTGGTTTTGTATGCGATTTGGACGGAGATGATACTGTCACAATCGATACAGATGAACTTGCAGTTGCCAGATGGGTTTCGAGAGACGAAATTGAACCCGAAAAAAATCTCCGCAGCCTAACTGCTACCATGATAGAGGCATTTAGACTGGGAGAAATTTGATGGTTTTTATTTTTTCTTTTTCCAGTTTTGTGTAATGGCCAGTCGGAACGCTTTTGCGGCATCCTGCAATCGGGCTTTGTCCTTTTCGGAGTAGCTGCTGTATTGCTTTCCGGCGGCAAATACGGTCTTTAATTTTGCAATATCCTCAAGGCTGCTGGCATCGGATTCTTGCAATAGACCGAAAAGATTCTCTACAAAAGCTTCCCGCTCCTGCTTTGTCATGCCTTCAAGCCATTGCTTTAAGGCCTGGTCCATCACATTAGAGGATTCTGAACGAGAGCAGCGGACAATGGATGCGCCCATTACTTTCCAGCTGTAAGGCTCATGCTGCGCCACCCCCACATTGGTACTGCCTACAAATTCATATGGCTCCTCATGGATGAAGAGAATTCCCACAATGGAGCTCTCCGGCACAAAGGTATGTAGCCTGTCAATCATACGCTTATAAGATGCGCGCTTTACAAAATTCTGAGAAAATCCCGGACCGTCGTAATTATATACATCTCTGATACGTACTTCCACATTTTTCGGGCAAGTGGTTGCTGCATATACAGCCAGATTACCGCCCTTGGAATGTCCACAGATATAGAGATCTCCGGAAAAGCGCGTCGCGCAGGTTTTTAAAAAATCAGCAGCCATCAGCTGTCCCGGAATTTTGTCCATAAAACTCATATTAAAGTCTTCTTTCCATCCTGTGATGGAGTGGTCTGTTCCGCGGTATACAATCGCAAGCTTACCTTCACAAAGTTCAAGACAATAGGCGGCAAATTGAGTTTCAGTCTGGTCATCTAAATGACCGCTGAAGGATAGAACTTTCACATCGCGAAAGCGTGGGCTTTGCGCCAAGGTCTTTAGCAATTTCAAATCTGTTTCATTTCGAATTGCACTTCTTTGCACATCCTTTGGCAGATGATGCATCTGCTTTTGCAACTCGCTGATTCGAAAAGGCATTTCCTGCAATAATTCTGCCGGTGCATCAATATAGCAAAAGGCAGAGAGAATCAGACCGTCAATTTCCGTAAATCTTCCTTCTGAAAAAGGAATGTCACCGCGCCATTTCAGATACTCAAATAAATCTGCCATAATGTCCTCCTACTTTTTTATGTATATATTTTATTTTAGCATGCTGCTTACAGAAATTGGTGAACAAAAAATCAATAATTTTATCAAAAAAAGGACATAAAAGTGATGTCTTTTTATAAAAAGTGAATGATATAATATATTTTGAATTTGATGTTGAAATAAAATCTATACTATCGGGGGTCAAAAATGAACTATTTTCAAGCAGAACAAGTGAACCATCATATCACTTGCATTCGGAGTCATTCCGGAGAGTTGATGTATTTTTTGCAAGGGTCAAAGCATGCTATTTTGATGGATACTTGTCTGGGAATTAAGGGATTGCGCAGCTATGTGGATGCATTGGCGAATCAACCGTATGATGTCATTATCACCCATGGTCATATCGATCATGCTATGGGTGCGCAGGAATTTATGGACGACCACAAAATCTATATGAATTTAAAGGATATGGATTTGTATCATTCAATGGAAGATGTGGAAGGCCGTTTGATGTATGCAAAATTAAATGGCGGAATGACGCTGGATTTATCAGAGGATGATTTTATGCCGCCGACGGAGGTTCCTTTTATTGATCTAAGTGATGGAATGGTATTTGATCTTGGCGGACTTACTGTGGAGATATTGGCAGTTCCCGGTCATACACAGGGCTCGATGGCGCTTTTGATTCCGGAGGAGAAAACCCTGATTCTCGGAGATGCGGGGAATGGTTTTACCTTTTTATTTGATGAGAAAAATTCATCTACAGTTCAGGAATATCAAAAAATGCTCATCGGTTTAAAAAAGCGCATCGCCGGAAAAGTAGACAAAATCTATATGTGTCACCATAGAATGGAAGCTCCGGTAACCTTGTTAGATGAATTGATTGAAGTTTGCAATGATATCATCGCCCGCAATGTATGGGATGGCCCGTTTGAATTTATGGGCGAAAAGGGAATCGTGATTGCGAAGGAAATGGTATTCGATCAAAGCGGCCCGCACCGTAAGGATGGAAAGCTGGCCAATATCGTATATCGACCTGGTCGAATTTGAAAATGAGCGGAAAGGAAGATGAATATGAGGGTAATTGATGATTTAAAAAATGTACAAGGCAATTATATATTGCCATTTTTCTGGCAACATGGAGAATCGGAAGCGGTTCTTCGCCATTATATGAATGTAATCCATGATTCAAATATCAAAGAGGTTTGTTTAGAAGCAAGACCACATCCGGATTTTGCAGGAGAGCAGTGGTTTCATGACTTTGATATTATCCTGGATGAAGCCAAAAAGCTTGGAATGAAGATTTGGATTTTAGATGATGCACATTTTCCGAGTGGACAGGCTGCAGGCCATATGGATAAAGAACCGGATCGCTTGCAGAAAACATATTTGAATTACAACGTGGTTGATATGACAGGACCGACCAAGCAGATGACGGTGGATATCGAACCGATGGCACATTATTATGCAAATCCTTTTAAGGGCGGATCTCATCCGTTCATTCAGCCGGATCAAAGAGAATATACAGATCCGGAAAAGTTGATTGCTGTAGTGGCAGGTAAATTAGATGGTAAGCCCGGAGATATTTATCATGTGGGCGAACTGGTGGATTTGACGAACCGGGTGAAAGATGGCGTGCTTCAATGGGATGTTCCGGATGGCGTTTATCGTCTTTGGGTTATCTATGAAACACATAAGGGCGGCGGACGCGGAGGTGCAATCAATTTCCTTTCAAAAGAGTCTTGTGCCATTCAGGTGAAAAACTGCTATGAACCGCATTATGCACGTTATAAAGAAGAATTCGGAAAGACGATATTAGGTTTCTTTTCTGATGAGCCTGAAGTGGGAAATACTGCAAGCTATTCCGCTGATGCGGGACGAATCGGAAATCCGGGCATGCCTTTGCCTTGGAGTGAGGAAATGCCGGCATTGATGGAAGAACGCTTTGGAAAAGATTACGCGCATAAAATCGTGGCACTTTGGAATACGGTGGGAACAGAAGACTTTACTGCGGAAATCCGCGTGGGCTATATGGATATCGTATCCCGGCTTTGTCAGAGAAATTTTGGAGAGCAGATGGGAGAATGGTGTCGTGCCCATGGGGTGCAATACATCGGACATATTGTGGAAGATTGTGATGCATCACCGAATCTTGCCTCTTCTCAGGGCCATTATTTCCGCGCACTTTGGGGACAGGATTGGGCCGGTGTAGATAATATCGGTGGACAGGTGACCATTGGTGGCGCAAATGTCAGCCATTGTAATTTCACAGGAATGGATGCGGACGGAGAATTCTATCATCATGAGCTTGCAAAGCTTGGAACTTCTCTTGCTGATATCGATCCAAAAAAGCATGGAAATACCATGTGTGAGACCTTCGGTGCCTATGGATGGGATGAAGGAACACAGCTGATGAAATATCAGGCGGATCATCTTTTGGTACGCGGAATTAATCATTATGTACCGCATGCCTTTGATCCAAAGGAATTTCCTGATTTTGATTGCCCGCCTCATTTCTATGCACATGGCAAGAATCCACTCTATAAACCATTTGGAACTTTGATGAAGTATATCAACCGCGTGAGCCATTTGATTACGGATGGATTCCACAATGTAGATGTGGCAATTCTTTATCATGCAGAGTCAGAATGGGCAGGCAAGGAATATTTGGATATGGGTCGTGTGGCACGTTATCTGGATGATGCACAAATTGATTTTGACTTTATTCCGGCGGATGTTTTCTCAAATCCAAAGGATTTCGATGCAAGCTATGATGAGGAAGGCTTACATATCAACGGACATACTTTTAAGGCGCTGATTCTTCCCGGTCTTGAATATGTTACAAAAGAGACCCGCGATTTCATGAAGAAAGCCAAGGAGACGGACTTCCTTGTGCTCTGTGCAAATCGTGTGCCGGAAGGTCTTGAGGATGAATTCTTTGCTACTGATTTAGAGGATTTGGCACGTAAGCTTGAAATCGCAGGCCTCTCCGATGCTGTGATTGCACCGGAGTGCAATGATATTCAGATTTATCATTATTCTCAGGAAGATGAGGACTATTATCTCATTAGCAACGAAAGTTCTGGAACAATTTATGAAGGTAATGTAACACTTCCTGTAGAATCAGCAAATGAAACACTTTACAGCTATGATGCTTTTGGAAATCATTTGTACAAGGAAGAGGCTGTAAAGACAGCAGCTGGCTTGGAAACCAAAATCAAGATTGCACCGTTTGAGATGATGATTTTCGTGATTCCGGCTACAAAAGAGGCTGATTGTGAATTGGCTAAAGAGGCAGTGGAAAAGACGGTATTTACAGCATGTGCAAAGGAAATTACCGGAGAATGGAAAGTTTCGTTCTGCTTAAATGAGGATTATCCAAATTTTGCAGATGAAATTTCGATGAAGGAATTAAAGAATATCAATCTTGTAAAGAAAGATTGGTCCGGTGTGATTCGTTATGAAAACACTGTGGAAATAACCGACGCAGATGCTGCACATCAACTTTGCATTGAAAATGCTTATGAATCCGTAGAAGTTTGGATTAATGGAACTTACGCAGGAGAGCGTATTTGTCCACCGTATGCCTTTGATGTAAGCGGCCTTTTGAAGGCTGGCTCAAATACTGTAACCATCGAATGCCGCACCACATTAGAGCGATTGGTTCATGGAATCACTCACGGAATGGGACCTTTCGGACCGGAATTTGGGGCTGTGAAACCAAGTGGTCTGATTGGAGCTGTGAGAATCTAATGCAATCGACAGATGTCATAATATTGCAAATTCTTGCTATAGATTCAAAATAAAAAAGTTTTGTTTTGGGCTACAATATAGAAGAAGGAAATGAGCCGAAAAAGCGGCTTATCAGAAAGGGGTAAAAGAGTCATGAAAACAGAAGTGATTCAATTATTAGAGGGACGCGATGATGTAACTCTCACAACTTATATTTTGGATGCATCTCCGGAGATGGTCGGAGATCAGCCGAGACCGGCAGTGATTGTTTGCCCGGGTGGTGCTTATTTAAGCTGTTCGGATCGAGAAGGAGAACCGGTGGCACTTGCCTTTGCACGAATGGGATATCATGCATTTGTGCTTCGCTATTCTGTTGCTTTAAAGCCGGGGGAAAATGGTTTTGAGACGGACTTAAAGAGCATCGAGCCGGATCCTGCAAAAATGCATCCGCAGCCTATGCGTGATATTGCAAAAGCATTTGCTTATATCAATGCACATGCAAAGGAATGGCATGTGGATGTGAACCGCATTGGTATCTGCGGTTTCTCTGCAGGCGCTCATAACTGTGCAATGTATTCCACACACTGGGCAAAGCTGGTGATTCAGGAATATATCAATGATTCCAATGTGGTACTTCGTCCGGCAGCTTGTATCTTAGGCTATCCGTTAACAGATTATGTCTATATGAAAGAAAATGCATCAAAGGATCCTCGTAATTTTGCATTTTTTGATGGCTCTAATACACAGTTCCTGGGAAAAAACTGGGATTCAGAGGAAAAACTTTTGGATGCAAGTCCGGCAAGACTTGTGGATGAAAATGTTCCACCAACATTTATCTGGACCACATCTGGAGACAAACTTGTGCCGAATCAGCATTCTACGCTATATGCCCTTGCTTTGGCAGAGGGAAATATCCCTTATGAACTTCATGTATTCCAGGATGGGGATCATGGACTTGCAACAGCAGATCGCGCTTCTGCACAGGCACTCAGCCAGGTGAATGCAGATGCGGCAAAATGGATTCCGCTTTGCAGTGATTGGCTGGTAAAATATTTTGCAATGGATTTGCCGGAATTGACACCATGGGAATCAATGGTGGCAAACGGAATCGGATTCTAGATGAATAGAATTTGCAACAAAGGACACTTTTTTAAACAAAAGGTGTCCTTTTTTTGTGCGTTACAGGAGAGTATGATAAAAACATAAAAGACATAAAACGAGAAAGTGAGGGGCATTATGGAATACTATCTTGCTGTGGACATTGGGGCGTCCAGCGGAAGACACATTATTTCCTATCTGCAAGACGGAAAGATGGTTTTAGAGGAGGTACATCGTTTTCCAAATGGAATGGTGGACAAGAACGGACATAAAGTTTGGGATTCCAAGCAATTGTTCAATGAAATTTTGGCAGGAATGAAAAAGTGCAAAGAATTGGGTAAGATTCCAACCAGCATGGGAATTGACACCTGGGCAGTGGATTTTGCACTTTTAGACAAAGACGGTCAGCTCATTGGTGATACTGTCGGTTATCGCGATGGCCGTACACAGGGAATGGATGAGGAAGTATACAAGATTATCTCCCAGGAGAAGTTGTACGAGCGCACCGGAATTCAAAAGCAGATGTTTAATACCATTTATCAGTTGATGGCGGTTAAGAAACAAAATCCGCAGGCATTGGAAGATGCGGAAACCATGCTGATGATTCCGGATTACTTCCAATATTTGCTGACCGGCAAAAAGGTAACAGAATATACCAATGCATCAACGACTCAGTTGGTGAGCCCATCTACAAAAGATTGGGATTTCGAATTGATTGATATGCTTGGTTATCCGCGCAAAATCTTTACAAAAATCGAGAAGCCGGGTTATGAACTTGGCGAATTAACAAAAGAGATTCAGGAAGAAGTGGGATACAACTGTAAGGTTGTGCTTCCGGCAACACATGATACCGGATCGGCTGTTATTGCTGTACCGAGCAATTCAGAGGATGTTTTATATATCAGTTCCGGAACCTGGTCTTTGATGGGAACCGAATTAAAAGAAGCGATTTGCACCAAAAAGAGTATGAATCTGAATCTGACAAATGAAGGTGGATATGATTATCGATTCCGCTATTTGAAGAATATCATGGGTCTTTGGATGATCAATTCTGCAAAGAAGGAAATTGCGGATGATATGGGATTCGGAGAAATATGCGATATGGCTTCTAAGACTTCAATTCCATCTGTGGTTTCTGCCAATGATGCGCGTTTCCTGGCACCGGAGTCAATGGTTAAGGAAGTTCAGAAGGCTTGCCACGAAAGCGGACAGCAGGTACCTGAAGGAATTGCGGAAGTGGCTTCCGTTATCTATAATTCCCTTGCAATTTGCTATGCAGATACGATTTCAGAGATTGAGGAAATCACAGGAAAGCATTATGACTGCATTCATATTGTGGGCGGCGGTTCTAATGCGGTTTATTTAAATCAATTAACTGCAAAAGCCTGCGGCCGAAAGGTTTATACAGGTCCGACCGAAGGTACAGCCATTGGAAATATTGCAGTTCAGATGATTGCCAACAAAGAATTAAAGGATTTAAAGGATGCAAGAGAATGTATCTTTAGATCATTTGAAATCAAAGAATACAGACCATAATATAGCAAAACGAATATAAATGAAACGGAGGATTTACGAATGTTAGTAAACACAAAAGCAAAAGTCGGGGTATTTTCTATTGCATTGGGAGCATATTTACCACAGTTCCCACAACTTGTTCCGGAGTTTGAGGCACAGTATGAAGCTTTCAAAAAGACCATTCCGGACACTGTAGAAGTCATTGATGGTGGAATGGTTACCACAAAAGAGCTTTCTATGGCAGCAGGAGATAAATTCCGTGCGGCAGATGTGGATTTAGTAATCTTACAGCTTTTGACTTATGCAACTTCATACAATATGTTGCCTGCAATCAGAGATTTGGATGTGCCGGTTGTATTAGTAAATGTACAGAAATTAAAAGCTCCTGATTATGCAAATACAGATACTCCAAAGTGGCTTGGTGAATTATATGCTTGTGGCGCCGTAGGAGAAATGGTAGCTGATCTTGAGCGTGCAGGAAAGAGACATGCAGTCATCACCGGTGTGGTTGAAGGCGGAGATGAATATGTAAAGAAGGAAATCGAAGACTGGTGCAAAGCAGCTCAGGTTCGTAGAAGATTCCGCTATACCAATATTGCTCAGATCGGAAGACCATATCCTGGTATGATGGACTTATACATTGATGAGACCAATCTTTACAACAGAATGGGCTTATATACAAAGCAGTTTGACTGGGAAAAGATGTGGGCAATCGCCGACGATATCACAGATGAGGCTGCCATCCGTGCAAAGGCTGAGGATATTTTGGATACCTTCGAAATCGAAGGCGGTGCAACCGTTGAAACCGTATGGGATATGGCAAAGTATGTAGTTGCTTTTGAACAGTGGGTAAAGGACGAGGATCTTGGACTTGTGGCATCTCATTATGATGGATTTTCTCAGGGTGTTGCAGGAAAACTTGACAGTATGCTGATTCCTGCATTTTCAATGTTAATCAAGCAAGGTACTGCTTGTGCGGTAGAAGGCGATATCAAAGTTGCGATGGCAATGTCAATCTTAAAGACCATTTCAGGAACAGGACAGCTTTCTGAAATGTATTCCATCGACTTTAATGAAGATATCTGTATCATTGGTCATTCAGGATCCGGAGATGCTGATATTTCTCAGGCGCATAAGCCTACCATGAAGATTGTACCGGTATTCCACGGTAAGACCGGCGGCGGATATCTGACACAGTTCTATCCACCGACAGGAGATGTAACCTATCTTGGAATCACTCAGGATATGGATGGTCATTTCAAATTTGTAGTGGCAGAGGGTGTTAACGAAGATGGACCAATCTTCATGTTTGGTGATACAAATATGAGAACCCGTTTCTCTATTGGTGCAAGAGAATTTGTGAACAAGTGGAGCGAGGCAGGCCCGACACATCATATGGCAGCAGCAGTAGGACGTCATATCGATACGATTCTAAAGGTTGCTAAGATTTTGAATGTGCCTGTGGATATTATCACAAGATAAAATCCCAAAAGGGTTTTATATATTTTAGAAGAAGTGTATTGATACAAATTGGAAATCATCAAACATCCATATTTTATGATTTCGGGAATTGCAAAAATGATTTATAATTAAAGGGCGAGTCTTGACAATAGGAGGATGAGAGAATGAATACAATATTTGGCGTACCATGCATGGAAGGTTATATCCGTATGTGCTCTGACGGAGTTCGTCAGGGATGGCATGAAAGAAACGGTGGTAACTTAACCTATCGCATGAAGGAAGATGATGTGGCACAGTGCCGTCCGTACTTTAAGAAAACTCCGGGCGAGTGGGTAAAGATGGATGTGCAGGCAGATAACTTAAAAGGCGAATATTTCATTTCAACCGGTTCAGGAAAGTTCTTACGAAATGTAGATTTGGAACCACAGAATTCCATTTGTATCGTAGAAATTAATGAGGCGGGTGATTCATATCGTATCGTATGGGGATTAGAACAGGGCGGTAAGCCGACTTCCGAATTCCCGACACATTTTATGAATCACTCCATCAGAAAGCGTGTAACAAACGGTGAAAATCGTGTAATTTATCATGCACATACACCATATGTAATCGCTTTGACTTATGTACTTCCGTTGAAAGCAGAAATCTTCACACGTACTCTCTGGAAGAGCGCAACTGAGTGTTGTGTCGTATTCCCTGGTGGTGTAGGAGTTGTGCCTTGGATGGTTCCGGGTGGAGCTGATATTGCTAAGGCAACCTGTCAATTGATGGAAAAGTATGATGCTGCAATCTGGGCATTCCATGGCCTGTTCGTATCAGGACCGGACTTTGATATTGCATTTGGTTTGATGCATACCATCGAGAAGGCTGCAGAGATTGCTGCACTTGCATTGGCTGCCAACGGTGGCAAAAAGCCACGCCAGACAATCACAGATGACAATCTTCGTGCCATCGGAAAAGAGTTCGGCGTGACCTTAAATGAAGAAGTATTAAATTATCCGGATGATGGAGATCCATTATTCAGCTAATTGCTTCTTGAAAAACCAAAAAGCGAAAAATAAGGTCGGTATCACCGAAAGCAGACTGGCCAGAGGTTGGGCTTCCTGAATTCCCGCAAGCCCTCTGATCCTTGCAAGGATTAAGAGGGTTGGGATGAACAGGAGGCCATTTCTGGTTGCAGATAAAATTGTCGCAAATAATTTATTTCCTGTACTTTGGAACAGCATTTCAGTGGTCATACAAATGGGCATTACCACTTGTATCAGACATTGCAACCGAAGGGCACGAGTTCCAATCTCAATGACCGTTTCATTATTTCTGAAAATAGAAATCAAATCTCCGGAGAAAATAAAAACAATCAATCCCAAAATTACTAAAATACATTCTGATAACATAATTGTAAAAAAGTAGCCCTTTTTCACGCGATCAAAGCGTCCTGCACCGTAATTAAAGCCGCTGACAGGCTGAAATCCCTGTCCGATGCCGATGGCAATCGATACGGTAAAGAAAGTGATACGTGAAACAATACTCATAGCTGCTACAGCCGGATCGCCATAGACAGAAGCTTCACTGTTTAAGAGTACTGTTGTAAAGCTGTTTAAACCCTGTCTTAACATGCTTGGAAAACCTGTGGTGGCAATCTCAAGGACAACATGCTGCAGACGGTAGTAGCGCAGTGAAATCTTGCTGGTTGTTTTGCCACGCAAAAACATACTAAACAAAATGGAAAAGCTGATGATTTGAGATACTGCAGTGGAAATCCCGGCGCCGGCAATTCCTAAATGTAATCCAAACATCAAAATCGCATCTCCACAAATGTTTAACACAGCTCCAATCAGTAGGCCAATCATTCCGAGAGAGGCCTTCCCCTCGTAGCGCAAAATGTTATTTAGCGTAAAACTGGTAACGGTAAATGGCGCTGCCAAAAGAATAAAGGAAATATAGGTTTTGGCATAAGGCGCAATGGTGGTTGTACTGCCGAGGCCCATTACCAGAGAATCCAAAAAGATAAAGCAAATGATTTCTGTGACAATTGATATAGCAAAGGCAGTTATGAATCCCGTGGAAGCAACAATGCTTGCACCTTCGCTGTCCTGTGCACCGAGTTTTCTGGAAATGATACTGCCTGAACCCTGTCCAAACATAAATCCGATTGCCTGTAATATGGCCATAAATCCAAATACAATTCCCACAGCACCGCTGGCACTGTTTCCAAGAGTCCCGACAAATGCGGTATCAACAAGATTATAAACATTTGTAACCAACATACTGATAATGGTTGGAATCGATAAAGAAATAATCAGTTTTGGAACTGGTGTTTCTGTCATTCTTTGAAGTTGAGTCATAAATTTATTCATCCATTCTGCTCGTTTTCTTCTTAAAGTTTCATACAAAATATGGGAAATTACGAATATGGTCAAGACTCGCTCGCGAGTCTTGCGCGCCGGATTCGGGTCTGCTTCAGCAGACAAATTCCTGTCCGAATCCGTGCGAATCCTCGCGGAGCGTTTAACTCAGTCGGAGCTTGTCACCCGACTGAGTATAGTTTGTCATAATCCCCACCTACGCTAACGCTTAGAGGTGGGGAATTTCTCCGACTGAGTTAAAGTTTAGCAAGGGGCTGTTGATTTTTCAAGTGCGCATTATGATTTGATCTCAGTAGGAACTTGTACCCCGACTGAGTTGAACACAATATCTTGTGTTGCAATCGGAAACGTTACAAATGCTGTAAAAGTTGGATTATGTGGATTTATAAAATAAGAAACCACATAAAACCACATAAAACAATTGACAAAACAACATAAACGGTATAATATTACAACATAAAGTGTGTGATTGTGGGAATGTGTTGATTTTGATAGTTCGAAGGTACCATCAAGACGACGACAACATATAGGGGTAGTAAAATGCAAACATTTGACACAACAAAGTCTCCGAAAACGGAGCGCATAACAAAACTAGTAGAGGATCTGTACGCGAAGATGCCGGAAATTGAGTCCGCAAGAGCGGTGCTCTATACCGAATCTTTTAAGCAAACGGAAAACCAGCCGATGGTGCTTCGCAAAGCAAAAGCATTTGCACATGTGCTGGAACATATTCCGATTATCATTCGACCGGGCGAGTTGATTGTGGGAAGTTCCACAATTGCACCGAGAGGATGCCAGACATTCCCTGAATTTTCATTCGAATGGCTGGAAAAGGAATTTGATACCGTTGCGACTCGCGAGGCAGATCCTTTCTTTATTTCCGAAAAAGCAAAAAAAGAAATAAAAGAGGCGGATCGCTACTGGAAAGGAAAAACCACCAGCGATCTTGCTCTTAGCTATATGTCTCCGGAAGCGATTAAAGCGCAGGAACATAATATTTTTACGGTAGGAAATTATTTCTATAACGGTGTGGGACATTTCACGGTGCAGTATTGGAAGGTTCTTGAAAAAGGTCTTGAAGGAATTATGCAGGATGTGGCAAGAGAACTTCAGACAGTACGACCGTCGGATTCAAATTACGGAACCAAAAGTAGAATGTTAGAAGCTTGCCTGATTGCTTGCGCAGGAATGATTCGCTACGCATCCAGATATGCAGAGCTGGCAGAACAGGAAGCTTCAAAAGAAACCAATCCTACCAGAAAAGCAGAACTATTAAAAATCGCTGAGAATTGTAAACGGGTTCCGGCCAAACCGGCGAGAAGCTTTTATGAAGCTTGCCAGAGTTTCTGGTTTATCCAGCAACTGATCCAGATGGAGTCCTCAGGACATTCCATTTCTCCGGGACGATTCGATCAGTATATGTATCCGTATTACAAGGCGGACAAAGATGCTGGAATTATAAATCATGATCAGGCGCAGGAATTGATTGATTGCATCTGGGTGAAGTTAAATGATTTAAACAAATGTCGTGACGCAGAATCCGCAAAGGGATTTGCCGGATACAGTCTGTTTCAGAATTTGATTGTCGGAGGGCAGAATGAAGAGGGAAGAGATGTGACAAACGATCTTTCGTTTATGTGCATCGATGCTTCTGCCCATGTATTTCTTCCGATGCCGTCCTTATCCATTCGTGTTTGGAACGGAAGTCCGAGAGCACTGTTGATGAGAGCTGCAGAGTTGACTCGAACGGGAATCGGTTTGCCGGCTTATTA
This sequence comes from Lachnospiraceae bacterium, assembly GCA_015057085.1. GTDB lineage: Bacteria > Bacillota > Clostridia > Lachnospirales > Lachnospiraceae > Roseburia. The sequence continues at coordinate 58,000 of SVFB01000043.1, forward strand.
CAACGACGAAGTCATAATTCCTTCTTTGATGAGCAGAGGACTACCGTTGGAAGAAGCCAGAAATTACAGCATCATCGGATGCGTGGAACCACAGGTAATGGGCAAGACGTTAGGATGGCATGATGCAGCATTCTTCAACATGGTTCGACCGATGGAATTGGTATTTACAAGCGGCGTAGACAAAGGCGAACAAATTGGTCCAAAGACCAAGCCGGTGGAAGAGATTACCAGCTACGAAGAATTCTTTGAAGTATTTCAGCAGCAGATGAATTATTTCATCGAGCTTTTGGTAAATGCAGATAATGCAGTGGATTTGGCACACAGGGAAAGAGCACCGTTGGCTTTCATCTCCACAGTTATGGATGATTGTATTAAGCGCGGTTTGACACCGGAACAGGGTGGAGCGCAATACAACTTTACCGGTCCTCAAGGCTTTGGTGTGGCAAATATTGCAGATTCTTTATATACCATCAAAAAGCTGGTATTTGAGGAAAAGAAATTCACCCTCGGCGAGTTGAAGAAAGCACTTCGATACAACTTCGGAAAAGAAATCAATCCATTTGTGGTTTCGCAGATCGCAGGTGATGTGACAGCAAGCTTTTTGGCAAAAGGAGTTACGCCTGATCCGGCCACGGTATCTAAAACCACTCAGGAAGTCATCGCTTCCGTGACTCCACAGGAGCGCAAGCGCTTCGAAGAAATCTATGACATGATTATGGATCTTCCGAAATTCGGAAATGACATTGAGGAAGTTGATGAAATCGGTCGCGAAGGTGCATATACATACACGAAGCCGCTGCTTCAGTATACGAATCCGAGAGGCGGACAGTTCCAGGCAGGACTTTATCCGGTATCAGCCAATGTGCCACTGGGATTCCAATCCGGTGCTTCACCGGACGGACGTTTGGCAAGACAACCGGTAGCAGATGGGGTATCTCCTTCGCAGGGAAGAGATACGCACGGCCCGACAGCCGCTGCGAATTCCGTATCAATGCTTGATCATGGAATCGCTTCAAACGGAACCTTGTACAACCAGAAATTCCATCCTTCTGCATTGGCGGGAGATGAAGGTCTTTCAAAATTTGTTGATATGATACGTGCCTTCTTTGATCGAAAGGGTATGCATATGCAGTTCAATGTAGTATCACGAGAGACTTTGCTGGATGCGCAGGCCCATCCTGAGAAATACAAGACCTTGATTGTTCGAGTAGCCGGATACAGTGCAAAATTCACGGAACTGTCGAAGAGTTTGCAGGATGATATCATCAGCAGAACAGAACAGGGATTCTAGCAGAAATGCCGGAAAGGAGTGAGGCACCATAGAAGATTACAACAGCATAAAGGGACGAATTTTTGATATCCAAAGATACAGTGTCCATGACGGACCCGGGATTCGAACCATTGTATTTTTAAAGGGCTGTGTGCTCAGATGCAGATGGTGCTGCAATCCGGAATCACAGGAATTTGATATTCAGACCGTGATCGTGAATGGAAAGCCGAAAATCTACGGACAGGATGTTACCGTAGGAGAGGTGATGGACATCGTCTTAAAGGACGAGAATTATTACCGCAGAAGCGGAGGAGGATTGACCTTATCCGGTGGCGAAAGCCTGCTTCAGCCTGAATTCGCCAGAGGGCTTTTGATGGCTGCCAAAGCAAACGGATTGACTACAGCACTCGAAAGCATGGCATGTGTCAAATACGAGGTCATCGATTCCATATTGCCATATCTGGATACTTATCTGATGGATATCAAGCATATAAATGCGAAAAAACATGAAGCTTTTACAGGAAAATCCAATGAATTAATGTTGGAAAACGCCAGAAAGGTTGCTGCTTCAGGACAGACGAATCTCATCATTCGCGTACCTGTGGTACCGACCTTTAACGACACCGTGGATGAAATCAAAGCAATCGCTGAATTCACGGATAAATTGCCCGGAGTAGAACAAATTCATCTGCTCCCTTATCACCGTCTCGGGCAGGACAAATATGACAGACTCGGCAGAGAATACACCTTAAAAGAAATTCTTCCTCCGGATAAGGAGAAGATGGAAATGCTCAAAAAAGCAGTGGAAAGTGTATCGAAGCTGAAGTGCCAGATAGGAGGTTGAGAATGTCGGAACTGAATCAGTTTGATCACATGACGCGTATTATTCAGGAAAGCGTTCCGGGACGTCAGGTGACACTGGCGCATATCATTGCAAGTCCGGACGAAGTCTTGTACGAAAAGCTTGGTCTTGATCCGAGAATTGACTACGAGAAAGCCGCCATCGGCGTAACGACTGTCGTGCCATCAGAGACTGCAATCATCATGGCAGATATCGCAATCAAATCCAGTGGAATTACATTGGGCTTTGTTGACAGATTCAGCGGTTCTTTGATTATCACAGGAACCGTCAGCGAAGTACAATCAGCGATGGAAGCGATGGAAGATTATGTCAAAGATAAATTAGGATATTCTGTCTGCCCAATCACAAAGACATGAGAAAGCTCATCTTAATGGGCAGAAGCATGGCTGGCAAGACGACGCTGACACAGGCGCTCAAGGGAGAAGAGATACGCTATTACAAAACCCAGGATGTGAAATATTACGATAGCGTGATAGACACCCCGGGAGAATATGCACAGAGCCACAGGCTTGCGAAAGCATTGGCGCTGTACACCTATGAAGCGGATGTGGTAGGAATTCTTTGTTCCGCTACGGAACCTTATTCCTTGTTTTCTCCAAATTGTACCAGTCAGGCGAATCGGGAATGCATCGGAATCGTGACCAAGATTGATTTGCCGAACGCAAATGTGCCACTGGCAGACAGGTGGCTGAAAAACGCAGGCTGTCACAAAATATTCCATGTAGATTCCAAACATGGCGTCGGTGTTCAGGAAATACTCGATTATTTGAGCATAGACGAAGACCGGCCGAAGATTAAACTCTCCGAATTAAAGGACCATGGTCCTCTGGAGAGGCTCAATTGCTAATAACAGCACCTTATAAAAAAGAGTGCTGAATTAAAAAATAACAAGTAAACAACAATATTCAAGGAGGACTCGTTTTTATGGTAAACGAATTAGAAATCAAAAAGCAGATTTGTGACATTGGTAAGCGAATCTACAACCGCAACATGGTTGCAGCAAACGACGGAAATATTTCTGTAAAGTTAAATGATCATGAATTCCTTTGCACCCCAACAGGTGTTTCAAAAGGTTTTATGACACCGGAATATATTTGTAAGGTAGATGAGAATGGTAATGTTCTTCAGGCAAACAAGGGATTTAAGCCATCTTCTGAAATCAAGATGCATATGAGAGTTTATCAGAAGAGACCGGATGTTGGATCAGTTGTTCATGCACATCCGACTTATGCAACATCTTTTGCAATCGCTGGAATTCCATTGACTCAGCCAATCATGCCTGAGGCAGTAATCGCACTTGGATGCGTACCAATCGCAGAATATGGTACACCTTCCACAAATGAAATTCCTGATAATCTTGAAAAGTATCTTCCATATTTCGATGCAGTACTTCTTGAGAGCCATGGTGCATTGACCTGGAGTACAGATCTTCTTGCAGCATATCACAAGATGGAATCAGTTGAATTCTATGCACAGCTTCTGTATCAGTCAAAGATGCTTGGCGGACCAAAGGAATTCGACGAGAAGAACATCAAGAGATTATATGAAATCCGTCAGAAATTCGGTATGCCTGGAAAGCATCCTGCAAATGTATGCTTAAACAAGACCGAGAAGTTAAATTGCCATAACTGTGGTGGCGGATGCCATGATGAATATGCCGGAATGCCGGGATATCAGTATAACTTCGGTGGAAGCGAAAGCTGCGCATCCTCATCTTCAACAGATGCAGCAGTCATTGCTGAAATTGTAAAGAAAGTCATCGCAGAGATAAAATAATTTTTTTTTAAGACATCAAATTCAAATATAAAAGTTCAAATATAAAAGGAGAATGATCATGGAAATTACCGAAAGCCAGATCAAGAGCATTGTCGGCGAAGTGATGGCAAAGATGCAGTTGGGAGAAAGCGTCACAAAGATGCACGGAATCTTCACTGATATGAACGAAGCCATCGAAGCTGCAAAAGAAGCTCAAAAGCAAGTACGTGTGATGTCCATGGACCAGCGTGAGAAGATTATCTCCATCATTCGCAGAAAAATCAAAGAAAATGCCGAGACTATGGCACGAATGGGTGTGGAAGAGACCGGCATGGGAAATGTTGGAGATAAGATTTTAAAGCATGTATTGGTGGCTGAGAAGACTCCGGGAACGGAGGATATCAAGACAGAGGCATGGTCCGGAGACAGAGGATTAACACTTGTTGAGATGGGACCGTTTGGTGTAATCGGAGCAATTACCCCTTGTACCAATCCATCTGAAACTGTTTTGTGTAATACAATGGGCATGTTAGCCGGAGGAAATACAGTGGTATTTAATCCACATCCGCAGGCAATCAAAACTTCTATTTTTGCAATCAATCTTTTAAATGAGGCATCTTTAGAAGCCGGTGGACCAGATAATATCGCAGTAACAGTAGAAAAACCAACCATGGATTCCAGCGCAATCATGATGAAGCATAAGGATATTCACCTGATTGTGGCAACAGGAGGTCCGGGGGTTGTAACAGCAGTCTTATCAAGCGGTAAGCGTGGTATCGGTGCTGGTGCCGGAAATCCACCTGCATTGGTAGATGAAACAGCCGATATCAGAAAGGCAGCAGAGGATATTGTGAACGGATGTACCTTTGATAACAACCTTCCTTGTATCGCAGAAAAAGAAGTTGTAGCTGTAGATTCGATTTGCGACGAATTGATGCGTTATATGGTTGAAGAACAAGGCTGCTATTTGGCATCACCGGAAGTGCAGGATAAACTGATTCATACAGTTATGGATGAAAAGGGACGTTTGAACAGAAAGTGTGTCGGACGTAGCGCGAAAGTATTGCTGGCTATGGTTGGTGTGGATGTATCAGATAATATCCGTTGTATCACCTTTGAAGGACCAAAGGAGCATCCACTCATTACCACAGAACTTATGATGCCAATCCTTGGTGTGGTTCGTGCAAAGAATTTTGACGATGCAGTGGAACAGGCGGTATGGCTTGAACACGGAAATCGCCACAGCGCACATATCCATTCCAAGAATGTGGACCGCATCACCAAATACGCAAGAGAAATTGATACTGCAATTTTAGTAAAGAACGGACCAAGCTATGCAGCGCTTGGATTTGGAGGGGAAGGATTCCCGACCTTTACAATCGCAAGTCGTACCGGCGAAGGTTTAACCAGTGCAGCGACCTTTACTAAGAGACGCAGATGTACCATGTCGGACAGCTTATGCATCCGATAAAGAAGTTTTAAAGGAGGAAAACCAAAATGGAGATGAATGCTTCTCAGATTGAAGAGATTGTAAAGCAGGTCTTAAGCAGTGTATCAGGCAATGGCGCTGCAAGCTCTTCATCAAAAGCAGCAGGTCCAATCCCATCCACCGTTAAAGTTGGTATGTTAACCGAACTTGGCAAAATGGAAATTAAAGAATTTCCAATGCCTGAGGTTGGCGACGATGATATTTTGGTCAGAGTCGAGGGATGCGGAATCTGCGGAACAGATTCTCATGAATATAAGAGAGACCCATTCTCATTGATTCCTGTAGCTTTGGGCCATGAAGGAACCGGTGAAATCGTAAAGATGGGTAAGAATGTTAAAGTTGATAGCGCAGGAAAGCCGGTTTCAGTCGGAGATAAGATTGTAACCTGTATGATCTTCAAAGATGATCCTGAAATTACAATGTTTGACTTAAATAAGAAAAATGTTGGTGGCGCTGATGTATATGGCCTCTTACCGGATGATGAAGTTCATGCGAACGGATGGTTCTCAGATTACATTTTAGTTCGCGGCGGCTTAGGTTCTACATTCTTTAATGTCAGCGACCTGGATTTGGATTCCCGTATTTTGATTGAGCCATGTGCAGTATTGATTCATGCAGTGGAAAGAGCAAAGACCACAGGCATCTTGAAATTCAACAGCAGAGTTGTGGTTCAGGGATGCGGTCCGATTGGTTTGATCTGTGTAGCTGTTTTAAAGACACTTGGCGTACAGAATATTGTAACAGTAGATGGAAACGAACAGAGAATGCAGTTCTCACACAGACTTGGAGCAACAGGACATGTAAACTTTACGCAGCATGATGGCATCGAAAATCTTGCCAATGCAGTAAAGGATGCTTTCGGTGGACACCTGGCAGATTTTGCTTTCCAGTGTACCGGTTCCCCGGCAGGACATTCCAATATTTACAAGTTCATCCGTAACGGCGGCGGACTTTGCGAATTGGGATTTTTCATCAACGGCGGAGATGCAACCATCAATCCACACTTTGATATCTGTTCAAAAGAAATCACAGAAGTGGGAAGTTGGGTATATACCTTAAGAGATTATGCTACAACATTTGATTTCTTGAAGAGTGCAAAGGATATCGGACTTCCGATGAGCGAACTCATCACCGATAAGTATCCGCTTAGCAAAATTGATGATGCATTCAAAAAAGCCGCTTCCATGACAGGTCTTAAGATTGCAGTTATGAGAGAAGATTTGGCATAAAGTGATGAAGCAGGAGAAACAACATGGTTGATGAAAGAGCAGTAGGAATGCTGGAGGTATACGGACTTGTGTGTGCATTCATGGCAGCGGATGCCGGATGCAAGGCAGCGAATGTAACATTAGAACCGTTCGACAAAAACAAGCCTGCAAACGCAGATTCATTACCGGTTCCGTTACTTGTGACAATCAAGTTCAGAGGAACGGTGGATGATGTGACCGCAGCAGTGGAAGCCGGAAGGGCGACTGCAGAGGCTTTGACGGGAGTTGTCACAAGCCACGTAATTCCAAGACCAACAGAACATACATTAAAGATGCTGGGAATCAGCGGTTTTGATGTGAATTAGAAATAATCAAAGCAAATTGACAATAGCCTAAGGAGGAAAACATTATGGCACAGGAAGCATTAGGAATGATCGAAACAAGAGGACTTACCGCAGCAATCGAAGCAGCAGATGCAATGACAAAGGCTGCTGAGGTCGTTTTAGTAGGAACAGAAAAAATCGGATCCGGACTTGTAACTGTTATGGTTCGCGGAGATGTAGGAGCTGTTAAGGCATCAGTTGAAGCCGGCGCACAGAACGCTCAGAGACTTGGCGAATTGGTTGCACAGCATGTCATCCCAAGACCACACAGCGATGTAGAGAAAATCTTACCTGGATTCCCGGCTGCAAAGTAATTGCTTATGGGTACATCATACGGATTAATTGAGGTTTCCGGCGTGGTAGCCGCAGTTGACTCCCTTGATGCAATGTGCAAGGCGGCTGAAGTGTCTTTGGTGACATGGGAGCGCAAGCTCGGAGGTCGTCTTGTCACGATTATCGTGGAAGGTGATGTGGCTGATTGTAAGGCAGCGGTAGAAGCAGCCTGCAATATTTGCAAAGCAAATCATCATATTATGGCATCCAATGGAGTGATTGCCGCACCGGCAGATGAAACCAGAAAAATTGTAGCTTTATCCCGCAAGCGAATTGAAAAACAACTTGCGGCAACAAAACAAAATAAATAAAAACAAAAGAACGAACAAAAACCAGAAAACACATATTATTTAATGTTCACACACAAAAGGAGGAAAACATTATGGCACAGGAAGCATTAGGAATGGTTGAAACCAGAGGTCTCGTAGCAGCAATCGAAGCTGCAGATACCATGTGCAAGTCAGCAAATGTTACATTAATCGGAACAGAGAAAATCGGATCCGGACTTGTAACTGTTATGGTTCGTGGAGATGTAGGAGCAGTTAAGTCATCTGTAGAAGCAGGTGCTCAGAATGCTGAAAGACTTGGAGAGCTTGTAGCTTCACATGTAATCCCACGTCCACACAACGATGTTGAGGGTATCTTACCAAAGGTAAAATAAGTCGCGTAAAATTTGACTTTTAAAAGCATCGCTGGGGCTTGCCCCGCGGTGCGCACCCATTGAAAAACAGAGGTATCCCAAAGTGGAAAGACTAGAAATCGAAAATATTACAAAATTAGTCATTGCCAGTTTACAGGCAAATGCAAATAAAGGAGATGGCTTTGAAGTACCGGTAGGTGTCAGCAACCGTCATATTCATTTATCTCAGGCAGATGTGGAAACACTCTTTGGAGAGGGACATCAACTGACCAAGAAAAAGGAGTTGATGGGCGGACAGTTCGCCTGCGAAGAATGCTGCACCATTGTCGGATTAAAGCTTAGAGCAATCGAAAATGTGCGTGTATTAGGCCCGGCAAGAAAGGCAACTCAGGTTGAGATTTCGCAAACAGATGCAAGAAAGCTTGGAATCAAGGTTCCGGTACGAGAGTCCGGAGACATTGCAGGCTCCGCACCAATTGCAATCGTAGGACCAAAGGGAGCTGTTTATTGCAAAGAAGGCTGTATCATCGCGGCAAGACATATTCATATGTCACCTGCTGATGCGCAAAAGGCAGGACTGGCAGATGGCGATTATGTCAGCGTAGCCGTAGATAATGAGAGAGGCACTACCTTCGACAAAGTGAAAATTCGTGTAGACGACAGTTTTACTTTAGAAATGCATATCGATACGGATGAGGCCAATGCAGCCGAAATCAGTACCGGAAACAAGGTAAAAATCGTTCGTAAAAACTAAAAAAGGAAGGTGTAGAAATGATTATAGGAAAAGTAACCGGAAGTATCGTTTCCACCCGCAAACAGGAAAACTTAGTCGGAAATAAATTCATGATCGTGGAACCGATTTCCATCATGGACGGATCACACAATCAGGTTGTGGCAATCGATAACATTGGCGCCGGAATTGGTGAATATGTATTGGTTGCTCAGGGTTCCGCAGCAAGAATCGGCTGTGGTTTGAATGACTCCCCGATTGACGCAGCAATCGTTGGAATTATCGATGACATCGGAAAGCTGGGAAAGTGATACTATGAATATTTCTGAATTAAGCAAGATATTAAAGGAAAATGGAATTGTCGGCGCCGGAGGCGCAGGATTTCCTACATATGGAAAGCTAAACGAAAGCGCCGATACCATTTTGCTGAACTGTGCCGAATGCGAGCCGCTATTGAAACTGCATCGACAGCTGCTAAGGGATCATGCTCCTGAAATATTAAAGGCATTTGCATTGATTGCAGATGTGTTAGGAGTAGAGCAAGCAATTATCGGCGTGAAAGAAGAATATAAGAGCACAATCGCAGCCTGCGAGGCAGCCATGGAGCTTTATCCAAAGTTATCCTTACATAAGCTGCCGGGCGCGTATCCTATGGGAGACGAAGTCGTATTAATCTATGAGGCTACAGGACGAGTTGTCAGACCCGGAGGCCTTCCGATTGAGCAGGGCGTTTGTGTCTTTAACGTAGAAACGTTATATAATATTTATCGTGCGGTATTTGAACATCATCCTGTGACAGACAAATATGTCACAATCGCAGGAGAAGTCAATCATCCGATTACCGTCAGAGTTCCCATTGGAATGAAAATCAAAGAAGTGGTAAAATTAGCAGGAGGCATTACCACCGAGCATCCGGTCTATCTTTTGGGAGGACCGATGATGGGAGGTTTCGGAAGTGAATATCAACCTGTAACCAAAACCACAAGTGCAATCATTGTATTGCCGGAAAACCACACTTTGGTTTATAAAAAGAAGCCTAATATTGCAGTCGCAATCAAGAGATCGGCTTCAAGTTGTTGTCAGTGTCGTACCTGTACGGATTTGTGCCCGAGACATAATCTGGGACATCCGATTGAACCGCATCTTTTCATGCGGGCGTGCAACAACGGGGACACACAGGATATGAAGCCATTCCTGAATACCATGTTCTGCAGTTCCTGCGGTGTCTGCGAATTATATTCCTGTCCTCAGGGATTGTCGCCGAGAAGCATTATGGCAGAATTTAAGGGTGGGCTTAGAAAAGCAGGAGTGAAACCTCCGAAAGCGGATGCGGCTTCGGTGGATGCCAATAGAGATTATAAAAGAATTCCGGAAGAAAGACTTGTCAGAAGGCTTGGTTTGAAGCAATATGATAAGGATGCCGAACTGGATGACAATCTCCGCGCAACCGCAGAAGTCAATATCAGATTATCCCAGCATATCGGTGCGCCGGCCAAACCGGCTGTGGCAGCAGGCGATATGGTGCAGCTGGGGCAAATCATTGGGCAGGCAGGCGATGGCTTGTCTGTGAATATTCATTCTTCTGTAACAGGAAGAGTCAAAGAAGTAACAGATGCAGCAATTATTATTACAGCATCTTAAGGAGATCGATATGCAAAAAGCAATCGGAATGATAGAATTTAAGACAATTGCAAGCGGTATCACAGCAGCGGATCAGATGGTGAAAACAGCAGATGTGGAATTGTTGGAGGCACAGGCAGTATGCCCGGGCAAATACATTGCACTGATCAGTGGAGATTTGAGTGCTGTAAAGGCGGCCGTAGAAACCGGAAGCAACACAAGAAGCGAAGATTTTATCGACAGCTTCATTCTCGGAAATCCGGATGAATCAATCTTCCCTGCAATTTACGGAAGCGCAGACATTCATGAAATCAATGCCTTAGGAATCATTGAAACCTATGATGTCTCTTCTATTATTGTTGCGGCGGATATTGCAGCGAAAACAGCAATTGTAAAATTAATTGAACTGCGATTGGCAAAGGGACTTTGTGGAAAGTCTTATTTGCTTTTGACAGGAGAAGTATCTGCATGTGAGGCAGCCATTGCAAAAGCAAAAGAGGCTGTCAAAGATACAGGTATGTTCTTAAGTGATTCAGTCATTGCACATCCGGACGAAAGGTTGATCAAAACAATCGTATAGGAGTACAACTATGTTAGCAGTAGAGCGAAGAAACCAAATCCTTGAGAAATTACAGGACGAAAAGAAAGTGGTAGTATCTGAACTGTCCACACGCTTTGAGGTATCGGAGGAGACCATCCGAAGAGATCTGGATAAACTTGAGAAGGAAGGGCTCTGCAAAAAAACCTATGGCGGTGCAATTCTTTGTGAGGCACCGGGTGTGGAAATGCCATTCATGGTACGACGCAAGAAAAACATGGAAGGCAAAAACAAAATCGCAAATTTAATCAGTGATTTGGTAGAAGACGGCGATCATATCATCGTAGATCCGAGTACCACAAGTCTTGCGATTGTCAACGCATTACAGGCGAAGGACAAGCGTGGACTGACGCTGATTACCAATTCAATCGAAGTATTATTGGAAGCATCCGAGCAAAGCGACTGGGAAATCATTTCCACCGGCGGATTCTTAAACGGAAAGTATCTGGCACTTGTTGGACCGAGAGCTTTGGATGGAATCAGCGCCATGAATGCAGATAAAGTGATTCTTTCCTGCAAGGGATTTGATATGAACAAAGGTGTTACAGATGCCAATGAGCTGTTTTCACAGGTGAAGCAGACGATGTTAAATTCCGGAATCAAGAAGATCCTGGTAGTCGATTCGACAAAATTTGATAAGGTCGCTTTTTCAAAGATTTGCGATCCGGCGGATTTGGATATGGTAGTAACAGATTCCAAACCTTCGGATGCATGGCTGAATTATTTTGCGGATAAGGGAATTCGGTGCATATATGGCGAATAAGACAACAGTAATTGCATTTGCAAACAATAAGGGCGGAAGTGGGAAAACTACATCTTGTGCGAATATCGCATACTCCCTTTCTACATTAGGAAAGAAGATACTTTTAATCGATGGAGATATGCAGTTGAATTTGACACTTTCATTTTTTGAAGAAGATCGTGTCATAGACCTTGCAACCGGAGAGAAAAATATTTATAATGCCATAAAGAATCAAAAAGATTTAACGGATTATATTTGTGCCACAGAATACGAAAATCTGGATATCATCCCATCATCAACGCTGATGAGTGGAATCGAATTTGACCTGTTTACCATGTGGCAGAGGGAATTTGTTTTAAAGAATTCTCTGGAAAAAATCCGCGAATCGGCATCTTATGATTATATTTTCATTGATGCTCCGCCGACACTTGGCGGATGGGTGATGAATATCTTGTGTGCATCCGATTATGTGATTATGCCGGTAGAAGCCAGTCCCTGGGGATTATTTGGCGTGGCAAATATGTTTGAATTTTTGGACAATGTCAAGAAAATCAACCGGGATCTAAAACTATTAGGCATAGCAATCACAAAAGTTGATGTGCGTAAAAACTATTACAAACAAACACTTGAAGCTTTAGAAGATGCAGACGAAATTCGCGTCTTTAAAAATGTAATTAGGGTTGACAGTGCTGTGGAATGGGCGCAAGATATCAGTAAGCCGATTATGGCACATAAAAAAACTGCCAGAAGTGCAGGAGAATACATGGAATTAGCAAAGGAGATTGATAAGTTATGCCAGTAGGAGCAGGAAGCATTAAGCGCGCGGCATCAAAAGCTGCAGATGTGAAAACAACCGAATCAAAGCCACAAGCTAAATCATCAAGTGCCAAGCAATCAACAGCGAAGAAAGCCACATCGGCGAAAAAGACAGCCGCGAAAAAGCCGGCTGCAAAAAAAGTTGATACAGCAAGTGTTAAGAGCACTGTTTTAGAGGGAGCGAATCCGGATATTACATTTTATCGTATTTCGGATGACCTTCCGACTTATCTTTTATAAAAATAATAATAGGGACCGTCGTATAAAAGATACGAAGGGTCCCTTTTGTTTGGTATAAACTAGGAGGTAGTCTATGAGACATTTGATGAGCCCACTGGATTTTTCGGTGGAAGAGTTACAGAATCTGTTGCTTTTGGCAGGAGATATTGAAAAGAATCCTGCAAAGTATGCACATGCTTGTGAAGGAAAAAAACTTGCAACCTGTTTTTATGAGCCAAGCACCAGAACGAGATTAAGCTTTGAGGCTGCTATGCTCAATTTGGGGGGCAATGTGTTGGGATTCCACAGTGCGGATTCCTCTTCAGCAGCAAAGGGAGAGAGCGTATCGGATACAATCCGGGTGATTTCCTGCTATGCAGACATATGTGCCATCCGTCATCCGAAGGAAGGAGCAGCTCTGGTTGCTTCACAGAAATCCAAAATCCCGGTAATCAATGCAGGTGACGGTGGACATCAGCATCCGACACAGACATTGACGGATCTTTTGACCATTTATTCTTTAAAAGGAAGATTGGACAATATCACCATCGGCCTTTGCGGAGACTTGAAATTCGGTCGTACTGTGCATTCTCTAATCAATGCATTGATTCGCTATCCAAATGTGAAATTCGTATTGATTTCTCCGGAAGAATTAAAGATTCCAAGCTATATCAGAGAAGATGTGCTCATGGCAAATCATGTTGATTTCGTAGAGATGGAGCGCTTAGAGGATGCGATTCCTGATTTGGATGTTCTCTATATGACCCGTGTGCAGAGAGAGCGTTTCTTTAATGAAGAAGATTATATTCGACTGAAAGATTTCTATGTGCTGACACAAGAGAAGCTGAACATGGCAAAAGAGGATATGATGGTGCTTCATCCGTTGCCTCGTGTCAATGAGATTTCAGTAGAAGTGGATGATGATCCACGTGCTGCATATTTCAAGCAGGCGCAATATGGCGTCTATGTGCGTATGGCACTGATTCTGACACTCTTGGGTATCACAGTGGAATAGGAGGAAGAGGATGTTAAACATTAGTGGAATTCATGAGGGTTTCGTGCTGGATCATATTAAGGCAGGCACATCTCTTCAGATTTATCATAACTTAAAATTAGACAAATTGGATTGTACCGTCGCAATCATTATGAATGCGAAGAGTAATAAAATGGGTGCAAAAGATATTATCAAAGTAGAATGCCCAATCGAAGCATTGGATCTTGATATCTTAGGATTTATCGATCACAATATCACAGTCAATGTGATCAAAGGCGATAAAATCGTGGAAAAGAAGGTGCTTCATTTACCAAAGCAGGTAAAAAATGTAATCCGTTGCAAGAATCCGCGTTGCATCACATCCATTGAGCAGGAATTAGATCAGATCTTTATTCTCACAGATGAGGAAAAGGAAGTTTATCGCTGCAAATATTGTGAAGAAAAATATTCCGGCAATCTGGACTAAAAGACAGTTGTGCGCGAGGGGCGGAAATGATACACTTTATGGAGTGTATTTAGGAAAGGATGAAAAAAATGAACGTAGTTTGCTTAGACCTTGAAGGCGTATTGGTACCGGAAATCTGGATTGCATTTGCTGAAGCAACCGGAATTCCTGAATTAAAGAAGACCACCAGAGATGAGCCGGATTATGACAAATTAATGAATTACAGAATTGCAATTTTGAAGGAGCATGGACTTGGATTAAAAGAAATCCAGGATACGATTGCAACAATTGATCCGCTTCCGGGCGCAAAGGCATTTCTGGATCAGCTTAGAGAAACCACTCAGGTTTTGATTGTCAGTGATACTTTTGAACAGTTTGCAAAACCTTTGATGCAAAAACTCGGATGGCCGACCATTTTCTGCAATACGCTAGAAGTTGCTGATAACGGAGAAATTACAGGATTTAAGATGCGCTGTGAACAGTCTAAACTGACCACTGTAAAGCATTTGCAGGCCATGGGATTTGAGACCATTGCCAGCGGAGACAGCTTTAATGACCTTGGTATGATTTTGAACTCAAAGGCCGGATTTTTGTTTAGAAGTACAGAAGCAATTAAGAAGGAATATCCTAATCTTCCTGCATTTGAAACCTATGATGAACTTTTTGATGCGATTAAAAGCGCATTATAAAATCAAGACTAAAGGAGTTTGAATCATGATCGGAATCGTTTCGGACAGTACCTGTGATTTGTCTCCGGAACTTGTTAAGCGTTATCAAATCACAGTCCTTCCGCTCCATGTTTTATTGGGCACGGAGGAATATTTAGACGGAAAAAATATCAATCCGGATGATATTTATCGTTGGGCAGATGAGAATAAGGCGACACCGAAAACTTCTGCTGTTTCTATGGAAGATGCGGCAGAGTGTTTTAAAGAAGTCTTAAAAACCTGCGATGGCATTGTAGCTTTTTCTATCTCCGGTAGTATGTCAACTACGAATAATGTGATGCGTTTGGCAGCGGAAGAAATCGGAGCAGAAGACCGCATTCGCGTGATTGATTCCATGAATCTGTCCACCGGCGTGGGCCATCTGGTGATTGAAGCAGCAGAATTGGCTCAGTCCGGAGCCGGATTAGATGAAATCGAAAAGAAGATTTTGGAATACCGGCCAAAGGTACGCGCCAGCTTTGTTATTGATACCTTGGTTTATTTACACCGAGGGGGTAGATGCAGCGGAATGGCGGCGCTTGCAGGCGGTATGTTAAAGTTGCATCCGAAAATTGTAGTAAAAGACGGCGCGATGCTCGTGGATAAGAAATATCGCGGAAAGCTTGGCCCGGTGACCTTAAATTATACAAAGGATATGCAAGAGGCACTTTTACATGCAAAAAAAGACCGCGTCTTCATTACTCACTCCGGAACGGCCCCGGAGATTGTTGAAGAAGTACGGGGCTTTTTAGAGAGCCTGAATCATTTTGATGAGATATTAGAGACACGTGCGGGAAGCGTGGTCAGCAGTCATTGCGGACCGGGAACCTTAGGGGTGCTCTTTATTGACTCCGCGCAAAATTCTGCCTTGTAAAAGGTTTCAAGGTCTGGATATACGCGGTACAAAAGCGCCCGAAGTTCTTCGTCGGGTTCTGTTAAATCAGGAATCATAATTGTTGGAATATTGGCAGAGGAAGCACTCTTGACACCGTTAGGAGAATCTTCGACGGCAAAGCATTCCTCCGGAGAAAGTCCAAGCTGCTCTACGGCATATTGGTATAAATCCGGCGCCGGTTTTCCGCGTTCCACCATGGATGCGCAGATGATTTGATCAAAAGCCTCAAAGAGGCCGATGCGCTTTAAATAGCGTGAAGCACGTTCATAATCATTTGCGGTTCCAAGGGCGGTGATGATGCCTTGCGCACGCAGATTATGAAGGATTTCTGCTGCATATGGCTTTAATTCGATTCCGTTTTCTAGGAATTCTTCCATTCGATCAACGCGATAAGCGCGCACTTTCGCATAATCAAAATTTGGATCCCCGGATAATTTCTTTAAATATTCCGGCGCAAACGGGCGGCCCAGTGAGCGCATGGAAAGCGATTCTTCTTCAGTCATGGAATAGCCGAAGTGCTCCATTGACAGCGGCCAGGCCTTAAAATAGTATTTCTCGGTATCAATCAAGGTACCGTCCAAATCAAAGATGACAGCTTTGATCTTTTGATTGTTCGTATTTTTCATAATGTTTCCTCGTTTTATTGTTTCTATAATTACTCATTCCGATACATTGAAAGCATGCTGTTGAAAAGTCCACCCAAAAAGATGACATAACTACAACCGTAAAGCCATATCATAAGGAGGATGATGGTTGTCATGGCTCCATAAATGGAAGCATAATTGCAATATCTATCCATATAAATAGAAAACAACCATGAGAACATAATCCAACCCAAGGAGGAGAAAATGGCTCCGGGAAGTTGATGTAAAAAGCGATGCTTTTGATTCGGAATAACCGTAAAAATCGTACAGAAAAATAATATCAAAATCGGAATGATTAAGATATAGCGAAAAGCAACTAATTGTTGTAGCGCAAACACGTCTGGGAAGAGATGATTCACAAGTGTCTTGCCGAATACCATTAAACCTAAAAGCAAAATTAATACAACTGCAAGTGCGATGGAATATAAGATGGCTAATATGCGCATCACCAGGACATTTCGTGTTTCGCGAATTCCATACATGGAATCCAGCCCGTATTGTATGGCCACCATCGCCTTTGATGAAAGCCATAACGCGACGATGATTGTCGCGGAAATGCGCCCGGTGCTGCTATTATAGATATCTTCTGTAAATGTCAGCAAAATGCCGTGAAATGATTCCGGGATCAGCGTCATTCCCCAGGTTGTGACATCGGATTCAGTCAGCGGTGTCAGATTCAAAATCGAAAAGAAAAACAGCATAAAAGGGAAAAGAGAGAGCATAATAAAAAACGCAGTTTGTCCGGAATAGATGGAAATTGCACTGCTGGTAAATTTTTCGCTCACAATATTAAAGACTTTTTGGGTGGAATGATTTTTCATGATTTGATTCCTTTCATATCACTGATGCACAATTGGCTTATGATGTTATTTTAAATATATCATAAATGGCTGAATAGTGTTGATTTTTGGCTCGTATTTTGCTTTAATCAAAATAGAACGATTGAAAGGACAAAAAATAATATGAGCAAGTTTGAATTTTTGATTCGTCCAAGTGAAAATATGAGGATTTGCGAAGATTTCATGTTGTTTTATGTATTGCAGGGATCTTCTGAATTTACAATCGAAAACCAAAAATATCGAATGGATAAAGATGATTTTTTGGTTGTGAATGTGGATGAGCGATTTGCATTCTCTTCAAAAGGCAGCTTTCTGGCTGCATCTTTTACGATATCCTATAGCGAGTTATCCGGAATGTTAAAGCGCAATATGATTTATTTCAAGTGCAATACGGTGGTAGAGGATAATGAAATCTGCAACGAAATCCGTGCCTATATCAATCAGATTGTCTCGGAACAGTCCCAGGAAGAACCGAATGATATCTATTTAAACAGCTTATATTATTCCATCTTAAACATTCTGACACAGGACTTCATTGTCAAGATGGAAGAGGGAAGGGAACCGAATGAGGAGCACAAGTTCGATGAGAGAAAACGTGCAATCACAGAATACATTCGTTCTAATTACAATAAAGATATCAGCTTAAATGAGCTGGCCGGAAATTTATATTTATCAAATGCTTATTTGTCCAAGTATATCAAGCGTCAGTTTGGAATGAGCTTTTTGGAATATGTTAATTCAGTTCGATTAAATTATGCGGTTTCACATTTGCTTCATTCCGACAATTCATTGGTTCATATCGCCATGGAGACAGGATTTGCAAGTTCTGCCGCCTTTAATAAGGCCTTTCGTGAGAAGTACGGCGTGACACCTTCTGTCTATCGCAAAGAATGGAAAAACAAATCCGAAGTAGGTGGAGTCAAGCCCGAGGAGGATAAGATTATCCGGGAACGTGTGGACCGCCTGATTCAGGCAGGAGAATCGGAGCAAAAAAGAAAGGCCCGGCTGTATGACAGACAGGTTATATTAAAGAATAAGACAAATCATAAAATTCCACAGACCTGGAATCAGATGATTAATATTGGTTCCGCTTCGGATCTGCTTTTGGCGGATGTGCAGCGGCAGGTGTTGCTTTTAAAGGATGTACTTCATTTTAAATATATTCGTTTTTGGGACATCTATGCGCCGGAAATGCTATTGGATCCCCATAGCGACAATTATAATTTTACGAAGCTGGATGCGGTTTTGGATTTTTTGGTGAACAATGGACTAAAACCTTATATTGAGCTTCGCATTAAACCGAAAAAGTTGGTGCGCAATGTGCAAGAAACCGTCATTTATCGAAAGAAGACGACAGAACTGGATGATCCCGTGGCATTGGAACATTTTATGTCAGCTCTGATTATTCATATGATGAATCGCTTTTCGACTGCTGAAGTAGAAAGCTGGTTTTTTGAAATCTGGAAGACAGAACGAGAAGAATATTTGGGCGTGACAGAAATCGAAGACTTAAACGGATCCATTCCTCTTTATCTCGACCGTTTTGAATTAATCGCAAGTGTGTTGAGAAAATATTTGCCGAATATTCAAATCGGAGGAGGCGGCTTCTCATTGCGATATGGTGCAGAGGCCTTTCGTGAAATTTTGATTCAGTGGCAAAAGAGAGAGCAATTGCCGAATTTTGTGAGTGTATATTGCTATCCGTATACCATTGATTCGGTTGCATTAAAGCGCAATCAGTCGATGAACCAGGAGTATCTGAAAGATACTGTGCTTGAAGTCAGACGGCTTATGGATGAAACCGAATTCCCTGTTTCCACATTGCATGTGTCAGAATGGAATTTCTCCGTATCCAACCGAAATGTATTAAACGATCATTGCATGAAAGGCGCTTATATCTTAAAGAATATTTGTGATACGCTTGAATATGTGGATTTAATCGGTTATTGGGTTGCTTCAGATATCTTTTCGGAATATTACGATTCTAATAAGTTGCTAAATGGCGCCGGCGGTCTGATGACAAAATTTGGAATGCCAAAGCCTGCATATTTTGCTTATCAGTTTATGGAAGAAATGGGACGATATCTGCAAAAGAAAGGCGATAATTATATCATCACCAATAATGGAAATGACAATTATCGCATCGCCTGCTATAACTTAAAGCGCCTGTCTTACCAATATGGACTGATGTTGGAGGATCAGATTCGGTTGGATCAACAGGAAAGTCTGTTTGAGGATTTGAAACCATTGATGTTGGATTTCGAACTTCCTGTGTCCAAAGATGGTACCTATAAACTTCAGATAAAGCGCATCAACCGAAAGCACGGAAGCGTGCAGGATGCATGGATGCAGATGGGATCGCCGATTCATTTATCCTACTCCGATATCGAATATCTGCATCGCATTACGGTTCCGCAGATGCGCATCCGAGAGGTGGACAGCATCAACAGAAAGATAAAATTTAAGGTGAAATTAGAGCCAAATGAGATAATGTATATCCACGCAATTTATATTTACGAGGAATACAAAGACAAACAATAGGAAAAAAGGCCGGAAAGGACAAAAACGAAACTGCGTTTTTTGTCCTTTCTTTTTTTGCGCTTTGATTTCCGGAACAAAAAGGAAAAATATACGGATGATTAGAGAAAAACATGAAATGTTTTGGCAATTTTTTGTTTCTATAATGAAATCAAGTTCATAAGAAACCTAAAGTATGAAAAAGGAGAAGGAGGATTATTATGAAACTCGGATTTGTAAGTGCAATTTTAGATCAAAGCAATTATGAAGAAATGATGGATATCGCTTCTGATATGGGATTTCAGTGTGTAGAAGTTGCATGCTGGCCACAGGGAAAGGCAGAGCGCCGTTATGCAGGTGTATCTCATATTGATGCGGAGCGTGTACTTGAAGATGATGCATATGCAAAACATATCACAGATTATGCAAAGGAAAAGAATGTAGAGATTTCTTCCCTTGCATTCTATCCAAATACAATGGACGGAGATTTGGAAAAGAGAAATGCAGCAGTTGAGCACTTAAAGGCATTAATCAAAGCCAGCAATAAATTAGGCGTTGGAATGGTTACCACCTTCATCGGAAGAGACCAGACCAAGACTGTTGAAGAAAACTTAGAACTTGTAAAGGAAATCTGGCCGCCAATCATTAAACTGGCTGAAGAGCAAAATGTAAAGGTTGCAATCGAAAACTGCCCGATGTTATTTGGTCCGGATCAGTGGCCGGGCGGACAGAATCTGTTCACCACACCTGCAATCTGGAAGAAGGTATTTGAGATCCTCCCTAGCAAGAACTTTGGTATCAATTATGATCCAAGTCATTTTGTATGGCAGATGATCGACTATATCAAGCCAATCTATGAGTTTAAGGATAAGATTTTCCATGTTCATTATAAAGATATCAAGGTTTATCCGGACAAGCTTAACCAGGTTGGTATTATGGCTTATCCACTTGATTTTATGTCACCGAAGCTTCCGGGTTACGGCGATGTAGATTGGGGCAAATATGTATCTGCCTTAACTGATATCGGATATGACGGATATACCTGTATCGAAATTGAAGACAAATTCTTTGAAGGAACACAGGAAAAGGTGCTTGATTCTTTGAGATTGTCTAAAAAGTATATGAGCAATTTTGTGATTTAAGGTAGGAGGAAATCAATATGGCAGCAAGACCAATTTATAATCCGGACGGTTTTCATAATGTAGTGGAAAACGGAAAAGTCATCGGATATGAGTTCCAGTTTAAGGCACAGTATTATCGTGGAGTGACTTTATCCATTGTCAGAGATATTAAAGTGAATATGGATGGAAAGGATGAACCGCGAGAGAATATTCGCTTTAGCGTAAATGGTGAAACCTTTACCTTGGATGAAATGTCAACTGTAATTGACTCCGACTATCGTTGGGAGTTTGGTGAGTACGCAACCGTAACTGTATTGAAAGAGGGCGGCTTAAGCGCAGGAAAGCATCATATCAATGCGCTTCAGCATATTGAACCTTCTTATATGCCTTTCCCGATTGATGCAGTATGCGAGACCGATTTTGAGATTTAATAGGAGGGGAAGAAGATGAGTCAGGTAAAACGAAGCGTATCTTTATATAGCTATCAGGATGAATATTATTTAGGCAAGCTTGATTTAGAGGGTTGCCTTCGCGAGACTGCCAAGACCGGTGCGACCGGCGTGGAATTGCTTGCAGAGCAGATGATTAAGCATTTCCCAAAGCCAATTGAGGATGAGAAATTCCGTGAGAATTGGTTTGAAATGTTAAAGAAATACAATTTAACACCAAGCTGTTATGATGCATTCTTAGAGAATCGTATTTTTGGAAACCGTATGCTTTCATTAGGAGAGCAGGTCAATATGATGAAGCGTGATTTGCGTCTTGCTCATCTCCTTGGATTCCCGGAGATTCGTACCCTGGTATCCACACCAATGGATGTAATCGAAGGAAGTTTGGAGTATGCAGAAGAATTAGGCGTAAAGATCGGATTGGAAGTTCATGCTCCATTCTCATTGAATTCAGGATGGGCAGATGGATATCTGGAGATGATTCATCGTACAGGAACAAAATATTTCGGATTCATTCCGGATATGGGAATCTTCTGCAAGAATATTCCGGATGTATTGCGGGATAAGGCACGTCAGTTAGGCGCACACGAAGAATGTATCAAAATCGTAGATGATGCGTATGCAAAGCGCGTATCCGACGGATTTGTAAAGATCAAATACGATTTGGATCTTGGAAAAGCCAATATGGAATATCGTATGGCAAACGGAATGAGAGAGATGATGGAAGCTGTAGAAAAGGCTGGTGGAAATGAAGCAGACAAGATGTATGCAGGATCTTCTTTCACTTATTCATGGTCAGAACCACAGGATATCATCGACAATATTCAATATATCACACATTGCCACGCAAAATTCTACAATGTATCAGAGGATTATGTAGAAACAGCAGTTGCAGTTCCTGAAGTTGTTGCAGCCTTTAAGAAGGCCGGATATGATGGATTCTTAAGCTCAGAATATGAAGGCGGAGAGCACTTGCGCGTATATACTGATGTGGATTCTATCGAGCAGGTACGCCGTCACCAGGAATGCTTAAGAAGAGCAATCGAATAAGAGAGAGAAGGAGAATTAACATGGCAAAGAAAGTTCTTGGAATTTCCTTTGGAAGAAAAATGAGCAACTGTGATATCATGGTAAAGCACGCCTTGATGGAGTGCGAAAAGGAAGGCTGTGAGACCGCATTCATTCGCGCAGATGATCTTGATATCAGCAATTGTACCGGTTGCATCGGATGTGTAATCGGAATTATGTCAGGCCGCGGAAGAGGTTATTGTGTGAAGCATGATGATTTCGATATCCTTGATGAGTGCGTGATGCAATCAGATGCTGTCATCCTTGCCTGCCCAACCTATGAGACCTCCGTAACCGGACGTTTCAAAACAATTTGTGACCGCATCGGACCAAGCCATGATTACAGCTTTCGAAAAGTTGCAATTGAGGAAGGCGAGAAGAATGGAATTCCGGAAGAAAAATTACCGGATAAGCGTTCTTTAAAGAAGCGTAGTGCTGCATTGATTTCTGTCGGCGGAGCAATGACAGAAAACTGGATTGCCTTGACGATGCCGATGATGTATGAGTTCACATTCCCAATGGCAATCGATGTTGTGGATACTGTAGAATATTATGGAGCAATGGCTCATGAATCTGTATTAGGTTATCCGGAAATGATGGATCGCATGACAAAGGTTGGACAAAATATTGTCGCTTCTATCAATGCCAAGACCGAAGAAGAGCGAATAAAATGGCGCGGAGATGAAGAAGGATGTTGCCCAATCTGCCACACACGTTTGATTCAGATTTCGCATGACAAACGCACTGCTGATTGTGTTGTATGCGGAAGCCATGGAACTTTCGAAATTGTAGATGGCAAATTTGAAATGCATTATACACCAGAAGAGCTGGATCGTTCTCGTTTACGTTGGGGCGGAAAGCTGGAGCATTCCACCGAAATCAAGACTCAGGCACAGCCGAGCGGTTCCATCAAGAACTTAAAGGAGTTAAAGGCTCCTTATGCAGCCTTTGACAGACCACCGTTTGCTCCGGATCCGAACGCCTATGGTAATATTCAAAGTTCTTCGAATTGTCAGAAATAAATATACATATTACCAAATTATAAAATAAATATAAAATGTTATGAAAAGTGTTTGACAAATACAATGGACCATGCTATATTAAGTTCAACAAAAGAAATATTATTTCTAAAATGAACTAGGAGGTATGGTCCATTGGGATAAGTAATTAAGGTAGAAAGCAATCTTTTATCCCGGAAGAATGATCGGAAAACAGTGGTTAATCAAACAAAAGAAATGCGGTAGCAATGCGCTGACCCAATATCCACGAGGAGAACAAAGAGAAGGAAGCCGGATGAGAAGAAGAAAAGAAGATAAAAGAAGGATGAGGTAAGATAATTGGATATTTCAAAGGGATAGGCACCTGATACAATCGAATGATTTGTCAGGTGCCTATCTACGTTTTGGAATTCCAATTTCACCGGATATCTGTTACACTATTATCATCTGTTCAAAAAATTTAGAATTGGAGTTTGCAATTATGAAAAAGAAAATCATTGCACCACTGTTGGTGGGAGTTCTTCTTCTTAATACAGGATGTTCATTTTTTGAAACCTCCTATGAAGAGTATGAATTAAGTAATGTGACGCTGGGAAATACAGATTTCTCCGAAATGGAATATGAACATTTTGAAACAAGAGAAATCGAAAATCTGATGGATTCGATTCGTGAGGATATGACGGATTCTGCCAATGCAAGTCAGGTGATTGAGTCTTTTGAGCGAGTCGACGAAGAAGTTGTGGAGATGGAGCTTTCCTATAATCTTGCACAGCTTTACAGTTCCATTGATGCGACAGATGAATATTATCAGGACGAATTGCTTTATATCACAGAAATCTATACCGACCTTGTGGACAAATATGCGCTTTTGGGACAGGAAGCATTGCAATCGGAATGTGCGGATGCCCTGAAAGAATACTGGGATGCGGATGAAGTGGAATATTTTGAAGAATATGAAGCTTTAAATGATACGCAAAAGGAATTAAACACAAAAGAGCAGGATTTAGTAAATCAATATAATACTGCAGCAGTTAAGGATTATACCTATACCATCAATAATAAAGAATATACTTCAGATGATTTGGAAACAGCAATTTACAGCGGTGAAATCTCCTATGAGCAATACGTTGAGGGGTATTATGGCTGCATCAATGCCGCTGCGGAAGTTCTGGCACCGATTTATGTGGAACTTGTAAAGACCCGTATGCAGATTGCAAAAGAAGCCGGATATGAGAACTATAACGACTATGCATATGAAGAGTCTTATGACAGAGATTACACACCGGAAGAAGCACAGGAATTTTGCGATGATGTAAAAGAAAATCTTGTGCCGGCCTTTAACAACTTCGGTTACAGTGTGAACTATGGTTTAATCAGCCAAACAATGGATGAGGTGGCAAATCAGTATTCTACCGATGAACAATTGGAATTGATAAGTAAATATCTGGATCGTGTGGATCCGGTTTTGGCTAAAAATTTTGATTATATGTTAGAACATAATCTGTATAATATCGAATATGGAGATAAGAAAAGTGATGGAGCATTCACAGCCTTTATACCGCAATATAATGAACCGTTCCTTTATGCACAGCCAACGGAATCGTTTTATGATATTATGACCTGGGTTCATGAGTTCGGACATTTTAATTCATTCTGTGTGAATGTGGATGAGGCCTCAGAAAGCGTTCAGAATCTGGATCTGGCAGAGATTGCATCTCAGGCATTGGAACTTCTTTATACAGAATTTTACGGAGATATGCTTGGCGAAGAATATGCTGATTATGCAGAGGATTATACACTTTATCAAAGAGTGGACAGTGTATTGGAAGGTTGTCTTTTCGATGAATTCCAGCGCCGGGTTTTCGAGTTGGATGAGGATGATGTAACGGTAGAAAATATCAATAATATTTTTGTAGAAGTGGGAAATCAATATTTCGACGGATATTACGGAAAAGGACAAGGCGATACCACATGGGTATTGGTTTCACACAACTTTGAATCCCCACTGTATTATATCAGCTATGCGGTATCTGTAGTGCCGGCTCTTGAAGTTTGGGAGATTGCCCAGAGTGATTTCGAGGAGGCTTGCGATACCTATATGAAGATTGTACGCGCCGGCGAAAGCGGCGGATACAAAGAAACATTAGAAGAGATTGGTGTCGGAACGCCGTTTGACGGAGAGACGATTTCAAATATTGCAGACATGGTTGAGGAGATTGCAAACAAATAGATAAGATGAAAGCACAACTGATTTATAAGAAAAACAATCAGGTTCCCATTCTTTGGGAGCCTGTTTTGGCATCCGGTGAGCAATTGCCGCTTTTAACCTATCCATCCCTTTCAAAATTTCCTTTTTTGGCGCATTGCTTTACGACGCGAGAAGGCGGTGTCAGTCAGGGAATTTTCGAAAGTATGAATTTAAGCTTTACAAGAGGAGATGAGACTTCTGCGGTACAGGAGAATTACCGTCGTGTTGCAGAAGCGCTTGGAATATCACCGGCTCAAATCGTCTGCTCCGACCAGACCCATACCACCAATGTGCGACTGGTAACAAGTGAAGATTGCGGGAGTGGCGTCACAAGGGAAAAGCCATATACGGATGTGGATGGCTTGATTACCAATGAGCCGGGAGTCTGTCTGGCAACTTTTTATGCAGATTGTGTCCCACTTTATTTCGTAGATCCGGTGCACCATGCCATCGGCCTTTCCCATTCCGGCTGGAGAGGAACCGTCAATCGCATGGGACAGGCGACGCTTGATGCCATGAAGAAAGTTTTTCAAACAGAACCGAAGGATGTTTATGCGGCCATCGGACCATCTGTTTGTATGGACTGCTATGAGGTGAGCCTTGATGTGGCAATGGCATTTAAAGAGGCTTTTGGTTCCAATCAAGAGCCGTTGATGAAAGAAAAAGAGCCGGTAGACGGAGAACGGAAATTCCTATTAAATCTTTGGGAGGCAAACAGGCGTGTGATGTTAGATGCAGGAATTTTGCCGGAGCATCTGGAGATTACGAGTCTGTGCACCTGCTGTAATCCAACCGCGCTATTTTCGCACAGAGCAAGTCACGGAAAGCGAGGCAATTTAGGCGCTTTTTTGATGCTGCGGGATATTGACAAGCCATGATAGAATAGGATGATATATAACATTCGTAAGGAAAGATTTTAATATGAGTATTTTAAATGTAGAGCATTTAACGCACGGCTTTGGCGACCGTGCGATTTTTGATGACGTATCATTTCGCCTTTTAAAAGGAGAGCATATCGGTCTCATTGGAGCAAATGGTGAGGGCAAATCCACCTTTATGAATATCATTACTGGAAAGTTGATGCCGGATGAAGGAAAAATTGAATGGGCAAAAAATGTGCGCGTCGGATATTTGGACCAGCATACGGCTCTTGAGCCGGGGATGACCATTCGAAGCGTACTGTGTAGCGCTTTTGATTTCCTTTATGAGATGGAAAATCAGATGAATGAAATCTATGCTTCTTTGGCAGATGTGGACGAAGATGAGATGAATCGGCTGATGGAAGAGGCCGGTACACTTCAGGATTTGCTGACGATGCATGATTTTTATACCATCGATGCAAAGGTGGAAGAAGTTGCAAGAGCATTGGGGTTGACAGAATTGGGACTTGATTCCGATGCAACAGAATTAAGTGGCGGGCAGCGCACAAAGGTGTTGATGGCGAAATTATTGTTAGAAAAGCCGGATATTTTGCTTTTGGATGAGCCTACAAACTATCTGGATGTGGAGCATATTGAATGGCTAAAGCGATATTTAAATGAATATGAGAATGCCTTTATTTTGATTTCGCATGATATTCCTTTTTTGAACAGTGTCATCAATTTGATTTATCATATGGATCATTGTCATATGAATCGATATGTCGGCGATTATGATAAATTCATGGAAGTCTACGAGATGAAGAAGGCACAACAGGAAGCTGCATACAATAAGCAGCAGAAAGAAATCGCGGACTTAAAGGATTTTGTTGCCAGAAATAAAGCGCGCGTATCCACCAGAAATATGGCGATGTCCAGACAAAAGAAATTAGACAATATGGACATCATTGAATTGGACAAAGATAAACCGAAGCCTGAATTCGTATTCAGGGAAGCGCGCACACCGGCTCGCTATATTTTCCAGACAAAGGATTTGGTTATCGGATATGACAGACCGCTGACTGGTCCGCTGAATCTGGAGATGGAGCGTGGACAAAAGATTGTATTGACAGGTGCAAACGGAATCGGAAAGACAACATTATTAAAGAGTATTCTTGGTCTGATTCCGCAAATCTCAGGAACCGTGACTTTGGGAGATTACCTGGAAATCGGATACTTCCAGCAGGAAATGGATCAGGCTGTGACAAACAATTGTATCGAAGAAATCTGGAAGGATTTTCCGGGAATGAGTCAGTTTGAAGTGCGAAGCGCATTGGCAAAGTGTGGATTAACAACAAAGCATATCGAAAGCCAGGTGCGTGTACTCTCAGGAGGAGAGCAGGCAAAGGTGCGCCTTTGCAAGCTAATCAACAAAGATACAAATATTTTGCTTTTAGATGAGCCAACCAACCATTTGGATGTGGATGCAAAAGATGAATTGCGCCGCGCCCTGATGGCTTATAAGGGCAGTATTTTGATGGTCTGCCATGAACCGGAATTCTATGAAGGGCTTGCCACTGATGTGTGGGATTGCAGTCAATGGGCATTATAAAATGCTTCCCTTTCGGGAAGCATTTTGCTTTATACATAATTCGATTAATAATTGACTCTTTTTACTGATTCTTTTCAATAAAGCCTTTCAAGGCATCCTTTGGAACCATGCCAACATTCATTTCCTGAAGAGCGCCATCCTTGAATACTGCAACTGCAGGGATGCTCATAATATTGAACTTTCTGGCCAAATCCTGATTCTCATCTACATCGACTGCGAAGAATTTAACATCGGTCATTTCTCCGGATACTTCCTCAAGAATCGGAGCGAGCATTTTACAAGGTCCGCACCAGGTTGCATTAAAATCTACTACTGATACGCCGCTTGCAATCTCGTTATCGAATTCGTTTCCTGAAATCTTCTTTACCATAATATACCTCCTGATTTTATGTACTTTTATTAGGTTGTTTTATAAGATGTTCCTTAACTTTGAAATCATTGTACACAATCTAATTAATTGTGTCAAGATAAATTTTGTAAAATTTAATTTTGTATATTTCGGGGCTGAAAAATGAACATAAGAGGCTGAAAAAACACAAAAAATATCGTCATTTTTCAAATTGAAAGGGCAGTGCAAAAATGATAGTATTTACGAGAATGATACTTTCGTACTAATAACATGAAAAATTTTCATGTAATAAATTAAGAGATGAATTCCTTTGTTAATTTTTTGACGGATTTCTATTGACCTTCAGTTGGTTTTCAAGTATCATAGGAAACAAATCGTTTTGTATCAAAAAAAATACATTATATATGAGAGAAAGGAACAGAAAAATGGCAAACATTGATTTAACAAAGTATGGCATTACTGGAACTACCGAGATCGTTTATAATCCTTCATATGAAGTTTTATACGATGAGGAAGTAAAATCTACAAACGAAGGATACGAAGTTGGCGTTGACACCGAACTCGGTGCTGTAAACGTTATGACCGGTATTTACACTGGCCGTTCTCCAAAAGACAAATATATTGTTATGGACCAGAATTCAAAGGACACTGTTTGGTGGAATTCTCCGGAATATCCAAACGATAACCATGAGATGTCTGAAGATACTTGGGCTGTTGTAAAGGATATCGCAAAGAAAGAGCTTTGCAACAAGAGACTTTTCGTAGTAGATGCATTCTGCGGTGCAAACAAGGATACCCGTATGGGCGTTCGTTTCATCATGGAAGTAGCTTGGCAGGCACATTTCGTAAAGAACATGTTCATCGTTCCTACAGATGAGGAATTAAAGAACTTCGAGCCTGATTTCGTTGTTTATAATGCATCTAAGGCAAAGGTTACAAACTACAAAGAGCTTGGATTAAATTCTGAGACTTGTGTAGCTTTCAATATTACTTCTCGTGAGCAGGTTATCATCAATACATGGTACGGCGGAGAGATGAAGAAGGGTATGTTCTCTATGATGAACTACTACCTCCCATTAAAGGGCATCGCTTCTATGCACTGCTCAGCAAATACTGATATGGACGGAAAGAATACTGCAATCTTCTTCGGTCTTTCAGGAACAGGTAAGACAACACTTTCTACAGATCCTAAGCGTCTCTTAATCGGTGATGATGAGCATGGTTGGGATGACAACGGCGTATTCAACTTCGAAGGTGGTTGCTACGCAAAGGTTATCGGACTTGATAAGGAATCTGAGCCTGATATCTACAATGCAATCAAGAGAAACGCTCTTCTTGAGAACGTAACTCTGGATGCAGAGGGCAAAATTGACTTCGAAGATAAGAGCGTAACAGAGAATACACGTGTATCTTATCCCATCGATCATATTGAGAAAATCGTTCGTCCGGTTTCCGCGGCTCCGGCAGCTAAGAATGTTATCTTCCTGTCCGCAGACGCTTTCGGCGTACTTCCTCCGGTATCTGTTTTGACTCCGGAGCAGACACAGTACTACTTCCTGTCCGGCTTCACAGCTAAGCTGGCAGGTACAGAGCGTGGTATTACAGAGCCTACGCCAACCTTCTCCGCTTGCTTTGGTCAGGCATTCCTTGAGCTGCATCCTACCAAATATGCAGAAGAGCTTGTTAAGAGAATGGAAAAGAGCGGTGCGAAAGCATATCTGGTAAATACCGGATGGAACGGCACAGGGAAACGTATCTCCATTAAGGATACCCGTGGTATCATTGATGCGATCCTTAACGGTGACATTCTGAATGCACCGACCAAGAAGATTCCGTTCTTCAACTTTGAAGTTCCGACAGAGCTTCCGGGCGTAGACCCGAAGATTCTTGATCCTCGCGATACTTATGCAGATGCTTCTGAGTGGGAAGCTAAGGCTAAGGATCTTGCACAGAGATTTACCAAAAACTTTGCAAAATA
>SVFB01000044.1 GCA_015057085.1 Lachnospiraceae bacterium
AGGCGGTTACAAATATCGGTCCGGATACCCCGGAGAAGAAAAATTCGGTAATAGAAGAAGCAAAACACGTTGGTGCAATTTGCGCAGCGAGACCTTGTATGGGAAGAGGGATGTGGTGCGGTTGCGCAAAATCCGCGTCAAGAAAGTGCGGAGCGCTTTTTATGATATATTTCGGAGAAATTTCCCATATCACAAAAGAACTGCTCCCACCACATCTAGTGGTAGAAGCAGTTCCCTATGAAAGCTGTATAATCGAAACACTTTTATTGCATATTTTCCGTAGATTCCTTCTTTACGCCATGTAACACGATATAATTGGCCAGGTCCTGTTTAAATTTCTCCCAGGCCTCCGGATTTTCCACATAATATTTCGGGCACATTTTCCCAGTAATATCATAGTGGCGAATCACATCATCCGTTGTCAAATCATATCGCCCCATCAACCAGGTAACCAGGTGAAGTAGCGATTCGTAAGTATTTCCGTTAAATTTTCCCTCTTCATCCTCGATACAGCACTCGATTGAAATGGTATCATCATTTCGATCGTTTGAAGCATAAGCCACTTCATTACAAGGAACACACTGCACGATTTCACCCTCTAACCCGATAATGAAATGAGAGCTGGCAGAAGTTCCTGTGCCATCCTTTAACCCCTCGAAATAATTTCGATTCTGAATCGCGGAAGTCCCCGGATTTGCCGTATAATGAACCACAATCCCGTTTACTTGCTCCAGCGCTGTACCCGGTCTGGAATACGGATTGATGGTCAACAGCTGCACATCCAATTCCGGTTGATCTGCCACATACAGATCGTTTTGCGTATTTTCGGACTCGGACGCCTGCGAATTGCTATGCGTTTTTTTAATGATCGCAGTGATAATCAGAATCAGCACAATAAGAGAGACCACAGCAACAATGGTTCCAATTTGGAGTGCCACCTGCTGCTTGCGTCTCTCTTTCTTGTTTAAACTGCGCCTTTTATTAAAAGCTGCGTTACTCAATAACCTTTACCCATCCTTCAGGACCTTCGATATGTCCCATCTGAATACCTGTAAGTGTTTCGTATAACTTCTTTGTAATTGGTCCCATCTCTTCCATTCCGCTTGGGAAGCAGATTTCGGTACCATCATTTGGATTTACAATCTTTCCGACAGGAGAAATTACTGCCGCGGTTCCGCAAAGTCCGCATTCTGCGAAATCCTTTAATTCCTCAAATTTTACTTCTCTGTGCTCTACGGTTAATCCTAAATACTTCTCAGCTACAACCATCAAAGAACGACGTGTGATAGAAGGAAGTATCGAATTACTCTTTGGAGTTACAAACTTGCCATCTTTTGTGATGAACATGAAGTTTGCACCACCTGTTTCCTCAACCTTTGTACGGGTTGCCGGATCCAAATATAAGTTCTCATCATATCCCTGCTGATGCGCTTCAACAATAGGCTGTAAGCTCATTGCATAATTTAATCCTGCCTTGATATGTCCTGTTCCGTGAGGTGCGGCACGATCATAATCTGATACGCGGATTGTGATTGGCTTAGCGCCACCCTTGAAGTATGGTCCAACCGGAGTACAAAGGATACGGAACTGATATTCTTCAGCCGGCTTTACGCCGATAACCGGATTGGTTCCCATAATATATGGACGAATGTAAAGTGTAGCACCTGATCCGTAAGGTGGAACCCATGCTGCATTTGCTTTTACTACTTCTTCTACTGCCTTGACAAAACGATCCTCAGGAAATACCGGAATCTCAAGACGCTCTGCAGAATCCTTTAATCGAGCTGCATTTAAGTCAGGGCGGAAGCATACGATATGTCCGTCTTCTGTTGTATATGCTTTTAATCCTTCAAAAACAGTCTGTGCATACTGGAAAACTCCTGCGCACTCGTTCAATGTGATATTAGGATCTGTGATAAGCGCTCCCTCATCCCATTTTCCATCCTTATAATAAGACACATAACGATAGTCGGTTGGCATATAGCCAAATGTCAGATTCGACCAGTCTAAGTTCTTTTTTTCCATCTCTCAAAACCTCCAATAGTTTATTTCGGTCCTATAAACTGATGTTATAAGGGCAAATGATATTATAATTTCTATTGCTAGTGTAGTACATGATTTTTTATTTGTCTAGGAGTTTTCTGCTTTGATTCCTATGCAAATAATTTATAGTTCATATAATCTTTTCACATCTCCGATAAAGTACAGCGAGCCGAAACAAATCGTTTTCTTTTCTTCTGTACCACGGCTCCTTAATGCAAGAAGATAATTCTTCCAATCTTTTTGAAAATATGCATCCACTCCACGCTTTCGAATCAAGTCGGCAAGTTCCTGCCCCTGAAGTGCACGACTGCTTTCCGGAGTAACCGTAACAAAGGAATCCGCCAGTGGAAGCAACAATTCAATCATCTTCAAATAATCCTTGTCCGCCAGCACTCCCATCACAAAATGAAATTTCTCATTTGGATATAACAGACGCAGACTTCCGGCCAAAGCCTCCACACCATTTGAATTATGTGCTCCATCCACCATCAAAAACGGCTCCTTGCAAAGGACTTCCATTCGTCCCGGCCAAAAGGTCTCCGAAAGCGCCTTTTTCTCATTTTCATCTGGCATTTCAGCATGATCCATTCCACAGATTACACGAAATGCTTTCCATGCGGTAGCCGCATTCTCCAATTGATATTCCCCTTGCATCCGCAGCGGGATATGGCGCAAAGATGCTATATCCTGACTTGTCACTTCATAATACTTCTTCGGCGACTTTTCCTCAGCCACAGCTGATATCACTGCAGCCGCCTCCGCATCTTGCGGTGCAGAGATCACAGGCACACCTTCTCTAATGATTCCGGCTTTTTCACCTGCAATTTCCTTTAATGTATTTCCTAAAATTGCCATGTGGTCAAATCCGATTCTGGTAATCACACAGGCCAATGGATTTTGTTGCAAAGCCTCCGTGGAATCGAGCCTGCCGCCCAATCCGGTTTCTAGAATTACAAAATCACATTCCTGCTCCCTGAAATACAAAATCGCCATCACCAGGCAATAATCAAACATCGTCATTTCCACACCGAAATCCTGCTGCAGCAGAAAATTTCCCAAACGGACAATCGCCTCATCCGGTATCTCAGTTTGATTAACCGTGATTCTCTCATTGAAACGAATCAGATGCGGTGATGTAAACTTTCCAACCTTCTTTTTGCTTTGCATTGCCAGTTGCTCTAAAAATGTGCATACAGAACCTTTTCCGTTGGTTCCTGCCACGTGAATATAGGGGAGCGAAGTTTCGGGATGCTTTAACTTGGCAAGCACTTTTGCTGTCACTTGCACCCCCGGCTCCTTTCCGAATCTGCGGGCGTGTTCTATGATATCCAACACCTCAGACAGTGAATATGGCTTTTCATTTGATTTGATAATCTTTTGATGATTCATATATTTTT
The DNA here is from genome assembly GCA_015057085.1 of Lachnospiraceae bacterium. Taxonomy (GTDB): domain Bacteria; phylum Bacillota; class Clostridia; order Lachnospirales; family Lachnospiraceae; genus Roseburia. Next base: position 3,441 of record SVFB01000044.1, read on the forward strand.
CTCATTTCTTGTATTTTGCCAAATTCGATTCTATCACATCTTGCAAAAAAAGGTAGGAAAGTAACATACTTTTCCTACCTTTTTAAAAATTTGATTAAAGCTGAGTTATACGGCAATAATAATTCCGCCATCATTTGCATACATGGTGGAAACACCGGACATATCAAGAATCACAATCTTTTTGAAATGAGCCACCTTTTCAATGAGACTCTTTACAAATTCTGCACGCTCCGGACAATTACAATGGGAAATCGCAATTACCTTGTTCTCGCAATCTTTTGTCTTTGCAATCATGCCATCGATCATCTTTACCAATGCTTTTTTCATTCCGCGTGCCTGGTCAAGCATATAAATATACCCGCTCTTGGTCGATGCCATCACCGGCTTGATATTTAAAGTATTCGCAACAAAGCTCTTTAGTCCACTCAATCGTCCTGTCTTGCGGAAAGTATCTAAAGTCTCCAGCACAAAGAATGTGTTCATTGATTCTATATAATCCTCAGTCTGTTGCACCACATCCTCGAAGGATGCACCGGATTCTTCGAGTCCTTGCACATAGAGCGCAATCAATGTCTCTCCGATGGAAGCGGATTTGGAATTGAATACATGGATTTTCTTTCCGTCATCGTATTCATCCTCATACATTTCTTTGCCGCACAATGCGCTATTGTAAGATCCGCTCAATTCACCCGAAAGTGTAATCATATAAATATGTTCTGCATCGCATTCGCATTCGTTCATATATGCTCCCGGCGAAGGGCAGGCAGATTTCGGACCCTTCTTGGACTCCTTTACCAATTTCAAAAATCTTGCCTGATCAAAGGTTTCATCATCCGTAATCTGAACACCGTCCACATCCAAAGTCAATGCCACATGACTGAAATGAGGATCATTCTTCAATTCCTCCGGAAGTTCTCCGCAGCTGTCTAATACTATTTTGTACATCGCGCAATCCTTTCTCTCTCGACTTAATTCGTTTCCAAATCTTAAAATAATCTAAAATATTAATTACCAAAATATAAAGTTTAGTTTACTTTTTCATATAGTTTTCTATGAATATTTGATGTAGTTTTTAATACTACTTTCGTATCGATAGCTGTAATATAACACAAAAAGACCCCTTCTTCAAGGGGTCTTTTCGATTCTTAACATTTATTTTATTTATTCGTCCATAGGATCAAATTCTATATTCTGCTTCGTCAGGAACTTTTCTATCATTCTATCCCAATCCTGATCCAAGGATTTATCCAGACGAAAGGTGCGATACGAAACGCCGGTAGTCAAAGTCAAAAGGCCGTTTTGAAACCGAATATTGATAAATAGCGCAGTCACATCATTGATTGTAAAATCTGATTTTAACGCAGCCAATGTCTTCTCCAGATTATCCGGCGACAGAAGCAACACAAACGAAAATGAGGAAGGCGTTTTCTTGCCTTTTACCAAATCAAAGCAATTTCCTCTGAGCATTCCATAAGGCAAGCAGGAAAATCCCGCGATTCCAAGCTCCTCCGTTTCTTCCTTTGTATAGAAGTCCTTCGGCATGCGACCGTCAATTACATAGGTTGCGCCTGAAGCGATGGTTGCCTCTTGCAAGAGAAAATGATCAAAGCAATCCGTCCGCAAAAAGGTATTCATAAAATTTTTGGTATTGGTTAGTTTTAAAGCAATCATAATTGTCCCTGCTGTTTTTTAGCTATAGTGAAAAATAAGCGCACATCGCATTCGTCAATGAACAGATATCTTCCACTCCCATTAACTCTCTTGCAGAATGCATTGCCAAAATCGGGATACCGATATCTATAGTCTTCACCGGAGTCAGTGCTGATGCAATCGCACCCAAAGTGCTTCCGCCTCTCATATCTGAACGATTAACAAATCTCTGATACGGCACATCGGCCTGCTCACAAATACCTGCGAAGATTGCAATGGTTTCTGAATCCGTCGCATAAGTCTGGCCTGCGGCCTGCTTGATGCATAATCCCTTTCCAAGCACCGGCTGAATCATCGGATCTGCTTTTGAAAGTTTGTTTGGATGAATGGCATGCGCCACATCCGCCGAAACCATCATCGCATCATAAATTGCCGCATCCACTTCATCCTCTGAATTGCCCAGGCTACGCATAATTCGACGGGTCATATCATGGAGCAGAATTGATGCTGCACCCTGTTTGCTGGTGCTTCCAACTTCCTCATGATCGGCAAGCTGGATCAGATTCACGCCCTCCTCTCTCCGAGCTTCTGCCAAAGCGATCACAAGTGCTTCACAGCTTGTCAGATTATCCAATCTCGGAGATGATAACAAATCGTTCGAAATTCCGATGCATTCCGGCTTTTCCGTACAATATACATTTAATTCAAAGTCTAATATATCATCCTTTTTAACCTGTAATTCCTTCGCCAAATAATCCATGAAGAAGCTTGCATCCGCCTCCCCGCCTTCTACCAAACCAAGCACCGGAATCATATCGCTCTGTGGATTCAATTCCACACCTTTATTGACTTCACGGTTCATATGAATCGCAAGGTTCGGAATGGTTAAAATTGCTTTCTTTGAATCAAAATACAACAGTTCCGGTTCAAATGGATTTGCACTCCTAACAGCCACACGACCGGCTACGCCGAGTGGTCTGTCCAGCCATGTATTTAAAATCGGACCACCATATACTTCTACATTTAATTGCGCATATCCCTTTGTCAAAAAATCCGGCGACGGTTTCAAACGCAATGTCGGATAATCTGTGTGTGCTGCTGCCATACGAAGCATCTGACCTTTGGCATAAGATGTTCCGATTGTAAATGCGAAAAGTGCGCTGCCATGATGATTCACATAATAGCGTCCACCCTTTTTAAGGTTCCACACCTGATTATACGAAAGCTCCGAAAATCCAGCCTCCTTTAACTGTTCAACACAAGCGTCCACTGCATGAAACGGTGTAATACCACGCTCTAACAGAGACAGAAGTTTCTTTATATTTAAGTCCTTATCATAATTCATCAGAAATTCCTCCAATCAAATTTCATCAATATGCCCATTATATACTATTCAAAAACTCTATTTCAACCATACATACATTTCAACCATACATACATTGCGTTTTTCCGATGAATACTTTCCATAACCATAACATATGGGAGTTTGCGGTATTATGGCTTGAACTTATTTGCATAATGGAGTAATATATTATGCATATGAGCAACGAAAATTAAGGCAATTATCGATTTTATACGTTCAAATTTGCAATTTCCATCTTCTAAAATTGCAAATTTGAATTTTCTTTAGATAAGGGGATTTGTGATGCAAAAGAATGTACATCAGGTAGAATTGAGCGAGCTTACAAATGAAGTTCTGATTCCGGAAGAGGTAGAAGAAGATCCGTTCTATGCCAATCGGGAGTTTGTGAAAAAGATTGCCAGACTGACACGTGAACTGTCAAATCATCCGCTCTTGGATCAAAATTTATATTTAGAATACGATGTCAAACGTGGTTTGCGTGATGCCGCAGGAAAGGGTGTCCTGACAGGTTTGACCGAGATTTCCGATGTGGTAGCTTATCGCCTGGAAAATGGAAATCAAATACCTGATGATGGTCATTTGTATTATCAGGGTGTGGAAGTCAACGACTTAATCGATGGATTGGGCAATCGTAAATTCGGTTTCGAAGAGACCATTTTCCTTCTGATTTTCGGACATCTTCCAAACAAAGATGAATTAGAAGTTTTGATTAGCGTCATGGCTGAGATGCAGCATTTGGGCGGACGTTTCGTGCGTGATGTCGTCATGAAGGCATCTAATGCCAACATCATGAACGCACTTCAGCGATGCGTCTTGACTTTATATACTTATGACTCCGATCCGGACAATATTTCGCCGGATAATGTATTGCGCCAATCATTGGAGCTCATTAATAAATTGCCTTTGCTTGCAGTTTATTCATACCACGCATATATGCATTTCCGTCAGGGTGCGACTTTGATGATTCGCAATCCAAAGAAGGGACTTTCTCTTGCCGAGAATATTCTTTTGATGCTTCGCCCGGATGGAAAATATACTGATTTGGAGGCAAAGGTGCTTGATGTTGCATTGATTTTACATGCAGATCACGGCGGCGGAAACAATTCCACCTTTACGACACATGTGGTATCCTCCTCTGGAACAGATACCTACTCTTCCACAGCAGCTTCCATTGCATCTTTGAAGGGGCCTCGTCATGGTGGTGCAAATTTGAAAGTCCAAAATATGTTTAAGGATATCAAAGGCCATGTGAATGATTGGAGCAACGAAGAAGAATTAACAAATTATCTGAATGCCATTTTGGATAAGAAAGCCTTTGACCAATCCGGATTAATCTATGGCATGGGTCATGCGGTTTATACCTTATCCGATCCGCGTGAAGTGATTTTGAAGAAATATGCAAGAGAACTTGCTGCCGAAAAAGGAATGGAAGCAGAATTCAATCTCTATGAATCTGTGGAACGAATTGCGGGACGCTTGATTATGGAGCGCCGTCGTGTGCACAAGAATGTATGTGCAAATGTGGATTTCTACTCCGGTCTGGTTTATACCATGCTTGGTATTCCGGAGGAGCTCTTTACTCCGATTTTCGCAATCGCACGAATTCCGGGCTGGTGTGCACATCGCCTGGAAGAAATTATGAATGCTTCAAAGATTATCAGACCTGCATACAAATATGTGGGACATCATATTCCATATACTCCGATGGATGAACGTTAACAACACAAAAAGAGGTTGCAGAGTTGCAACCTCTTTTATGATTTCTATATTCCGATTTAAATTCCATCTAAATCAAGATCTGTTTCATGTACACCGATATCCTGGGTGTGAATCGTACGTCTCTTAATTCTTGCTTCTTCTGAAGTCTTTAAGATATATGCTTTGATTTCTTTTCCATGACGAATATGCTTTAATACCAATTCAGGATTTGTCACATCTCCAGAATAGCATACAACCGTTGAAAGACCAAACATCTTCTCGATTAAAGAACGATTCATCTTCACATCCTGAATCTTATACATATAGCAATCATCTTCTACTGTATTAAAGAATCCTTGCTTTAAGGTAATGAAAGCAGGTTTGATGGTATATTTGGTGAATGTCCACGGAAGTCCGAAGAACAGCCATCTCTTTCTTTCCTTGAATACAATTGTGTCATCATTTAATCCTGCAGTGAAATTATTCAAATCTGCCATGATATATCCTCCCATTTATAATATAACTGTTTCTCCATTCATAAATCAAACAAGCCTCCGGTCACATTAGTTCAAGTCTCGCTCACCATAATATGACCCTCAGATAGAAATAGAATACCACTTCACTGCTAGAAGTTCAAACATTTACTTTCTTAATGTTCCCTTAAGATTTCACCTTATGGTTGTACTTTTATACAAAAAAGGTTTACAATAATCCTAGTTTTGAAAAAATCAAAATATAATTGAATAGAGGAGTAACTATGAAAGACGAAAGAAACATTTTGGATGTGGTTGATTTGGATGACAAACCTTCCAAAACATCATCTTCAAAAAAATCCGGCAAGAGAAGAAATTATTCTCACGATAAGGATTATTCGACGATTGGACCACGTTCACACAAGAAAAAGAAACGTAAACACAGTCACATTGGCCTTTGGCTTGCGGCGATTTTGATCACCTTGATTGCGCTGTTTGTGGTTCTTTTGATTTTCAATAAAAAGACCATCAAATTCAGCATCAAGGACGGCGGTGTCACCAAAGTAGAATACGGCGAGTCCTTTGATCCAAAATCCGTCACTGCGGTTTATACCGGCACAATCTTCAGCTTCATGAAAAAGGATTGTACCGTAAAACAGATTGAAGGCGAAACTGATTTCAGCCAGCTAGATTTGGGTGAATATCCTGTAAAATTCAAGGCTACCTATGGCAGCGAATCAAAAGAATGTTCACAGACCATTCTGGTTCAAGATACCACAGGTCCTGAAATCACTCTAGAGGGTGAGGGCTATGCAAGTCCGGGAACCACCTACAAAGAGGAAGGCTATACTGCAATCGACAACTACGATGGTGATGTCACTGACAAGGTTGAGGTTTCTGCTTCAGAAGACAAAGTAAAATATACTGTTACCGATAGCCACGGAAATAGCACCACCGTTGAGCGTACCATTACTTATAAGGATGTCTTCGCTCCGGAAATCACTTTAACTGATGGTGAGAAGGTGCTAATCCAGTTAGGCGACGAATATAAGGAGCCTGGATTCAAGGCTGTTGATGACACAGATGGCGATGTAACTGCAAATGTAAAAGTAGATGGAACTGTTGATTCTTCTAAATATGGCACAAGCTATATCACCTATACTGTTTCCGATTCCAACGGAAATGAGGCTAGTGTGACACGTATGGTTGTCGTTCAGGAGTTTGAGGCTCCAACGCTTACGCTAAAGGGTGATTCTTCTATTTATTTAAATGTTGGAGATTCCTTCGAAGATCCGGGCTACAGTGCCGAGGATGAAACGGATGGCGATTTGACTGATGATGTTAAAATCGGCGGCGAGGTTGATACTTCAAAAGCCGGTGTATACATGCTGAAGTACACTGTTCAGGATCATTCCGAGAATGAGACAACTGCCAGCCGATATGTTTATGTATACCAGGCTCAGACTGAGGATGCCACAAAGGATCCGGGTGATAAGGTTGTATACCTGACCTTCGATGATGGCCCTGGACCATATACTGAACAGCTTTTGGATGTGCTTGATAAATACAATGTTAAGGCTACTTTCTTTGTGACCAATCAGTTCCCTGATTATGCGGATATGATTGGCGAGGAGTATGATCGCGGTCATACTGTTGCACTTCATAGCTATTCACATGCTTATGAAACCATTTATACAAGCGAGGAAGCGTTCTACACTGATATTGCGAAGATGAATGAGATCATCTATGAGCAGACCGGTCAATATGCAAATATCCTGAGATTCCCTGGCGGAACTTCGAATACCATTAGCCGTCATTATGCGACCGGTATTATGGCATCGCTTGCGGAATCAGCTCCTAAGCTTGGCTTTTATTACACTGATTGGAATATTACCAGTGGTGATGCCGGTGAGACAACGGATACTGCTGTTGTCGCTTCGAATGTCATCAATGGAATGAAGTACCAGGATGTATCGGTTGTATTGCAGCATGATATCAAGGATTTCTCTGTTGCAGCCGTTGAAGAAATCATCCAGTGGGGTCTTGCCAACGGATATACATTCCTTCCGATGGACGAAACTTCTCCGATGATTCACTGGAAAGCCAACAACTAACCCAAAAGGCTGGGAAACATCTCGCATGTTTCCCAGCCTTTTTCGCATCCCTCTTTCCGCACAAAATCGGGGCTCGCTGCACAAAAATTGCCCAAGCAAGTGTTTCGCTTCTAACACCGAATTTTTCTCCGGGTCACGAGGGCGCTATTTCTTACCCTCCCAGATGGCATATCACCCGTGCTCGGCTCCATGGCCGAAAAGTCAGCAGGGCTAGTTTTCTCC
>SVFB01000045.1 GCA_015057085.1 Lachnospiraceae bacterium
CTGTTTAAGGCCAAGGCTTACATGGATCTTAAAGCTAAAAGAGACGCAGGAGAAGAGGTTCACTCTTCGGAATTCAAGAAGCATAAAAAAGATGTTTTGAGGATAATCGTTGAAATGGAAGTGGAAAGAACCGAAGGATTACCGGCTGCTGTTTTAAAAGATATTACAGATTTTATTTCAAGGTTGGAGAATGATCCGTTTGATGTTAACACACTGATCAACTATGGAGTAACTACAGAAGAGGTTGCAGGAAGACTTTCTGCAATATTTATTTAATAAAAGAAAAGGTTAATGAAAATGGGTGAAATAAAAAAACAGATGGACGATGCGAAGCAGCGTGAATACAAAGATTTGTATGAGGCATATTACAGACATGCTTATGCTGCAGCGCGTCAGATTATCAATCAACATGAAGAGTGTGAGGACATCGTACAGGAGAGCTTCTTGCGATGCTTTTCTAAAATGCAGGACGGAGTTGAAATCTCCGGATTTGGAGCTTATATTGAGACGATAGCAAAAAATATTGCAAAGGATCATATCAAAGCGCGTGAAGCGAAAAAAAGACCGGATGAGATTCTGTCATCATTTCAGACGGAACTGGATGACGGGGAAATGGATTTAATCGAGGCGCAGCGTTCGGAGATTCAAAATGCGATTATAAAAGCCGGGGAATTTTATCAGACACCGGAAGAACTGTTGGAGCAAAAAGAATTACAGGAAATCGTCGCAGAGATTTTGGACGAATTGCCGGTCTATCAGCAGGAAGCGCTATCGCTTTATTATCTCGAAGGCATGAAATGCCGCGAAATCGCAGAATTGTATCAAGTTTCGGTGGAAACCATTAAAAGCCGCGTGAAGCAGGGAAAGAAGAAGGTCGAAAAGAAGGTGCTTGTGTTTGAAAAGACCAAGGGGATTCGTCTTCATGGCCTTTCAGGAGTGGCACTATTTTTGTTCTTGTTCCGTCAGAGAGTTAGTGCCCAGGCAGCGACGCTTGCAATACCGCCTGCAGCCGGCTACGCCGGTGCTTCAGCTGCGGCACAAACGGCAGCACAAACTGCAGCAATTGCAGGAAAGGCGGTGAGCACAAAGGTACTTGGAATTGCGATTGCAGGAGTTCTTTCAGTAGGGGTGATAGCCGGCGCGGGTGTAGGAATTTACCATTCTTTTAATAAAGATAATAAAGAATCAAGCACCACCCAATCACAGCCGGCTGATTCGGGAAAGCAGGAGAATACCCGCGAAAGCGATACAGAAAATACAGCAGATTTAAATGATGCAACTCAAAATGATGCAACTCAAAATACGGAATCAGAAGTTTTGGCAGCGCCGGAATTTATCGAAGTAGAAGAGGATGTTTATAACAAATATTGGGAACAACACCGTCAGGAGCTGATTGACGAGGGATATATAGAAGGTGATGGCGATGCAATTCTGATTTCATGGCCGGATGTGCCAAATGCCGATGGATTTGAAGTGACCACTGTCTGGGCAAATGAAGAGGGCGGGGAGAATCCGCATGTTTATGAAATTGAAAAGACAGGAAATGGGACATATAAATCTGCGGATGGCGTGTACAAAGATGCTTACAATCTGATTACCTATCAGATTTCGATGGAAGTGCCATATACTGACCGCTTACAGTTTGTGGATCCTTGCTATGGATGGAAGCTGCTTTCTGTTTCGATAAAATCCTATCGCATGAATGGAGAACAAAAAATCTGGTCGGAAGAAGTCACTAGATAAATTTTTTTAAAAAAGTAAAATTTTGTTAAACCCTTTTTAGGGATTTTTATCGTCTTATAAGTATGAGACATAAATATAATCATAGTAAAAAGAGGTGTGGAAAATGCAGAAAAAAATTAGGGTGACAACATTATTTTTGGTAATACTACTTGCGATTATCGCACTGTATCATCCAAATACTATAAAAGCAGCCGAGGTAATAGACGGCTTTCATGGGGGAAGTGGAACGAAAGATGATCCTTACCAGATAGCGACAGTAGAGGAATTCGAGATTTTAAGGGGAAATTTAAACGTAGATGATGGATACGATCATACGGATTTTTATGACACGTATTTTGTCTTAACAAAGGATATCGCGTATGACAGTTCCAAACAGATTAGTGCGCCGCAACTAGGATTGACCAAATGTAAAATTGATGGAAAAGGTCACACAATCAGTGGCATAACATCCAACGGAAAATCTTTGTTCAATCGTGTAAATGAAACTGAGATTACAAATATTAAATTTAAAAATTGCAATCTTAAGAATACACCACTCCTGGCGAAAGATATTTTTGATGGTAAATTATCAAATATTACTTTTTCAAACAGTAAGGTAAGTTTTAATAACCAGAATAAAAAAGATTTTAGCGATGAGTCCAATTATGGAAGCAAGTTACATTACGGTGGGCTTGTAAATTGGGTTTATGGTACGAAAACAGAAAAAGTAAATGTAAATATTAACATGACGATTAAGGGTACCGGTGTCTATGGCATGCTTTATGGAAATCTCAGAGGAAATGCAACAGGCATCAAGACGGCAGGAACACTCAAGGCAACAATACTTTATGTGAAAAAGAATCAAGCGGTAAGCTGCATCGGAGGTATGTTCGGTAATATCGAAGGAACGGTTAAGAATTCTGTTAATAATGCAAAAATTACTGTTTCATTACCAAATAAAAAAGTAGGCTGCAGTATTGCCGGTATCTCCGGAAGCGGAAGCTATCCATTAGATGGTAAAAAAACCGGCTGCAGATATTATAAATGTAAAAACCAGGGAGCGATTAAGGTAACCACCAAATGGAAAAATAAAGAAAGATTATATGTAAATGTTGCAGGAATTACCGCAGGCTTTACGGATGGAGATATTCAAAGTTGTTCTAACTCCGGAAATATTACCGCTCCTTTCTCAGAAGGCATAGCCGGAATCACGAATACCGCAAACGGAACAATTACAAAATGCAGTAATTCCGGAAAGATTACAGGTGTGGATACAAAACAAGTGGCAGGAATTGTTAATTGGGCTTATAAGAATGTGAAAAGCTGTACGAATTCCGGCGCTATTAAAAATTCTGCCAGTGTGAAACACTATGATGGAGATAGCAATGCAGCAGGTATCGTGAACTATGTTGATTCTGAATATAGAAATGTAACAATCCGCGATTGCAAAAATAAAGCCAAAGTGACGGCTGCCAATAAACGTTATCACGCCTCTTCTGCAGCAGGTATCGTAAATCACATTGGTCAGACGAAAAAATATCATAGTACTGTCTACAAATGCAGCAATTCCGGAACAATTTCCGGCGACGGCATCTCTTCAGGAATTGTAGATCGTTCCGGAAATTGGCAGGTAAAAAAAGGAAAGAATGTCATTAAATCCTGCACAAACACCGGGAAAATTTATACAAGAGGTAACGATGAGAAACCTGGAATCTGTGGTTATGCAGTCAATACCAAGATTAAGGGATGCAAAAATAGAGGAAAGATAATAGAAAAATAATCGCAAGGTGTCTTCTTTACATTTGTGATTGAAAGGCTTTTCTGATTTGCTCCAGAAATTTTTCGGCAATAGGCGTAAAGGTCTGATACTTATTCCAAATCAGATATAGCTCTGATTTCAGCTCAGGGGAAAGAGGCCTGAATACCATGTCGGTTCCTTCCGTATTGATCAGATGTTTAAACGTAAGAAGGATCCCGAGGTTTTCCCGCGCAAATACAGAACCGTTATAGGAAAGTCTGAAAGACCCTTCGAGCTTAAGCTCATGAAATCTGTCCTTGGACCATGCTTTGATTTCATTGTTCCAGCTTTGTTCAGAAACAAACAGAGGCTGGCCGATCAGGTCAGCGACATGGATGGCTCTTTTTTGCGCAAGGGGATGGGATGAAGATATGATTGCGCCCCACACATCCGCTTCCGGAAATTTCACATATTCATATTTGTTGCTGTCCGGTGTTTCACATAGCACAGCAAAGCCCAAAAGGCCCTTATCAAGCTTTTCAGTAACCTGCTCAGTATCTCCGCTGGTTATATGATAGGTGAGATTAGGGCATTGTTCTTTTAATTTATAAATCTCTCTGGCAAGGTATCTGATCTGATAGCTTTCTGCCAGTCCAAAAAATATATCCCCACCTGTTATATCATCCAGGGAATTAAATTCCTGTTCTATCTTATCTGACATAGCCACAAGATCCTGAGCC
>SVFB01000046.1 GCA_015057085.1 Lachnospiraceae bacterium
AGTACATATACGACAGTTTTTGGTGTCCGCCAACCATAAAACTTTTTTCAAAATTGTACAGGCATTCAAAAGACGCATGTCTATCAGGATGCGAGCTTTTGCATATATGAAAACCAAAATATTCTTGCAAAGTGAAGGGGGTACCGGGTCTATGGGCTGAGGATGTTTATCATAATACAGACTGTGAATGGTAACATTAGAAAAACAAAACCTACCTTCAAAATACGATATTTATCGTTCACGGCCGTGAAGAAGCGGTGATAACGGTTTATATACAAACATTGTGATAATGACTGAAATCAATCCCTTTACAATGGTAAATGGTAAATTAAATACCAACAAACATTGCATGATATTTTTCATAGATGGAAGAATTGCCTGATACATTCCAAGCACTGCCTCCTCCGGGAATTTCAGCACGGAATAGTACATCGGATAAATGATGAAGAAGTTTGTCACCACCGATACAGCTCCCATTACAATAGAACCTGCCAATCCTGCTACAAGTGCACCCGATTTAGTTTTCTTGAATTTGTAAATCAAGCCTGTGACAAATACGAATGATGCTCCAAGAATGAAATTTGATAATTCACCAATCATTGCACTTCCGGTGAAAGGAAGGTGAATCAGATTCTTAAGTAATTCGATGATCACACCCGCGAGCGGTCCGTATGCAAAAGCACCGATAACTGCAGGCAAATCCGAAAAATCGAATTTAATAAATGAAGGCATAATCGGAATCACAATTTCAATATACATCAAAATAAATGCAATTGCGGATAGCATTGCCACCCCTGCCACATAACGTGCATTAAATAATTTCGGACGTGCATTGTCCTTTGTTTTCATTACATCTGCCATTTCTAATCTCCTTTCAAAAAAAATCCCAAGAGCATTCACTCTTGGGACAATCTCTGTAATCATATTAATCGAATTACAACTTACTCTTCTCTCATCCAGACTGTACTGTCGGTTCCGGGATCTCACCGGATCGGCCGCGCATATATGCGTCGGTTCACGGACTCCTGATTACTCAGATTACCGTCGGTCGGGAATTGCTTTCGCTCACCCTGCCCCGAAGACTTTTATTTATTTACATTGCACATTATATCACAGCAAATCTGCTTGTCAATAATTGTGCACAATGTTTTTACTTACGTTTGCGATTCTCATGGTTGCCGCCCATGCGTGCCATTAAAGCATTTACATCGATGGCTCCATTATTCTTGCCATTATTTTTATTGTTTCGCTTACCGTCCGGTTTGCGATGTCCGCCGCGTCCTTCTGATGATACAGTGGTCTTAACGCGCGCATCAATTTCCGGATTTAACCCCTTCATTGTAAGTGCAATACGTGCTTTCTTCACATCACATTCTAAAACCTTCACATTGACGATATCGCCAACGCTGACAGCTTCTAACGGATGCTTGATAAATTTACTGCAAATCTCTGAAATATGAACCAAACCATCCTGATGGACTCCGATATCCACAAACACACCAAAATCAATCACATTGCGGACAGTTCCCTTTAACTCCATTCCCGGAGTCAAATCCTTCATATCCAAGACATCGCTTCTTAAGATTGGCTTTGGCATATCCTCACGCGGATCTCTTGCAGGCTTTTCAAGTTCCTTTACGATATCCTGCAATGTTAATTCACCAATTCCCAGCTCCTCTGCCAGCTTTGCATAATCACTGATCTTTTTGGAGATGCCTACTACATTACGACTCTTAACATCATCCATGCTATAACCAAGCTTCTCTAAAAGGCTTTCGGTTGCTTTATAAGATTCAGGATGCACGCCTGTCGCATCCAAAGGATTCTTGCCTTCTGAAATTCTCATAAACCCGGCGCACTGCTCAAATGCTTTTGGTCCAAGTTTGGCAACCTTTAAAAGCTCGTTTCTGGACTTGAATTTTCCGTTTTCTTCACGGTAAGTTACAATATTCTTTGCAATCGGTTTTGAAATACCGGAAATATATTCTAAGAGTGATGCAGATGCTGTATTTAAATCCACACCAACTTTATTTACGCAATCTTCAACCACGCCCTCTAAAGCATCCGATAATTTCTTTTGATTCATATCATGCTGATACTGACCGACACCGATGGACTTCGGATCAATCTTAACCAATTCTGCCAACGGATCCTGAATACGACGCGCCATAGATGTGGCACTTCTTTGTCCCACATCGAAATTCGGGAATTCCTCTGTAGCAAGCTTACTTGCTGAATACACAGACGCTCCGGCTTCGTTTACGATTACATACTGAACCGGAACCGGGATTTCCTTTAAGATTTCCACAATGATTTGCTCTGACTCTCTGGATGCTGTTCCATTTCCGAGGGAAATCAAAGTGACATGATATTTGCTGATCAATTGCTTGATGACAGCCTTTGCTTCATCCACACGATTCTGCGGTGCAGTCGGATAAATTACTGTGGTATCCAAAACCTTACCGGTCTCATCCACAACTGCAATCTTACAACCGGTTCTAAAAGCCGGATCCCATCCCAGCACAACCTGTCCTGCAATCGGAGGTGCCATCAAAAGCTGCTCTAAGTTTTTGCCGAATACTTTGATTGCGCCATCCTCGGCAGTCTCTGTCAAATCACTGCGAATCTCTCGCTCAATTGCAGGAGAAATCAATCGATCATAAGCATCCTTGATTGTATTCTTTAAAACTTCCGCAGTTTCAGCGGTATCATTTGTGATAATCTGCTTTTCGATATATCGAAGAATTTCTTCTTCCGGAGCATCCACTCCGACTGTTAAAATCTTCTCTTTTTCACCACGATTTAATGCAAGTGTTCTATGACCGGCAACTTTATTAACAGGCTCCTCGTATTCGTAATACATCTCGTATACGCTTTCTGCCTTCTCGTCCTTTGCAGCCGAACGAATCTTGCCTTCCTTCACTGTCATCTCACGAATCTTTGTACGGAACTCGGCATTGTCCGAAATCTGTTCTGCAATGATATCCATTGCACCGGCGATTGCATCTTCGGCAGTCTTAACTTCCTTTTCTTCGTCGATGAATTTCTCTGCTTCCTGAGCAAGCGGAGCGGTCAGATTCTGAGCAAGAATCAATTCTGCCAATGGCTCTAAGCCCTTCTCTTTTGCTATGATAGCGCGGGTGCGTCTCTTCTGCTTATACGGACGATATAAGTCTTCTACGGCAACCAAGGTTTCTGCCGCTTCAATCTGTGCCTTCAATTCCGGAGTCAGCTTCTGCTGCTCCTCAATACTTGCAAGGACAGTTGCCTTGCGATCCTCCAGGTTTCTAAGATATGTTAAGCGCTCAAACAAGTCGCGCAATTGTTCATCATTCAACGCACCGGTTACTTCCTTTCTGTAACGGGCAATGAACGGAATGGTGTTTCCTTCATCAATGAGCTTTACAGCTGCATCGGTCTGACTCTTTTTGATGTTTAATTCTTCTGAAATCTTTGCAATGATATCCATGCTTAAAACTAAATTCCTTTCCTGTCAATCTATATGATTGCTTACTGCACTCTAGTATACCGAATTTTTCAAACGAATGCAAAGAAATAAGCAATTGTTTGAATGTCCCCCGAAATCGTGATAAAATAAATAAAAACTTGAAATAGGAGGTCCAATATGGACGAACAACAAACACCCTATATGCCTCCGAGAAAGGTTGTATCCGGATTCGAAACTGCTGCATTGACTTTGGGAATCATTTCTCTGGTCGGATGCACCTGCTTTTATCTTTCCATTCCGCTTGGTGCTTTGGCAATCATATTTGCTTCGCTCTCCCGCGGTGGAAATACAAAGTTTAGTGATGTTGCAAGAATCGGACTCCTTTTGGGAATCATAGGAATCGCGGTCAGCATTGGCTTTACCACGTTTGCAGTGATTAAGGCATATATGACCTACGGTGGATGGGAAGGCATCTTAAAAGAGTATGCCCAATACACCGGTTATTCCTACGAAGAACTATTAAGAATGCTTAAATACTAAAGCATCGTTCCGAGGATAAAGCTGTTTTTGATTACACAGTTTAAAATGATGATAGCAAGCGCGATATAAACATAAATCAATCTCACATGCATAACTGCATGAAACCGTTCGCCGAATATGCGATGCAATGACTGGCTGATCATAAACCAGCCTCCAATTGCCGTTGCATAAAGCACCAACGGATGCATGAGAAATGATTGTATGATTTCTCCGTGCAACAGATGGTAGACAGCTCTAGTCCCACCGCAACCCGGACAATAAAATCCAAAGGTGGTATGGATCAGACAAGGCTTCACAATCCATCGTTGCATGAACGGACGATAAAAAGACCATCCTATCACAAACAGCAAAACAGCTGCCAGGATGATCCAGCCTGCAATATAGAAATATCGATCAAGTTGTGGTTGTTTTTTCATAATTCAGATTATAAATGTTTTTGGGAAACAATGCAAAAGAGGTATGCCTATGAACGGAATTTCATTTTTGCCTTATGATCCATATGAGAACAGCAGAGCCTACGCCACCTCCGGTGCCAATCCAGACGCCGGGGCACAGCGCACCGACGCAATCGATGCATCCGGTTTCAAATCACCGGATGCCACTGAAGTCACACCTTCCGATAAGCCGGGGCGCACAGACCCTGAGAAATGTGAAACCTGCGCCAAGCGCAAATATCAGGATGGCTCCGATGAGAATAATGTGTCCTTTAAAAATGCGGCGCATCTTTCTCCAACAGCTGCAGGCGCTGCCGTACGCGCGCACGAAAATATGCATGTCACCAATGCTTACAATAAAGCCAAGCAGGCTGATGGAAAGGTATTGCAAGCATATGTTACCATCCACACCTCCATTTGCCCTGAGTGCGGACGCACTTATGTCTCCGGCGGCGTAACACATACACAGATACGCTATCCAAATGAGGCAAATCCTTACGAGAAGGGCAAAAAAGCAGAGGAGGCAGAATCACTTTCCGGCTCATTCGCAGATTATTCTGTATGATGATCTGCTTAATATTTTTATATCAATATAACAAAAAGGATTTTTACAAATGAATACTAAAGGAAAAGAATTAAAGCGAATTGCCCGTCAAAATCTTCTGGGACACTATCGCGTACCGGTTGCTGTCACTTTGCTTCCATCGATTTTTATTTCGCTTGCGCAGTCTGTTTTCTCACTGGCAATCGGAGAGGTTGTAACTGTCCAGCAATTAATCATCACTTATGCGGTTGATTTTTTATTACTTTTGATTACTCAGGTGTTTTCCGCAGGCACCATACTGGTCCATTTAAATCTGGCACGAAGAAAAGAAGCTAATGTTGGCATGCTCTTCTACGGATTCAAAAATCATCCGGACCGATACATTCTCGCCGGTTTACTTACCTTACTGCTTTTGGTCGTTCCGATGTTGCCGTTTTTCGGTTCCATTTACTACTTCTATTACATCAATGATTCCTTCAACGGACTTTTGGTGATGTTGGGCGGATTGCTCGTTACATTGATCCTCGCCTTTTATGTAGAAGCAAACATCTTCCTGATGTTCTATTTTTTGGTAGACCATTCCGAGATGAAAGTTACCACAGCACTTAAACTTTCTGTCTCACATATGAAAGGTCATCGCCTTCGTTTGGTCGGAATCTATATCAGCTACATTCCAATGCTGATTTTGGCGATACTTTCACTGGGCGTCGGAATCCTCTGGGTATCTCCGTATTTCAACCAGACCATCAGTATGTTCTATCTTAATGTCATTGGTGAGCGTCCAACGTGTTCTGCGAAGCTTTTTTAGTGCAAATAGACTGCAAATATATAGATTGTAGAAATTGCAAGCACAATAACTGTCGCC
>SVFB01000002.1 GCA_015057085.1 Lachnospiraceae bacterium
AAATTCCTGTCCGAATCCGTGCGCATCCTCGCGGAGCGTTTAACTCAGTCGGAGCTTGTACCCCGACTGAGTATAGTTTGTCATAACCCCCACCTACGCTAACGCTTAGAGGTGGGGGATTTCTCCGACTGAGTTAAATAGGGGCATCTCGTTGTTCAACGGGATGCCCCTTGGGAAATGTTATGATTCGCGGGTTGCAAGGACGGCCATGTATGGTCGGCCTGTCAATTTGACTTCCAGGTCTCCGGATGCTCCGGTAGTAAAGGTCTCCCTGGTCATATTCCAAGCATCGATAACCTCGATCTTGTAAGTATGATCCTTCGGAAGATTGATATCCACACGTGCACAGCAATCAGTACCATAATAGAAAAGATAGGTATCCTCGCCGGCATGACCTGCAAAAAAAGTTTCCTGATCATGATGACGAACCAAATCCACTTTATCCATCCGCTTAATGCTTCTGCGCATAGACTTCAGCGAATCCGGAAGATTGTCCTCCACTTCTTTCGGAAGGTCCGGCTTAAACACAAAAGCCATTGGACCTTCATAAGGTACAAGCGGCTGACCGATTTCCTCCATCAGATTTCGCAGATATGCGATGCGTGCCGGGCTTGTTCCAATCAGCTTGCCGCCTTTTGCCCACCAGAGAACTGCATCGTCGATATTCTCCATATCCATGTCCAGATAAACCTCGCCATGCGTACAATATCCTCCATGGACAGTAACCTTCCAGAAACGGTTTGTCATTTCTTCACCATTCAATGAACCCCAGGTCTGCTTGACATTTCCTTCGTATACGCACTCATCGTAGAGCACCGGCTTATGATACTTTTCCATCATTTCCGGGACAAGAGTCATGGTACGTTTCTGAAGGGAGCAGTGTGTAATATTCTCTCTGGAGAAATCCCAGATGTCAAAGCAATTGTGATTTGAAAGCAAATGATGATATGGATCATTTGCTGCGACACATTCTTCGATTTGATACCAGTCTTCCTGAGATTTGTCTGCACAGATGTCATATTCATTTGCAAGTGACCACCAAATATTTGGGAATGCAGCAAGTCTGCTGATTAAATATTCCAGATAAATGCGGTTCTGCTCAGCACTCAAATAGGAGAAGCCCCAGCGATCATACGGATGGAACAAAATTAAATCCACCTGGATTCCCATATCGTCCAGTCGCTTAATTTTCTCTTCAAAGGCATCCCAGAATGCGAAGCATGGTTGATTTACATTCCAGTATTTTGCCTTTTCTGACAAGAACGGTGAGTCATTAAATGTATTTCCGCGATCGTAGGTATAGGTCATTCCGGCGTTGACTTCAAATGGAAAATATTCAGGATCGTTTACATTGTAATCATAATGCTTTGGGAAGACACACATACGAACTTTATTAAACGGATTCTTTGATAATGTATCAAAGGTTTGTTCCGTGATTTCTTTGTCCTGATGCGCAAGACCGTATACTGTGGTTCCAAAAGAGAAGAACCAGCTTCCGTCTGCATTCATCAAATGCACGCCGTTTGCTCGAACGATTCCGTGGCGGTCTTCTGCTGCAGGCTCGCAAATCTCTTTACCTTCTCCGGATACCACGCCGGATACCTTCCAGGAAACCTCCCCTACGGTTTCAGGCATATAGCGCACTTTGTAAACACCATCTCCTGCATAGAAACCTTTCACGGTTTTGCTGCCTGATTGGTCTGTGAAAACCGCAGTCACATCCACTGATGCCCACTGGTCATTCAAAGTTGCTCCATCAAAGGAGAGTTCAAATGTTTCATACTGTCTCATAGTTTTTGTTTTCCTTTCTTTTTGCAAACGCCTGCCACCGCATCTTTCCAGCCTGCGATTTTTTGACTGCGCATTTCTTCGTTCATCTGCGGTTGATATGTGACACGTTTCATTGTATCATAAACGCCTTCATCCCACATCTGTAACGCAAAGCCTGCCATAAATGCTGCACCGATTCCGGAGAGTTCTTCCACCTCAGATACTTCCACCGGCCGTTCTACAATATCACTCTGGAATTGCATCAAATACTGATTTCCTGTAGGTCCGCCGTCAACGCGAAGTGATTGCACCTGGCCGCCGATATCTTCTTCCATTGCATTTACAATATCTGTAATCTGATATGCAATACATTCCAATGCTGCGCGAACCAATTCCGCTTTTCGAGTCGTGCGGTCCATTCCCACAATAGATGCCTTCGCATGGCTGTTCCAGTATGGAGCGCCAAGTCCGGTAAAGGCCGGAACCAGATAAAGGCTATCGTCCTTGATCGCACTCTTAGCCAGCCCCTCTGTTTCCTTTGCGCTTTGAATCAGCTCCATATCGTCTTTCAGCCAGGTGATGACTGCACCTGTATAATTCAGATTGCCTTCCAATACATATTCTACTTTGCCATTCATGCCCCAAGCCAACGAAGTCACCACTCCGTGCTTGCTGAGTACCGGCTTCGTCCCTATGTTCATCATGATGGAAGAGCCTGTTCCATAAGTAGCCTTCGTCATCCCTGCGCTTCTGCAATTTTGTCCGAATAATGCTGCATGAGAATCTCCCATCACACCATGAATCGGAATCGGAT
Source organism: Lachnospiraceae bacterium (assembly GCA_015057085.1). Classification (GTDB taxonomy): domain Bacteria; phylum Bacillota; class Clostridia; order Lachnospirales; family Lachnospiraceae; genus Roseburia. The sequence continues at coordinate 2,585 of SVFB01000002.1, forward strand.
TCTCAAAAATTCCTTCACAGGTTGTGCTTCCAAAATCCGCATTGGAATCCAACACCTGTGGCAAGGCTTCCATATCAATTCCAAACCAATTGCAAATATCTTCATCCCATTTCAAGCGAAAGATATCAAACAACTGGGTGCGGGAGGCATTGGAATAATCTGTTCCGAAGGTCTTGCCACCGGTCAAGCGAAACACCAGATATGAATCGATTGTTCCAAGGCATAAGTTTTTGTTTGTTGCCAATTCCTTAGCCTCTTTGACATTTTCGATTAGCCAGGCCATCTTTGCTGCCGGAAAATACGGCGATAGCTGAAGTCCTGTTCTCTGGCGAATATCCTTCGCATGAACTTTAATGGTGTTTCGCTCACAGATTTCCGTCGCTCTTGCGCACTGCCAGACAATTGCATTTGCGACAGATTCTCCTGTGGCACGATTCCATGCAACTGAGGTCTCCCTCTGATTGCTGATTCCCATTCCGGCAACCTGAGACGGATCCACCTTCGCTTCCTTAAGGACACGCCGAATCACTTCGATTACGTTGCCATATATTTCTTCCGGATCGTGAGATACCCATCCCTTGTCATTTACAATTTGGCGATGTGGCATATCACAACGTTTGATTAAAATCCCCTGACGATCAAAGAGAAGCGCCTTAGTTCCCTGCGTACTTTGATCAATACTGATGATATAGTCTTTCATCCGCTCTTGTCCTTCATTAAACATTAAAGATTTTTCTTAACAGTTTCTGCAAAGCCCTCTTCATTCAATCCGTAATAGTCAAATACCGCTTTGCTCTTACCGGTGATGACATGATCATCCGGCAAAGCTTTTACAATGACCTTGGTCGGACAATTTGCAGATACAATCTGTGCCACAGCAGAACCGAATCCGCCCAATGGCGCATGCTCTTCTGCCGTTACAATCAACTTCGAAAGTTTCGCACTTTCTACAGCAGCCTTCTCGTCCATCGGCTTTACTGCAAATATATCAAGCATAATGGTATGGATGCCTTCTTCGGCCAGCTGTTGCGCTGCCAAAACCATCGGGCGCACCATCTCGCCACAGGCTGCTAAGGTTACGAATTCGCCTTTGTTTGCAACTTCTTTTACCTGCTTCCAATCAATTTTAGATGAAGGCTTTGCGTTTGCCACATCTCCGTCAATGATAACCGTTGCTTCGTCCAATTCGAATGGACAATTGTTTTCACTGTAGATATCTTCTACCGGATTTCTTCCCACACGGACATAGGCAGGTTTTTCGTCTTGCAATAAGCATTCAATCAATTTTGCGGTCTGAAAGCGATCACTTGGAAGATATACTCTCATATTTGGAATTGCGCTCATTGCTGCAATATCCTGCGCAGAGTGATGACTCATTCCCAGCTCACCGTAACTGATACCACCGCTGATTCCAATCAGCTTTACATTGGTATTGGAATATGCCACATCAATTTTCGCCTGCTCATAGCTTCTTGTAGAAATAAAGCATGCAGGAGAGAAACAAAACGGCTTCTTGCCACATTTTGCAAGTCCTGCAGAAATACTCACTAAGTTTTGCTCTGCAATTCCAACTTCTACTGACTGTTCCGGAAATGCATTAAAAAATGGTGTCATAGAAGCAGAGCCTCTGGAATCGCTGCACAATGCGATAATATCCCGATCATCTTTTGCATGTGCCATTAAAGTCTCACAAATTGCCTGTCTGTTTGGAATCTTATTTGGTTCTCCCATTATGCAAGCGCCTCCTTTCTGCGTTCAATTTCATCCATAATCTGTTGATATTCTTCCTGATTTGGCACGTGATGATGCCATGATGCTTTATCCTCCATCACTTCACCGCCGCCAAATCCTTTGATGGTATTCGCAATGATACAAGTCGGCTTTCCTTTTACGGTTTTTGCTGTTTCGAAAGCATCCTCAAGTTCCGAAATAGAATTGCCATCGACTTCGATGACATTCCAACCGAAGCTTTCCACCTGATTATGCAAATTTTCATGTGTCATCACTTGCTCTGTGGTTCCTGAAATCTGAAGATGATTGCGGTCTACCACAGCACATAAGTTATCAAGTCCGTAATGTCCTGCTGCCATGAAGCCTTCCCATACGGAACCTTCTGCCAACTCTCCATCACCCATGACAGTGTAAATGCGACTTGGTCGTTGATCCATGCGACAAGCCAATGCCATTCCTACACAAACCGGAAGCCCATGTCCTAAAGATCCGCTGTTCATCTCGATTCCCGGAAGTTCATTGTTTGGATGACCGATAAACAAAGATCCGAATTGAGAGAATTCCTTGATCACCTTCTCTGTCGGAAAGAATCCCTTGTCTGCCAAAACCGCATAGTAGGCTTCTACAGAATGTCCCTTACTCATGACAAAATAATCTCTATCCGGATCATCTGCATTTTCCGGGCTGATGTTCATCACCTGATTGTATAATGTCACCAGAGTTTCCATCACAGAGAAATCGCCTCCGATATGTCCACCGCCGGATTCCATAATCATTTCCACAACCACCTTGCGCAAGTCAAAGGCCTTTTGTGCCAATTCTTTTTGTCTTAATGTTTGCTCTTTCATCTTCATCCTTCATCGCTCCTTTATTTCACGCCATGAATCTTGTCGATTATCTGCTGCTCAATATCATCATATAAATCCGGCTTCACACCGATATATTTACATGCCTCATAAAGCACATCCACCACATCCTGATGAATTCCAACGCAGTGATGAATATAAGGTCCTTCTACAATCTTTGCCTCTAATCTTGGCCAGTTCTCTACTTCAATCCATAGATAGGTTCCCTTGGTATAAGGTCCGTCGATTCCCTTGGCATTGCCTAAAAGAAGAGAATATTCTCCACCATCTCCGTCGAAGCGGGCGATGGTCAGTTCACCATGCTTTGCTTCTGCTTCTACAGCCCCCGGGTGATCAAAGGCCAATGGATATCCGATGGATGGCTTGCATCCTGCGCAGCTGATTGGCCATGGTCCGCAGTGCTGTAACAATTCTCCGTTATCATTGCTCGGATGGCGTACTGTCCAGTCTGCAAAGAAGCTTCTATTCTCATCCATACCTGCGGCTTCTACCATCAGCGCTGTGATTGCACCGTGAATATCGGTCTCGCAAACAACCGGGAAACCTTCTTCGTTTAATAATGAATTGGCTGCGCATGGCATGATACCGATTTCACCCTGAAGCGCATTCCAGCACTGGATTGCCCCTGCGTTGCACCCGTATTTGTCTGCCAAATCTCTCATAGCGACTTTTAATGCTGCCACATTTTCCAATTCTTCATCTTTGATTTTTACATCGAAGTTTGCTTTGCAATATGCAATGGTCTCCGCAACTTTTGTGCCTTTAGCCTTTGCTTGCTTCATGGCATCCGTAAGCTCCGGAATCGGAATCGGAATGGTTTGAATATTAAACTTCTCTAACAATTCTCCTTCGTTGCACATGGTAGACCAGAATTCCATCGGACGAGGTCCAATCTGTAGGATGCGTGTATTTCTGAAGGTTTTTACCACATTGCAGACTCTCATAAATCTGTAAATGCCTTCCTCAAATTCCGGATCTTCTAGGTTACAGTTTGTTAAATAAGTAAATGGAACACGGAAACGACGAAGCACTTTTCCGGTCGCAAAAATTCCGCACTGGCTATCGCGAAGACGGATTCCGTTTTCGTCCGGACACTCATCTCTCGGTCCCCAAATCAAAACCGGAAGATTCATATTCTTTGCAAGTCTTGCAACTTCAAACTCTGTACCGAAGTTGCCATGCGGGAAGAATAATCCATCTACCTTTGCAGCTTTAAACTTTTCTTCGATTTTGATGCGATCATGATCGTCGTGGAGCAATCCGTCCTCTGCGATATCATCGATATCCACGAATTCTACGCCCATCTTTCTTAATTTTTCTCTTGTATAATCCGCATATTCCACTGCTGCAGGTGCAGAGAAAATACTTCTTCTGGTTGGTGCAAATCCCAAAACAATCTTTGCCATAAGTCGTCCTCCTTCGTTACTTCTATACTTCTATCTTTAACCTACTCTCCGATTCACTTTATCTCAACATTTAATAAAGTGAAATTTACTTTATTTTTACTTTATTTGTTCTAAATTTCACTTTTTTGTGCTAAACTTCTATCAAATATCACAAATATTAAAGTGAGGAACATATCATGGGAATTACCGCAAAAGAACTTGCAAAGAAGCTTGGCATCAGCGCCACTGCTGTCAGCATGGCATTAAATAACAAACCCGGCGTCAGCACAGAAACCAGAGCATTGATTATTAAGGCTGCCGAAGAAAACGGATATGATTTCAGCAAAATAAAAAAATCCGCCCACAGCGGATCCATTTATATTGTCTCTTATCGCACCAGCAATGCGATTCTTTCTTATAGCCCGATTTTTGATGAATTGTTTGAGGGAATTAAAGATGAATGTCAGCGCCACGATTTTCCGGTTCGCATGATTCAGTTTTACGAAAAGACCGATGATTTGGATCGTCTGTTTGAAGAATTACGTATTTCTGACTGCTGCGGATTGATTGTCATCGGAACAGAAATTCATAAAGAGGTCTGCGAGAAATTTGTAAGCCTGGGGTTTCCTTTTATCTTAACCGACAGTTATTTCGAATCTGTAGATTGCACTTCTGTATTAATCAATAATGCGCAGGGTGCTTATTTGGCAACCGATTATTTAATCAGCCGCTTCCATACCACCCCCGGACATATTAAATCCTCGTATTCGATTCCAAACTTCCTCGAGCGAGAAGCCGGATTTCAAAAAGCGGTAAAAGAAAACGGGATGTCTCCATCCCGTTGTAAAGTCCATATGCTCGCACCTTCCATCGAAGATGCCATGGCCGATATGCTCGAAATCATAGACAATGATATCGAATTGGCGCGTTGCTATTTTTGCGACAATGATATTCTCGCCATCGGAGCCATCAAGGCTTGCAAGCTCCGCGGGCTTCGTGTCCCTGAGGATATCGCCTTCATCGGTTTCGATAACATCTCCGAAGGACGTATTATCGAACCGTCCCTAACCACCATTGATGTGCCGCGGTTTTCTGAAGGAACTGTAGCTGCCCGTTTGCTCATCGAGCAAATTGATCACACGCCTCATTACCATTCAACTACACATTTAAATACTCGCTTGCTTAAGCGCTTTACTGTCTAGTCCTCTGTAATGCGGTTTTTCCCGTTTTGCTTTGAATGATAGAGATTGTCGTCTGCACGTTTTACAACATCATCACGGCCTTCTCCCTTTGCAATTCCTATACTGACTGTGATTACACGATTTGCATCAAAGTCCCATCGCTCCTGCTCCATCGCGCTGCGGATTCGCTCTGCAATTTCATGAACATTTGCGATTTCATCTTTATCAACTAACAAGATAAACTCTTCGCCACCATATCTGTATGCGCGCACCGAAGAATTATTTTCTTTGCGTAAAAATGCTCCCAAACGTACCAAAACACTATCCCCGGCCTCATGGCCAAAGGTGTCATTAACGCTTTTAAAATCATCTATATCCAGCATGATTGCTGCATATGCGTTAAGTGAGCGTTTTAATTTTCCAATATCTGTATCAAAAAGTTTTCTCGATCTGACTTTGGTCAAGCCATCGCTTTGACTATTGTTAATAATAATAATGAATGTGATGACTATAATTCCAAAAGCAAGAATTGACAGCGCAGCTATCTGCATGCGCATTACAGATGACTGTGTTTCTTGGACTCTGGCCTCCATGGTTTGCCGGGAATCTGATACCTGTGACTCGATGATGTTTGCATAATCTTCGTTTTGCTCGGTAAATAACTTGCTATATAAAGTCTCTATTTCGTCCATTACAATCTGATAGACTTCTTTATCCTTTGGCGGGTAGTTCTCTATCATAACCAGTAGTGTGTTTAGCTCTTGTTTTTCATAGCCATTCTGCTCACATACTTCCATATAATCATGAATTGTATTCTTTGCATCATCCACATCTGCTTCAATTTCAGCAGTCATATGCTGTCCATCATATTCATCCCACATTCCGGATACTACCACAAAACATCTGGTCTGATAATATGGTATCACAAAATCTCGAAGCAAAGTTTCTCTATACACTTTCTGCGTCAAAAGCTCACTATCTTTGTATTTCAACAGAATCTCTTTTGCTTGTTCAACTTGATCTGTCTTCGCATAAACCCGTGCCAATTGCACCTCTGCCATTGCCACATATGCAGCCTCAAAAATGCCTGTATAAGATTGATTTGCAATTTCCAGCGACTGATTCAAATAAATTTCCGCTGAATCGTAATCTTCTTGCGCCATGCATAGTATTCCCTTCATTCGGTATGCATAGCTTTTTACCTGAAGATCCTCAAGATCCTCAAAGGCTATCACACTTTCTGCCTTATCAACCATTTCTTCTGCTCGTTCATACGAAATATTATTGATATAAAAGTTTGCCAAATCAAGATAGACATTCACAGTATATGCCTTTTCATCGCTGTTTTCCAAATAATACAACGCGTATCCAAGATATCGATAATAACTGATGTCTTCTCCTAACTGACTATAAATCAAACTGGCACGTTCGTACAGTCGACCCATATCTCCATTAAATAGATGTTTGTTATCAATCCATTCATTAATTGTCTCAACCTCTTCTTCCAAAGCATCATCTTCAAAAGTCAAAGTATCATCAACCAATTCCGTAACTTTTTTGTGGTTTGTTACCTTCTCCAAATAAATATTCAGATGATAGAGAATCTGAAAAACTGTCAGAATTCCCAGTATGATTACCACTGATAAAATTAGTTTTTTACGCGTTGTTTTGGTCATAATCCTACAAACCCCTTATAGCCATTGCTTGATTAATGCGATTTCCTTTGCATAACCTTCATCCTCGTTTGGCGTCTCCAAAATAAATGGTTTCCCCTGAAATACGGGATGCGTTACAATTGCTTCTAATGCTTTTGTCCCAAGATAGCCTTCACCAATTTTCTCGTGCCGATCCTTGTGTGAATCACAGGGATTCTTGCTATCGTTGATATGAACCGCATATAATCTGTCCAGTCCGATAGTTTTGTCGAATTCGTCCAGTACTTCGTCCAGATGATTTACGATATCATAACCTCCATCCCAGACATGACATGTATCAAAACATACTCCGATGCGGTTTTTCAATTCAATATGATTTATTATACTACTTAATTCTTTAAAATTTCCACCTATTTCCGAGCCTTTTCCGGCCATTGTTTCCAATAGAACCGTTGTGTGCATGCCTTCGAACATGCAGTCATTTAATGCATCAGCAATTTGCAAAATGGCTACGTCCGTATCTTGTCCGGTTGCAGAGCCGGGATGAAAATTATAATAGTTTCCCGGTGTATATTCCATTCGCTTGAGATCATCTGATAACATTTCTTTCCCGAATGCGCGCACGTCTTCTTTTGCAGAACATAAATTCATCGTGTATGGCGCATGGGCTACAAGCGGTCCCATGCCTTCCTCTTTATGAAATTTCATAAATGCCATGGCATCCGCCGGATCGATTTCTTTCGCAGCTCCACCTCTTGGATTTCTGGTAAAAAATGCGAAGGTATTTGCCCCCAGTTTCTTTGCATGTTTTCCCATGGCCATAAATCCGCCGGCGGATGATAAGTGACTTCCAATATAAATCATTTTTTGCTCCTTTTTTGTGCGTCATTTTTTCATAAACAAAAAACCACTTCCCATTTCGAAATTTGAAATGATGAAGCGGATTTTTGTCAGAAAAATTTAGTTGTTTTCAATCTCTGCATTCATCTTAAATACAGCGATAATTTCCTCAAGACCCTTTGCAGAATCATCTACGCCGGTTCCCATAGCGGAAAGGTTTTCCACATTCATATTCACGGTTTCTGTGGTGGCATTTAATTCCTGCGCTGTAGCAGCATTCTCTTCCGAAATTGCTGACAGAGAAGAAATCAATCCGGATACACCTTCCACGCCCTGGCTAAGCGCATCATTGGTATCCTTTAAGGCATCGACAGCGCCATTTACCGTATTCATACGGTCTGCAATCGCTTCAAAGCTTCCTGCGGTTTCCACAACAGCTGCCTGTTGCTTGTTCACATAATCACGCACCAACTCACTCTGATGAGCCGCTTCGGTTGTATTGCGTTGCAATGCTTCCAACATCTCGTTGATTGTCTCTACAGAACTAGATGATTGATCCGACAGGTTTCGAATCTCATCCGCTACTACTGCAAATCCTTTTCCGGCTTCACCGGCACGAGCCGCCTCGATGGAAGCATTTAACGAAAGCAGGTTGGTTTGCTGAGCAATCGATTTAATCATATCACTTGCTTCGCTGATACGATTTGCTGAACTGGAAATATCATCAATCACTGCAAAGATGTTCTCAAACGCTTCTAAACTTTGCAATGAAACTGCCTTCAAATTGTCTACAGTCTGAACACCTGCATCCACCGTATCTCTGATTTCATCAGAGGTATCCGCAAGTTTCTCCGCATTCTCGTTATTATTCTGCATCAACTCATCTATTCCGGACATTTGGTTGACAATATCTGAAATGTCCGTTGCCTGTGAAGTTGCTGTATTTGCCAACTCACCTGCCGCGTGATTAATATTTTCTACACCATCCGCACTATTTCTGGTAGCTCTTGACATATTGCTGGAAGCCTCTGCCAAATCCAAGGATGACACATGCAGTCTTGACATAATGCTACGTAAATTCTGCTGAAGTGAAATCGTCGCCTGATTCAATTGGCCGATTTCATCCTTACCTTTGTATGCTTTTATTTCCTGGGTTAAATCATTATTTGCCAACGTATTTAAACCATCTGTAACACTCTTTAAATTCTTTACAATAACCCTAATAATGAGATAAGAGATAATCACTGCCACAATCATAATGATGACTACAATCGTAATGATTAGGCTTAACGTTTTAGAAATGCTTTTTTCTAAAGTAGCATGATTTTCGGTGGCATAAGCCTCCATAATTTCACCCATGGTATTAAGCGGGCTACGCACACTTTCAAATGAAGCCTTTGCATTTGCGTATTCTCCGGTATCTGTTGCCGGGTCGTATGCGTTTTTCCAAATATCATAAAATGTATAGAAATCAGAGATACAATCATTGATTGTTTTTCCATTTGTAGATGCTTCACCTACTTCCGGATATTCTGCAGCCAATTCTTCAATAGCCTTTACCCCTTCATATGCTTGCGTAGCATTTTCTTCAAAACTATATGCATATTCTTCAAGCAAGTGTTTCGATGAATATTGTCTTCCGGAAACAAATGAAAGTTCCGCAACAGATGCCTGGTATAAATCGCGATCCGCTTTTAAAACATCTGCACTGACGGTATAAAGTTGATCATAGAAAATTCGTTCCGATTGCGAAAAGACACGATTCACAAACACAGACAAAGTCACTGCCGTGAAAATAGACATAATCATACCGATTACAAGAATCAATGAAATTTTAAACTTCACACTAAGATTTTTCATTTTTAAATACCCCACATACTAAATATTGTTCAAGTCTCGCTCGCGAGACTTGGCGCGAGATTTGCGTCAGCGTAGCTGACATATTTCATATGCAAATCTCTGCGCATCCTCGCGGAGCGTTTATCGCAGTCGGAGATTGTAACCCCGACTGCGATAAATATTCTATCATTCTATATAGTTGTGTGCAATCAGTTTCTTGTAATTTTTAAAAAAGCACTGCTCCAAGATAATAATCTCGGGCAGTGCTTTTCACTATATCTGTTTTATTTAGATGGAGATGGTGTAGGAGCACATACATCTGTATAGTGCTTCTTGCGAGCCTGGAATTCAGGATCCTTAAAGAGGTTCATGAGGCGTCCTTCATTTTCGAAGATGTCCTCACCATGAGCCTGCTTACCTGAAAGAATATCATGTGCATGCTCAGGCTGACCATTAGGCACGATTGAAGGATCGTTCTTGAATTTGAATCCGCCGTCTACGAGCTCAAGTGTTCCTTCAAGTCCGCAAAGTTCGCATACGCAATGTGTTGTGCCAGGATAAATATAGAAGTTATTTCCGTGGCAATGTGGACAAGCACCTTCTGCTTCTCCCTTCCATGGATCGTAATCCTCTGATCCAGGAATCATAATATGATTATCAACGATTTCTTTTGCTGCATCATATAAGTTCTCACCGATTTGCTTCATGCGCTCAATCTTGTCATCCTGCATGATAACATCTTTGCACCAAGAAAATGCTTCGTTGTTTACAACCTTCCATCCCGGGCTTAATGCAAGCATTCTGTGATCTGTTTCAACACGTACAGCCCAATCTGAACCACCGATTCCGACAAAGGAAACTGCCTTCTGACGGAAGAGCTTTGGATCAAGACCTTCCTTGCCCTGCTCTTTTAATTTTGCATCAGCCATGAGCATCATTCCGGTGTCATGTCCAGGGCCCATACGGTCTGTGATCAAATGGAATAATCCTGATGCTCCTGATTCGTAAATCGGATCTACGAAAAGCACACCGTCTGCGTCTACCATCTTCTGGTAAAGAGCTGCATAATCATCCTTTACGGAACAAATCATTCCTTTGCCCATTACCAATCCACGAGAGCAGGCTACACAACCTGTACATGGTTTAATGTCCCAGTCAAATAAGTGAATAAATTCAATTTCTGCGCCCTTCTTCTGAGCAGCCTCAAGAGCAACACGACACATTGTATCGTTGTTACCATTCTTGGTTCCAAGTGAGATACCTAAAATCTTCATCTGCAAAATCCTCCTAAATATTTACGTAATTCTCTCCAAATATTAAACCTAAATCGCTATTATCATTATCTATTCTATTTGTCGGCTTGTCAACAAGTTTTAAATTTTGTACATAATTGTGTTGTTTTTTGTTTTGATTTTGCGATTTTTACACAAAAAAAGCTCCGGAGACGCTGTTGCCTCCGGAGTTTTGATTCTGATTTTATTCAACTTTTAGATATTTAACAAATCACTGTAAACAGAAAGTGCTCCCTCTGTCTCATGAGCAAGAACCTTCTTTGCAAGGGTCTTTCCAAGCTGTACACCTTCCTGATCGAAGCTGTTTACATTCCATACGAATCCTTGGAACATTACTTTGTTTTCAAAATGTGCAAGAAGTGCGCCCAATGCTTCCGGTGTCAACTGCTCACCGATGATAATGCTGGATGGACGTCCGCCTTCGAAGTTCTTATTCTTGTTTTCATCTTCTTTTCCGCATGCGAAAGCAACAATCTGAGCTGCCACGTTTGCGCAGAGCTTCTGCTGGCTGGTGCTTCCCTGAATATCTACATCTGTACCAATCTGGCTGTTCTTAAATCCGATGAACTGAAGTGGTACGATATCGGTTCCTTGATGAAGCAACTGATAGAATGAATGCTGTCCGTTTGTTCCCGGCTCACCAAAGATGATTGGTCCGGTCTGATAATCAACCTGCTCGCCGAAACGGTTTACGCTCTTTCCGTTTGATTCCATATCCAACTGCTGTAAATGTGCAGGGAAACGGGAAAGTGCCTGTGAGTAAGGCAATACTGCAGTTGCGTCATATCCAAGCATGTTGCGCTCATATACACCGATTAAGGCGTCTAAAAGTGCAGGGTTCTTTCTGATATCTTTGTTCTTTGCAAGCTGATCCTCTTCTGCTGCTCCGTTTAAGAAACGTGCGAAGATTTCCGGTCCAAATGCAAGTGAAAGAACTGCTCCTCCTACTGCAGATGAGGATGAGTAACGTCCTCCAATATAGTCATCCATGAAGAATGCTGCAAGATAGTCGCTGCTCTTTGCGAGAGGTGATGTCTCACTTGTGACTGCAATCATATGCTTTGAGGCATCAAGTCCTGCTTTTGCGAGTGCATCTTTTACAAATGCTTCGTTGGTTAAGGTCTCCAGTGTGGTTCCTGATTTGGATACCAGAATGAAGATGGACTTTGATACATCGACGCTGTTTAATACGGCTGCTGCATCATCCGGGTCTACGTTTGAGATGAATTTTGCATCCATCTTGAAGCATCCGTTTTTCTTTGCCCAGTTTTCCAATGCAAGATAAAGTGCACGTGGTCCAAGGTCTGATCCACCGATTCCGATTTGTACGGCTGTGGTGAATTTTTCACCTTTTTCGTTTGTGATTTCTCCGTTGTGTACTTTGTTTGCGAATTCTGCTACTTTGTTTTGCTGTTCTACGTAGAAGTCTCTTTTGTTTACTCCGTCTGCTTCTACTGCGTTGCCTAACTGTCCGCGGGTGAGCTGATGAAGTACAAGACGCTTTTCTCCTGTGTTGATGACTGCTCCGTTATAAAGCTCCTGATATTTTTCTACCAGTTCTGCTTCGTCTGAGAGTTTTGATAACAGGTCGAGGATCTTATCATCTACCTGTTTTGCGGCATAATTGTAAACCATTCCAGCTGCCATTGGAACGCTGTAGTTCTTTACACGGTCAGCGGTTAAGACTTTGGCGATGTCGACACATTCTGTTTCGTTCAATGCCTTGTAGGACTCCAATTTGTCAAAATTGTTCCATGCTACCATCTCTATATCCTCCATTTAAAATATATTTCCTCAAAATCCTTCCCCATTATACCCACTTTACCGCAATAAATCAACCGCAAGCCTCACGTCTCCCACCCACGCCGCCGCCCACGATTTGTGCAGGCCATCGAAAACTTAAAGTCGGATTTTGATACAACCACAGCCAGTCCCCTCTTCCCACACAAAATCAGGGCTCGCTACGCAAAAATTGCCCAAGCAAGTGTTTCGCTTCTACACCGAATTTTTCTCCGGGACACGAGGGCGCTATTTCTCCGCCTCGCAGTCATAAGTCCACACCCAAACACTTTCATCAGCAACAGGTCTTCGAACTTCTTCACTTGTGCAGGCTCCGCCACTTCCTCAGTACGGATTTTGTGCAACCACAGCCACATCCCTCATCCCGCACAAAATCGGGGCTCGCTGCGCAAAAATTG
>SVFB01000047.1 GCA_015057085.1 Lachnospiraceae bacterium
GGCATAATATATTCTGCTTCTGAGGTTACGATATATACCAGCTGCATATGATACATATTTGCATAGGTAAAACGAATCTGTTCAATCTGCCCTTCCAATGTTGCTTCAGAAATCAGTTTTTCGAGTGAATCATAGGTAATTGTATCACTTGGAGTTTCGTTATATAATCTTAATTCCGCAAAAACCAGTGTTCCATTTTCCGGGATTAGCGCCAAAGATGCCGGGGTTCCGTCCTCCATTTCACACGGGATTTTGACACTATAATCTTCTCCCATCAAGCTTTGAAAATTCGACGTCTCTTTATACTTAGTGATAATCTGATTTGCCAAATCATATTCAATATAGGCATTTTGGGTATCAACATTTTTTATTCTCGTATGAGCTTCATCAACATCATTTACAAACGTTGATTCCCCTTCGTTTTGACTCTTCACTTCATTTTCGACTATTTTTTCGAACTCAGCTTCTGATAATCCTGTCACTTCTTCAATCGTGTCATACGGAAGTTCTTCTGCTTTGATAGAATCGTCTCCCATAAATACAGTCAATAGAGCTATCATCATAAATAATAGCAGATCCTTGCATCGACACTTACTTCTTTTCCATGTTAAACACCGTTCCATCATATCGCCTTCCCCCATATCCATTAACCAGCTGACTGTATGGCAATTTTCTTTCGTCTCCACCATCCCAAGGATCATAAATCCATAAATATTTTACATTGTTTTTTTCATAATAACCGTGACAAGTAATTGCATGTCCACCTGTTCTTTCATTTCCATCATAATAGCCCCCAAATAATACGATTACATTACTGTAATCCTGTATTTCTCTTTTTAAAAAAGAGTATGGCTTTGCATCTGTTGTCGAAAGTTTTGTGCATGCATAATCTTCTTTGTTCTCACTAATATATTCTGCAGCCTTAACTGTATCCGAAAGCGAGCCTCCTACATTTGGATACTTATTGAAAATACTACCTTTAATCTTTCGAACTGCATCCTTCTGATGTCTAGATATTTTCATTTCCCATTGAACAGCATTTTCTGCTGATGCAGCCCAGCACCACATAGATTTTTCTTGTGGAACCTTATCATACGAAAAATAACTTCCTGTAACAGCGCTGATATCTGTTGCTCCGCTCCCCAATACAAACAAAAACACAAACAAACACAATAATTTTTTCAATCTTTTTTCAAACATCTTACACCTCCTTTGTTTATTATACAATTCACAATATCTTTTGTCAATTTTACTATTTTTATTGCATTTATATTGTTTTATTTGTTGAAATTAACAATTTTGACCGGGTAGGGAAATTTATCTCCCCTCTCACACCACCGTACATGCCGTTCAGCGTACGGCGGTTCAACATAACTTCAAAGCATAACTCCCCTTGTGGACTTTCACCACAGACTGACGATATATTCCCGTCATACACAAAAAGGCCGGTCGCAATTGCGATCGGCCCTTTGATTCTTTATTGATTTGTATAAAACTATCCAAGACGAATACGATTTACAACTTGAAGATGCTCTGCTGCTGCTTCAAAATCTGCTTCTGTGATTGGTCCGACGGTAAATGCGACTTCACCTTCTACTAAGGATGGCACTTCGTCGATGGTTCCAAATGCGCGCTTGGCATCTTCCAAAGAAGAAGTTGTGCGCACGAAGAAGCAACTCTTGCTGTCCTTGTAATCCACAAGCTGCATCTTTTCTTCGCTCCAATCGATGAAGATATTGGTGTGCTGATGCTTTACCATATCTACCACATCTGCTACCACTGCGCTGGCGGTTGGAAGCTTGCCTGCGCCACTTCCGTAGAACATTGCATCGCCAAGCACATTTCCGTGTATGAAGATGCCGTTGAAGACACCATTTACGCCGGAAAGCGGATGCTCTGCCGGAAGCATGAATGGAGCAACCATTGCAGAGAAGCTTGATCCAACTTTCTTGCTGGAAGCCAAAAGCTTGATGCTACGATTCATAGATTTTGCATAAGCAATATCGGTTGGTGTAATCTTTGTGATTCCTTCACAATGAATATCTTCAAAATCTACTTGCTTTCCGCATACCATGGAGGTGAGGATTGCAATCTTTCGGCATGGATCATGACCTTCGATATCTGCTGTCGGATCTTTTTCTGCATATCCTTTATTCTGTGCATCCTTTAAAACTGCATCGAATTCTGCGCCTTCTTCAGTCATCTTGGTCATCATATAATTCGTTGTTCCGTTTAAAATTCCGGTGATTTCTTCGATTTCATCTGCTGTTAAGCACTTGTTTAACGGACGAATGATTGGAATTCCGCCACCTACGGAAGCTTCAAACTGGAAGTTCACATTGTGCTCTCTGGCAATCTTGATCAGCTCAGCGCCCTTTGCGGCAACCAGATTCTTGTTTGAAGTTGCGACCTGCTTTCCGGCTTCAAGCATTGCTTTTACAAAGGTATATGCCGGTTCTACGCCGCCCATGGTTTCTACAACCACACCGACTTCCGGATCGTTTACGATGGTCTGATAATCATGGATAACATATTTCTCCATCGGATCGCCCGGGAAATCTCTCAGATCAAGAATGTATTTCACAGACACTTCTTCGCCTGCGGTACGCGCAATCTTGTCACGATTGATTTTTAAAACATCTACTACACCGGAACCAATGGTTCCATAACCCATTACTGCGATTTTCATGTGATTTACTCCCTAGCTAAAATTTTTACATAATGGATTCCGCTTAGTTCTTCGATCTCGCCCGCGAGATGGTCCGGATCTACGGAGTCCTGGTTCATATCAAGTGAGAGGATAACGGAAGCGATTCCGCGCACCGGTACAGACTGCTGAATCGTAAGAATGTTGACGTTCGAGTCACTGATGGTCTTTAACACATTAGAAAGCATCCCCCGTTCATCATCCATCTGAATTACAAGGTTTACGGTACGTCCTCTTGAATTTTCGTGGAACAAAGAGATATCGTCCTTATATTTATAGTAAGAACTTCTGCTGATGCCAACTGATTCCGCCGCATCCTGCACAGAGTCTACCTTTCCTGATTCCAGTAGGCGATTTGCTTCCGCCACCTTAATCAAAACTTCCGGAACTGCATGCTCTCTGACCAAATACAAATTTTCTTTTGTCTTTCCGTCGCTTACATTTGTCCTCATGTGGAATACTTTATCATAGTTAATCCGCTCTATCAAGTGGAAATAATTAACTAGATTCATCCCCCTTTTTCTATTTTGGTTGTGAAACTTTTAAAGTCTTTACGCATAAAATTCCGGCCATCGGATTCGATTGCCGGAATCTATGATTAGTCTTCGTCGCTTCCGCCGAGTCCTTCCGGACATCCAAGAGAAAGCCATTTTAAATATCCGTTGATAAACGGATCGATATCCCCGTCCATAACTGCGTCTACATTACCACTTTCCACGCCTGTTCTGCGGTCTTTTACCATAGTATACGGTTGCATGACATAGGAACGAATCTGGTTGCCCCAGCCAATTTCTGTCACCTCGCCGCGGATACCTGCTGCCTTTGCAGCTTGTTCCTCTTGTTTTAAAAGATAAAGCTTTGCTTTCAACATCTGCATCGCCTTGTCCTTGTTCATGTGCTGCGAACGCTCATTTTGACAGGTTACTACGATTCCTGTTGGGAAGTGGGTGATACGGATAGCAGAAGATGTCTTATTGATATGCTGTCCGCCGGCTCCGCTGGATCGATAGGTATCAATTCTGATATCTTCGTCCTTTACTTCGATATCAATATTGTCCTCGATATCCGGCATCACATCGCAGGATACGAAGGAGGTTTGGCGCTTGCCGTTGGCATTGAAAGGTGAAATACGCACCAGTCGATGCACACCTTTTTCGGATTTCAGATAGCCATAGGCATTTTCGCCATTAACCTGAAAGGTGATGGATTTGATACCGGCTTCATCTCCGTCCAGAGAATCCAGCACTTCCATCGTAAAGCCCTTCTTGTCGCACCATCTTGAATACATACGAAACAGCATCTGTGCCCAGTCGCATGATTCAGTTCCACCGGCTCCCGCATGAAGAGATACAATGGCATCATTGCGATCGTATTCTCCGGAGAGCAAAGTTTTCATATGAATGGCTTCATAGGTCTGTTTAAAATCTTCGAGCATTTCAGCAATTTCCGGAATTAAATCCGGATCGTTTTCCTCGTAGCCCATTTCGATCATGGTCTCGATGTCGCTATAGCCTTCCTCTAACTTTTGATAGGTGGCCATATCGTCTTTCATGCCCTTTAATTCTTTCATCTTTTCCTGAGATTTTTCAGGATCATTCCAGAAATCCGGCGCTTCCATTTCGCGCTCTAATTCCTGAATCTTTTGCTCCTTATTCAGGAGGTCAAAGTGAATCCCTCACTTCCTGTAGTGGACTTTTATAGGTTTGAAGTTCTGACTTGAATGCATCAAGTTCTACCACAGAATCACCTCTTTCTTGTGGCTTTCATAAGCCTTATTTTGTTTCTTTGATGTAATTTGAAGCATCATCCGCAGTTGCTTTGCCGGTGATGTAATCAAAGGCATACATCAATTGATTATCCAGGCTCTGTTCATAGGTTGCGCCCTCTTCTCCCTGGAATTGGTATTCCAATTCGATATCAGGATCAATTCCTACGCCGTGGATAAAGTTGCCATTTGGCGTATAATAATTTGCTGTTGTAATCTTTAGGCCATCTGAGTCTGATAACTGGAATATGGACTGTACTATGCCTTTTCCGAAGCTAGTGGTTCCGATTAAGGTTCCGTATTCGTAATCCTTAATGGCACCTGCAAAAATTTCGGAAGCGCTGGCGCTATTTCCGTTAATCAAAACTGCCATCGGATAATCAATGCAGTTTGCATCCGATGAATAGGTTGTCTGATTTCCGTACTTATCCTCTGTGTAAACCACGGTTCCCTTTGGAAGAATCACATCCAAAATGTTGACAACACTGTCGAGCAAGCCACCCGGATTGTCTCTTAAATCCACAATCAGCTTTTCCATGCCCTGCTGCTCTAATTCATTTAAAGCAAGCTCAAACTGTTCATCGGTATCGGTCTGGAACTGGGTAATCTGAATATACCCTACATTCTCGTCCATCATATTGTATTCAATGCTAGGTAGCACAATGTTCTTGCGCTCCACATCCACTGTAAATGTTTCATCCGTAGAAGAACGATAAATCTTTAAGGTTACAGTGGTTCCTTCTTCGCCTCTGATATTGCTGACCAAATCTGATAATTCCACAGTCGTGGCTTCCACATCATCCGCATATAAAATCTGATCACCGGCCAACAATCCTGCTTCTTCTGCCGGAGTTCCTTCGTATACCTTCGTGATGGTTACAACATTGGTACTGCTGTCCTGTGAAAGACCGGCGCCGATTCCGGCATAAGAACCGGTATTGCTTACCATGAAGTCTTCATATTCTTCTGCGTTATAATAAACAGAATATTTATCACCCAATGCTTCGACCAAACCGTGAATCAAACCATCCTGCAAGGTTTCGTCATCGTATTCTCCGGTGAAATATAAATCGATATAACTGGTTACTTCAGCAATCTTTTGTGCCACGTCCTCATCTAAGATGCGGCTTTCGCTTACGCTTGCCACTTCGGTCACACCGCCGAATACCAGATAATCGCCGGTCACCATGTGAAAAATAGCTGAGCCTAGCAAAAGTACGGCAACCGAAAATAAAATTCCAATTAAAATACCGCTCCATACGCTGCCGAAAAATTTATGCTTCTTTTTAGGTTTTTTCGGAGCTGTTTCCGGAAAAATCTCTTCAACTCCGATTTCTAACTGTTCCAGTTCATTCTCATTCGGCTCATTTAAATTTCCATCCATTATTTGTCACTTCCTTATACTCTTAAGTGCTTGCGCACGGTAAATACACTTCCGAAGAATCCGATGCCCACACCCAAAAGAAGGGAAAATGGAATCAATCCACCGAAGATTTCGCCGGTGCCGATAAAGTTTAACATGTTTCCGATAAAATTAAATTTGTTTGCGATATAAACCACAATCCAATCATAAAGGAAAAACAAAAGCAAAAGCGGAATTGCTGCACCAATTAAACCGATGAGCATACCTTCCACTACGAACGGTGCACGAACCAGATAATCTGTCGCACCGATCAGTTTCATAATTGCAATTTCTTCTTTACGTACGGAAATACCTACCGTAACCGTGTTGCTAATCAAGAAAATGGATACCAGCAACAGGATTCCGATGATTGCCACCGAAATCAGGGTAACCAGACGGTTAAAGTCGGATAAGGTATTTGCCACCTGCTCTGATTCATTTACGCTACGCACGCCGTCTAAAGTCTTAATGTATGTAACCAGGGCATCCTGAAGAGATACGTCGCTTAAATAAATCTCGTAGTGCATGGAATTCGCCACAGGATTATCTCCCTCAAATGCCGAAATCAATTCCTCTCTGCCTTCGAAATAGTTTTCTTTTACATATTCCCAGGCATCATCTGCTGATACATATTGAATCTTAGACACTTCCGGTCGCTTCTGAATCTGCTTTCCGATTTCTTCGATTTGAGAGGTCTCAATATCCTCGTCAAAGAATACGGATACTGCTACGCCTTCCTCTGCATCGCGAAGCATGGAATTAAAGTTCTGCACGATGATATAGAACAGGCCAAACATAAAAATACAGGCAGCCATTGTCGCAACGGATGCCAATGAAAACATTTTATTTCTGAAAATATTGCGCACACCTTGCTTGAAGGTGAACCAAAATGTACTAAGCCTCATCTCCATCACCTGTGCGGCTGTCTGAGACAACCGTTCCTCTCTTAATGGTAATGACACGCTTTTTCATCACTTTGACAATCTCTAGGTTGTGGGTTACTACCACAACTGTGGTTCCGCGATTGTTAATTTCCTCTAGAAGCTTCATGATTTCCCATGTATTATTGTTGTCCAAATTTCCTGTCGGCTCGTCTGCCAAAAGGATTTCCGGCTCATTGATTAATGCTCTGGCAATGGCAACACGCTGCTGCTCTCCACCGGACATCTGATTCGGGAAAGATTTGTATTTTGCCGCAAGACCTACCATGGACAGCATCTGCGGCACACGCTTTTTGATATGTTTGTTTGATTCGCCGATTACTTTCTGTGCAAATGCGATGTTGTCGTAAACATTTCTGTCCTTTAACAAACGATAATCCTGAAAAACCACACCAATTTTTCTGCGGAATTTCGGGATTTGTCGTCTACGTATTTTGTTTAGAGCGCGACCGTTTACCGTGATGGTTCCTTCGGTCGGCTCTAATTCCTTTAACAATAGTTTGATCAAGGTAGATTTACCTGATCCACTGTCACCAACGATAAAGACGAATTCGCCTTTATCGATGTGCAGGCTTACATCATTCAGCGCCGGAATTCCGGCTGTATAAGCTTTACTTACATGTTCAAGAGTGATCAAAACAATTCTCCTAATAATCTAATGTTTCCATGTATTTCATATATTTCACTACCATGAGCGCAATCTTGAATGTGATTGCATCTTCGAACACGCGTAGATCAAGGCCTGTGCTCTTCTGAAGCTTATCCAGACGATATACCAAGGTATTTCTATGGATATACAACTGGCGCGAGGTCTCTGATACATTTAAGCTGTTTTCAAAGAATTTGTTGATGGTAGTCAACATTTCTTCATCAAACTCATCCGGTGACTTTCCGTCAAAGATTTCGCTGATGAACATTTTGCAGAGCGGAATCGGGAGCTGATAAATCAAACGTCCGATACCCAACTCGGAATATGGAATAATATCCTGTTCTTCAAAGAAGATTTTGCCCACATCAAGTGCCATTCTAGCCTCTTTGTATGAACGAGATACGTCCTTTAACTCATTTACAATGGTACCGAAGGATACGTGCGCATGTGTCTTCGCATCACCTTTGAACAGTCCCATAATGCTTTCTGCGGTCTTAACCAATTCTGTCTGGCCTTCGTTCTCCGCAACTTCTTTTACCACGATTACATTCTTCTCATCTACTGCAGTTACAAAATCTTTCTGCTTGCCGGTGAAAAGTCCGCGGATGCGCTCGAGTTCATTGTCTTCTCTGTCATGGTTTGTCTCTACGATATAAACCACACGCTTTTGCTCGATATCAATGTGTAATTTCTTGGCACGGTTATAAATATCAACCAAAAGGAGATTATCCAACAAGAGGTTCTTAATAAAGTTATCCTTGTCGAAACGCTCCTTATATGCCACCAAAAGATTCTGAATCTGGAAAGCAGCAATGCGGCCAATCATAGCGTCGTTTGTATCTCCGATTGCAAGGATGATATATTCCACTTGATGTTCATCATACACCTTAAGGAACTGGCATCCATTTACCACCTGTGAATCTGCTTGGGATGATGCAAAGGCCTTAACCGTTTCTGCATATTTGTCGGCATCTGTCGTAGTGGATGCCATTACCTTTCCATCCGGATCTGTCACACAAAGATCCGTCTTTGAGATGTTCTTTAACCCATCAATCGTATTTTGAAGTATCTGATTGGAAATCATGTGTCCCTTCTCCTTCTATGCTGATATTTGCATTTTGCATAAATACCTTTACTCATTTTAATGCAAAAACACAAAAAAAGGAAGAGGGAATGTACATTTTTCACGCAAATCCTCTTCCTAGCATTTTAAAACTTGTTTAATTTTACTGATGGTCCTGAAATCCTTCGCCTAAAACTTCTCTAACATCGGACACAATTACGAATGCATCCCTGTCTATTTCGGCCACAATTTCCTTTAAAGTCGGGATTTCTTTTTTGGCTACAACGCAGTAAAGCATGCATTTCTCGTCGTCTGTATACATGCCTTTTGCATGAACGCCTGTGACGCCTCGATCCAAATCCTCAAATATCTTTTGTGAAATTTCACGATAATGATCGGAGATGATAAATGCGCCTCTTGAAAATTTGAAACCTTCTAAAATCAAATCCGAGGTCTTTGTGGTTACGAAAATTGCAATGACGGCATACAGGGTTGGACGCACACCGAATACCAGCAAGCCGACGATTACAACCAAGCCATCCACAATCTGCATGATTTCGGCCACATTATAGTGACGAATGAACTTCTTGTGAATAATTGCAGATACCATATCCGTACCGCCTGTGGTGGCATGTGTACGAAGCACCAGTCCCACGCCTGCTCCCGAGAATGCTCCACCGAATACCGATGCAATTAACAAATCGTTCTGTGGGATATCAATAACCGGAATCACATAGAGCCATGCGGAAAGCATTACGGTTCCAAATAATGTTCGGCCGATAAAACGCTTCCCCAGCACAAAGTAAGATATAATGAATACCGGTATATTCAAGGCAAAGTTTGTAAACCAAAGTGGAATTCCACCGCGAAACATTTCTATCGGACAATTCTTAAGAATCGGTTCCGTCACATATTTGATGACGATGGCCAATCCCGAAAATCCTCCGGTTACCAAATTTGCCGGATCGTAAATTGTCTGGATTCCAAATGCCATGATTCCCGTTCCCACGATAATCAGCATAATTTGCCATAAATGAAATTTTCTTGCCAATGTTTTTATTTTAGCCATATGATTTTTTCCAGGTCCTTGCGCTGACGCCATTTCTTAAGGCGTGCAAGAAAGCCCGGTCTGTCCTCCGACGGATTAATTTCCCCCATTCCATACCAGAGATTTGCAGAAATCTTTTCTTTGTGTTCCAAGAGGAACAACTCCTGTGTAGGCGAAGGCAAAAGACAAATAATTACATCCGGTGAAAGTCCGTTGATGTTGTTGACCAATGCCTCATCTGTGCCGATACAATCTTCTAATGCACCGGTGCCTGCAATCTGTAATTTTGGAAAGCGTGTCAAAAAGAACTTTACACGTTCCGCAATTTTCTCCTTGGTCTCGCCCAATAAAAAGATTCGTTTGTTATTGCGTTCTAACCGCTTCATCAGTTCAAAGAAAAACGTGTGATCTTCGATTTCAAACTTGCGTTGCATGCTCCCCTGTTTTGCAGCGAGAAGAATTCCGACGTCAGCGATAATTGAATGGTCTAACATCTTAAGCCCTTCTGCTACTTTTTCATTTTCCTCCGCAACAAGAAGCGTATGTAGTGTGACTTCTTCCATCGCGACAAACCCCTGATCCGTGATGGCTCGCTCCACAAGCATGATCGATTCACGCACAGTATTGTTCTGAAGTTGCAGTCCCCCAATTTCTAAATTCTTTGTCATAGCGAAAAATAGTATAGCAAAATAAAAGTGCTTGCGCAAGAGACCTTCTTCACACCTGTTTGTAACAAAAAATTTACGAATTTAAGTCAAGTTTATTATTTTTATACAAATTTTAGATTGTGGATAACTCCCATGTTTCACACCTTATCAACAGCGATTTTATGTGGATAACGTGTATAAGTTCGTGCATAACTTGATTTTTCGGCTTTTTTCTTTTAAAAAAAGTGGATAATTTTTCCACATCGGCGCGAACATCTTTTCGGATTTGTGAAACATTTTGAAATCTTTGTGCAACTTGCCAAAATAGTTCGTTACAAATTTTTTACGAGGACTTGACATCAAAAAACGAGGACTTGACATTAAAAAAGCCCCGGTGTAAGCCACCGGGGCAATCATTGATTCTCTTAGAAAATTCTACGAATGCAGATAATAGATCCTTCATTTACACCTGAAATGATGATACCTGTACTGCTTGTGCTGGCATGAACCATCTCTCCTCCACCAATGTAGAGACCTACATGGCCACTAAAGCAAAGAATATCTCCAGGCTGTGCATCTGATAAGCTTCCTACTGAGTATCCACATGATCTCAAACTATATGAGCTGTGTGGAAGGCTTACACCAAATGCTGCATATACACTCATAACGAATCCTGAACAATCAGTTCCGTTTGTTAAGCTTGAACCACCGTATACATACGGATTTCCTACGAACTGACAAGCATAATCTGCAACTGAAGATCCGTCTGATCCGCTTGGTGCATCATAATGTCTGTCGCTTGAAGATGAGCTTGAGCTTGAAGATGAAGATGAAGATGAGCTTGAGCTTGATTCTCTTTCAGCTGCTGCAGCTTCTTCTTCGGCTTTCTTTCTGGCTTCTTCTTCTTTTGCTAATCTAGCTTCTTCCTCTTCTTTTGATTCTGCTACTTTGTAGTAGGTATGAAGAGTTACATAATCTAATGAAACATATCCTTCTTCGTCGCCGACTTCTACTTTAACCCAACCATCGGTGCTTTCGTCTACGACTTCGAGTTCCTCGTTTTCATCAACACGTTCTAATACTTCCGAATCTGTAGATGCGCTTTCACGAACACGTAAGCCGTCAACTCCTACTTTTGCGATTCTGGTGCTGATAGCTTTTGCAGCTTCTTCATCGCCTACGATTAAGAATTCTGCTTTGATATATCCTTCGCAGTTACCGGAAGTGATGTGATACCATCCATCTACTTCTTCTACTATTGTAGCTGCTGAGTTTGCATATAATTTTCCAACTACATCGCTGTCTGTGTTTGCTTCGCTACGGATGTTTACGTAATCGTCTACATTTGATACTGCGATGTTTGCATATTCACTTTGGCTTTGTGTGACTGCGTCTTTCTCTGTTTCAGAGACTTCTGCATTGGAAGCAACCTGTACTTCTTCTTCTGTGTCGATTGCTACCTGCATCATGGTTGATGCGAATCCAGCTGTCGGTAATGTTGCTGTTGAAAGTACCGATGCTGTATAACTTGTGACTCCAGCTGTTGGGGTGTCTGCAAGTACTCCGATTGATCCACCGGCTGCCATCATTGCGGCAAGTACAAATGCGGTAACCTTTAAGCTTTTTGTTTTCATTCTAACCTCCCAATAATTCGGCTTTTGTGCGGAATTATTTCTAAGTTCCAAATACATTTGTTACAAATTTATTACATTTATTACGTTGCTATTATAACAAAGCGTCCTATATGTGTCAACCCCTGAGCGTACGGCCCGGTTCCGCGGAGGAGGTGCAGACAAGTGCGTAGGCACAGGTATCATCTCAGCTTGGCTTCATGACGAAAAGTCGATAGGTCTGATGTCTTCTGCCTTAGGTTTTGAGGGTCGGTTGTGCAGGTCGCCCTGAATCGCCATCCATGGCTGATACAGGGCTAAAATGGCATCCATGCCATTTTCCCTGCCGGTTATTTGCGGCAGAAGCCAAGACCTATTGCGACTTTTCTTTAATGAAGCCAAGCCGAGATGGTATCTGCGCCTACGCACTTGCTCTCTAGTTTGTTGCGCGGAACCGGGGTTACTGTTATGTGAGTTTTCGTCATGATGCTTGCGCTTGAAATGGTACCTGCGTCTGCTCACTTGCTCTATAGCTTTCGTACGGAACCAGGGCTACTGTTTTGTGAGTTTTCGTCATGGTCAAGACTCGCTTTTTATGGATTTAGTTACATATATTTCTGTTACTTTAGTACGATTTGTGGGTTTTGTCGAATTGACTTTCGTTATTTGAGATGCCATAATGTAAGCACAAATAAAAGTATTATCGTAAAAAGATGTTTTTTACGGAAGGAGTTGATGCAGATGAGTATTGCACCGATTGACAGCGCTCTGATGTCTCTTCAGCAAGTTTCATCACCTTCGAGCCTATCCGGCCAGGTTAGTATGAAAATGCTCGATCAGGCACTTGAATCATCAGAAACTGAAAATGCGAATCTCGTCAAGATGATGGAGCTTTCTGTTAATCCATATGTGGGAAGCAACATTGATTTGATGGCTTAACTAGTTGATTTTAAGGACTATGGGATGAATCTTCATCTCATAGTCTTTTTTTTATTTTCATCTGAATATATAGCTAAATCGCAATACCTTTTCTCGTCATTTAAAAACAACTCTTCATTTCCATTTTCCAGACGAAACTTTTTCCAACAATTATATAGCAAAAAATCATTTCGGTAATATTTTTTATTCGTTACAAGATCAAATTCCTGTACTGTTTTATTGCTTACAACAATCATGAATCTTCTGCCGAAAAGTTCATCAAGAGTTTTCATTTCTAAGACATCTTCTGAAATCATTAAATACATGCTTTCAAAGAACGTTAAATAATTCAAAACATCTTTTTCATGTGTTTCTAAATACGCTCGAAGTTCTTTATTAGTTCGTTCACCGCAGTAATTTTTCCAACACTCTTCAAATAAATCAGCATACGCACTTTTATCCGTGTACTCCTGTTGAAGATTCAGAATAAACTCACCTCTGGAATTATCTGCACCAACTTTAATTTCTCGATAAGCAGAATACGCAGCAACCAACGCAAGTATTGTTCCGGCAACAGTTGCTATGCTTTCTATCGCATCCCAATTCAAACTTAATAGTATCATTTAACGCATTCTCCTTATCAGAATATCTCTTTCATAATCATTCGATTTAATGATATGGCCTTCTTTTACAAAACCAGCTTCTGTCAAGACTTTTTGACTCGGTTTATTCTTTGGATGCGCTGTGGCAAGAAGGATATCAAAGTCCATTTGGCAAGCTGTTTGCAGCACTTCCTTAACCAAACGAGCTGCAACACCTTGTCCACGATAATCCGGATGGCACATGAGTCTTCCTATTTCAGCAACTTTTTCATTTTCACGATGAATATGTTTTTGACTTTCGCCATATCCATACGGGACTTTCACCCGCTAGAGCGCAATGTCATTAAGATAAGCTATTGACAGTAAAAATCAAGAACCATCCTAATCTCATCTTTGAGAAAAAGGGTGGTTCTTTTTTTAATAAAAAAAGGATCTTATTCCGAAGAATAAAATCCCTTTTAGAGTTATTGGTTGTTTATTATTTTACATTGGTGACTTTAATTGAACTCGCCTAACATCTTGCATTGTAGCATTAAGTATAAATGGTTCAATTTCTGAATCAGTTAATTCCGGAACGGTTTTTTTCATTTTATTTGCGAATGCAACTAAGCCTCTTAAATCAATTTCGATATTTGGTATATTGGATTTAGTATATGGTCCATCCATATGTTTCAGTGATTCTAAATATTTATTATTCTTCATTAAACCATTCATATGTATATACCTCCCTGATTCTATTACCTGCAGCTTCATCTATAAAAATTTGATATTCATGTAGGAGACATATTGGAACTGCTCCAAACACATCTATATAATGTCTCATCAAATCCTTATTTGCAGCAAAACCAGAAATTGCTCCGCCATATCCATATTCTATTGATTTTTGTGCTGCGATTGCAAATAAATGACCACCAACGCCGGCGTATTTCTTTTCTGGCACTATTTGTGGATTATTTTCTGGACTTGCAACAGCCCAATCTATAAACGCTGTTTTTGAATCAACATCATTATGAACAGCAATTAATCCTTGTATTGAATAAGTCCCTGAAATAACTAACGCATATATTTCAGATTCATTAAAGAGAGAGTCCCAATTGATATACCATCCATTTTGTTTGTTAAACTTTTTAGAACAGTTTTTCTTGAAATACTTTTCTCTTCATATTATATCGTATTTTAAAACATAAAAATAGCCAGATAAATTAGAGATATCTGACTTCTTAATTTGACTTTTGTATGGCTTGGTTACTTAATAAAAACTATAGTGATAATATCATACATTAG
Source organism: Lachnospiraceae bacterium (assembly GCA_015057085.1). Classification (GTDB taxonomy): domain Bacteria; phylum Bacillota; class Clostridia; order Lachnospirales; family Lachnospiraceae; genus Roseburia. The sequence goes on from SVFB01000047.1 coordinate 14,637, forward strand.
TTCTTGGGACAATGTGGTAAATTATAAAGATTTATATAATCTGCTATTTGTTTTTAGCTTTTGAAGTTCACAATAATAAGAAGCAAGCCTTCCATATCTTGAATTAATTATGGCTTTCATGTGTTCTTTTACAAATGCATCAATAATATTTTGTTTATATAAATCGTTTTGAAGATTGTTAACGCACTGTTTAATCTCTTTAATATCCAACAATTCGTCCTCATCGCAACTGTCTATAAATTCATTTACAATACTATGATCTGGGACAATATCTTCATATGTAAGGGCATCCTTTATTAAACTCTCTATATCGATAGACTCCCATTCAATGAGATAGTCTCTCAACTTAAAATCACAATAGTTACTAATTAATGGAAGATTTGATACAGGTATGTCTAACAGGCTGGCTATCGATGACAGCCTTATTAGGATGCAATAAATTACTATAAAAGAAATACCTACTACAGATAATTATTCTGTAACAGTTATTTTGTGTTTAAAGTTTCTTAACTTAATAGTTTTTTGAGTTCGTTGAAAGTAATTTATGCTGTCAAGTTATCAAAATGCTTTTAACTTAATGACATTGCGCTAGAGCGCGCCCATGGCGCGCAAACTAAAAAGAGGAAGACACATATCTGCGTCTTCCTCTTTTTTATGATTGTAATGCTTTCACTGGTATTAAAAAATTCTACGGATTGTGATGATTTCGTCTTCATCCACATCTGATACGATGATTCCGGTTGAACTTGAATGTGCATCTACCATCTGTCCGCCTCCGATGTAGATTCCTACATGGCCGCTGAAGCAGATGATGTCGCCCGGCTGCGCATTGCTTAAGCTGCTTCCTACTGAATATCCTGAAGATCTCATACTGTATGAGCTGTGTGGAAGGTCTACGCCAAATGCAGCATATACGCTCATGACAAATCCTGAACAGTCAGCTCCGTTTGTTAAGCTTGATCCGCCCCATACATATGGATTTCCAATGAACTGCATTGCATAATCTACAACGGATTGTCCATCTGAGCCGCTGGCTGATTCATAGTTTGAATCCGAAGAGCTTGAACTTGAATCCGATGAGCTTGAATCTGAAGAGCTTGAACTTGAATTAGAAGATGATTCCTCTGCTTCACGTGCTGCGGCTTCTGCGGCTGCAGCTTCTTCTGCCAGTCGTGCTTCCTCTTCTTCGATTGTCTCTGCTACTTTGAAATAAGTAGAAAGTGTCACATAGTCTGAAGAGATATAACCTTCTTCGCCATCAATTTCTACCTTTACCCAGCCTTCTGTGCTTTCATCTAAAACAGTAAGTTCATCGCCTTCATCTACATAATCGACGATACTTGCGTCTGTGGATGCTTCGCTACGAACGCGTACTGTTTCGCCTGTTACAGTGGCTGTTCTGGTTGCGATTTCTAACACGGCTTCTTCATCGCCTACGATTAAGTATTCCGCTTTGATATATCCTTCGGCATTTCCGGATGTGATATGATACCAACCATCTTCTTCTTCGATGATGGTGGCTGCAGAATTTGCATATAGCTTTCCGACGATTTCGCTGTCCGCATTTGCTTCGCTTCGAATGTTTACATAACTATTTACATTGGCAACAGCGATGTTTGCGTATTCGCTTTCTTCTGTTGTTGATGTGTCTGTTTCCGTCTCGGTGACGGAAGTCTCTTTTGAGTCTTCTTCAGTGTCAAGTGCTACTTCCATCATTTCGGATGCAAATCCTGCGGTTGGTAATTCATCGCCGACTGCTGTGGTTGATGTTGTGCTAACCACTTCCGTTGATGAGGTCTCTGCGAGCACGCCCATGTTTCCGCCGGCAGCCATGACTGCGGCTAGGACTGTTGCAGCAACCCTAACTCTTGTTGATCTCATGATAACCTCCGTTTGCGAGATAAGATCCCGCCTTCTAACATATTTCGAATTTCATATCGAAATTGTTACGATTTTGTTACAATTTGTTACGAAGTTATTCTAGCAACTTCACTCCTATAAGTCAACACCAAAATTGTGAAATCTTTGTGAACCCGCCATTTTACTGGATTTATCCCCCCCAAATTGTCGCTCATCAATTGTCGCTCATCGCCCCTCTCAGATGGCATATTACACCGCGCTCGGCTCCATGGCCGAAAAGTCTGCAAGTCTAATTTTCTCTAATTCCGCCATCACAAAAAAATCCACCTTAAAAGTCTGCAGGGTCTGCACAGGTATCAATATATGAAAACCTGTTGGCTTATGAAGACTTCGAAGGTGGATTTTGCCTGCATTAAATGCAATTATATTATTTGGTTGCGATTGCCTCAATCTCAAGCATGACATCTTTTGGGAGTCTTGCTACTTCTACGCAGCTTCTTGCCGGATACGGTGACGGGAAGAATTCAGCGTAAACCTCATTGATTGCCGCAAAATCATTCATCTCCTTGATGAAGACTGTGGTCTTAATCACGTTTGCGGTGCTTGTGCCGGCTGCCTCAAGCAGATTGCTCAAATTCTGGAATGCCTGTCTTGCCTGTGCAACAGAGCCCTCAGGGATGTTGCCGGTTGCAGGATCCACCGGAATCACACCGGATGTATATACAATTCCGCTCACTTCAATTGCCTGTGAATAAGGTCCGATTGCTGCCGGCGCCTTATCTGTTGAAATTACATTTTTCATATTGATACGTCCTTTCTTGTTTTCTCTAAAAGTTTTTGTAACCAAATTGCAACAACAATATAACTGCTATATGTTATCTCGCTTTTGTAGCGTATGCGTAAAACGTCTCACTTCCATAATTCGTTCTTTTCCTTCAGGAATCACTACATAATAGATAATATAGTTTCCTACATAGATACGATAATACGGATAATCACGTTGCTTTTTAGATGGAACCGGTTCATAACCCTCTGGATTATTCTCAAGCCTCTCTAAAACGGCACTTTCAACATTATTAAGAAGACTCTCTGCTGCTGTAGGATTTCCCAATCTATTAGCAATATACAATACCGCCGATTCCAATTCTTCATGAAACAGTGGAAGATATCTTAGTGTGTATTTCTGATTAAGCATTTATCTTCTCCCTAATAGAACCAAATACTTCGTCATGGGTAAATCTCAAATCAGTCGAAGTTGCTGATGCATCAGCAACATCCATAATATACTCTTCCGGCTCAGTCATTCTTGAATATGCGTCAAGGCTAAGTACTACCATTGCACCATATCCATTTTTAGTTAAATATACAGGATCTCCACTTTGAACAACCTTCTCAATTTCAGTAAATTTATTTCTCAAATCAGAAACTGGTCTAATATGCATCATATATACCACCTCCTTATTTATCAAAATTTTATCATCTTTATGATATCGTGAATGGCAATATTTTTCAATGTCTTTCCCATCTTTAACCAATTCCATTTCTGAAATTAATAATAATTCGGGTGTATGGTTTGTTTATCCTATTTCTCATTTTATTAGATTCATTCATCAACTCTGCGGTTTCTTTAGATATCTCAACCTAGGGAATATCTATACTTCCTCGTTTTAATGAATGCTTAAATACAGCAACATAATCCCCAAATAAGAACCATGTTAATTAATTCCTATCGGGTTTTTAAGCGGATTCCCACGATTTATCGTTTACTCAATCTCTATTATACGAGTCTGATCTTGCCACCATCAAGAGAAATTTTTCTTTCTTTATATAAATGGCCAATGGCACGCTTAAATGCTGCCTTCGATAATCCTGTTTCTCTGGCAATGACTTCCGGTGTTGCTTTTTCTGTGAACGGAAGTACGCCTGCGTAATCATTCAGCAATTGTAAGATTTTCTCTGCGTCGGAGTCCATCTGGATGTACGCACGTTCGCGCATGGTGAGATCTAACTTGCCATCCTCTTTTACCGCTACGACTTTTGCTTCAATGATATCTCCTATTTTTAAATTCTGATGACCTTCATGCTTTGGTATGCGTGCAGAATATTTATCATCTACTGCCACGAAGGTTCCAAAGTTATCCGAGAATTCGTACACACGACCGTTTACCATATCGCCTGCCTGATATGGCGGTCTGGTTGAGAGCAAATGATATAGCCCTCTCATGGTGGCGCAAAGGCGTTCACTCTTATCGATATACATAGAGACAAGCACTTCATCTCCTGCATCAATGCGTCCGACCATCTGTTTATATGGAAGGAACAAATCCTTTTCAAGTCCCCAATCCAGGAATGCTCCGATTTTGGTTACTTCCTTGACGGTTAACACGCCAAACTTTCCAATGGTGAGCTTAGGTTCGTTGGTTGTTGCAATTAAGCGGTCTGATGAGTCTTTATATAAAAAGACTTTGAGTCTCATGCCCAACTTTGCGCCTTCCGGCAGTTGCTTGCGGGGTAGTAAAACTTTGTCCTGGGTGTTTGTTTCTTCGGCAAGATATGCGCCAAAGTCTGTCATCTTGATGATGGTGAGTTCCTGATATTCTCCTAATTTCATTTGTATCTCCTTGTCTATCCGTTCTTATGTGTGTCCGTTATTTACTTGTTTTGATGAAGAAACTGCAGTGTTGCAAATACTTTGTCTTCTTGATTTGCCATTACTACTGTAATTTTATCATCTTCTTCAGCGATTTTGGGTACGAAGATGTCTCCGACGCGGGCCTGCATTTTATATTCGGCGCGCACTTCATTAACTTCATAATCTGCCGGGATGAGTGCCATGGCCAGTTCTACGTAGCGACCGTTGTTTACATGGCCGTTGGTGTCGATCAGATGGCGGGTAACCGGGATTTCTTCTAAGGTTTTCATTTCTTTTGGTATCGCCAGCTTGCGCTCACAATAATCCATATCCAGCTTTTCGTCGAGTTCGTAAATGTCTAACTCCGGAATGATCTTGGTCGGCAGATTCTTTTTCATATCCACCAGCGTCCATATGCTGTTCGCATAGGCGAGCCGCTCACCGTCTTTGGTTTCTAAGACAAAATTTCGAAAACCGAAAAAGCCTTTTAGTTCATAAGGCAAGGTGATGACACGAACCTCTTCATATAACTCCGGCATGCGATTCAGACAAATCTGCCATGAATTTAGTACCCATGCCATTTGCAGCTTGCTCATGAAATGAATGCCGCAGCCTTTACTTTCCTGTTGAAACACACAGGAATCCTGAAAGTAATCCAGCAGCTTTACCCAGGTTAATTTACCGGTGGCATCCACCTCACTATATCGAATTCTTCCTTCAAAACTATACATGAATCGCGCGTCCTCCTGTATTCATTACAAATCCGGCAGAATACATTTCAAATCTTTCATACACATCTCGTAATCTCACAGAATGCAATATATTATTTTTGCGCGCAAGCATTAGCTTGCATATTCATCTGCGCACCAGTCGCATCCTGCACGGAGTGCTTTTTATGATATAGGAATTTCGGAGAAATTTCTATATCATAAAAAACCCGGTGAAGATTCACCGGGTTTTAAAAGCTGGCCCACAAGGATTCGAACCTTGGAAATGACGGAGTCAGAGTCCGTTGCCTTACCGCTTGGCGATGGGCCAATGTTGTCAACAAATGGTATTATACATACCCATAGATTTATTGTCAACAACTTTTCAAAAAAAATATTATTTTTTTATATGCTAAATATGAACCGTTACGGTGATGGTCTTCTTTGCCGCTTTATATTTCGATGTTTTCTTGGTTTTAATGGTGACTTTGAGGGTCACATCGGTTCCACCTTCCACAGGCTCATAGGTGTCACTGACGGTGATGGTTCCGTTTGATGCAACACTGACTGCTTCATCCGTGGTACTTTCTAATGTATATGACATTGCGCCATCACTGTTGGTGGTTGCTGTAACAGTTGCGCTTTCGCCTGGCGCCAATGTAAATTCCTGGTTGGATGCTGTGATCTTCGCAGTCTTTCGCTCTGTCTTCTTTTCGGTTTCTGTTTCTGATTCCGGTTCCTGCTCTTTTTCCTTAGCCTTTACAGTGATGGTTACTTCGAAGGTTGAGGCAGCGTACTTATCCGTTTCTGCGGTGGAGATGGTGATGGTTGCACTTCCTGCCTTTTTCACGGTGACAGTTCCATCGCTGCTTACGGTTGCAACTTTCTTATTAGAAGATTCGTAAGTAACTTTCGCTTCGGTATCTCCGGTAAAGGTTGCATCAAGAGAAAATTTCTTGTCTCCCTCTGTCTTTGTATAAGAGGTGGTTCCGCTCCAGGTTTGTGTCAATTTATCTACGTACTGTACTCCTCCGTAGCAGACCACATAAGTTCCGATTTCCACGTTATTGTAAAGGGCTTCTGCTGCTTCTAATGGCATATTGACGCAGCCATGGCTTCCGCCGTAGATATAAATATCTCCGCCGTAGGCACTTCTGTATGTGGTATCATGAAATCCCATTCCGCCGTTGAAGGCGCAGAAATAATTAACCCATACATGCCAGGTTGGTCCGTTTAGATAACGATCCTTATCATGAGTAAAGATCTGATATACACCCGGTGGTGTGATTCCGCCATTTACGACGCATCCTGTTACCACATCAGAGTCTACTACCAATTTGTAATCCTTATAAACATATACGTGCTGATTGGTCACATCGATTTCTACATAGTTGCCATCAAAGTCATAAGCGCCATCTTCACTGACACTTTCAATTTCGCTATATTCGGCATCTAATGTAACAGATGTTTTATTTTGAATTGCTTCCAAAAAGCCTTCGTACATTGGGCCCGGTTCTACCTTGATTCCGGAATCCGGTGCACTGATGGTGATATCTCCGCTGGCTGTAGTATGGAAGGTGCGATTCACAGATTTATAGCGGTTGTGCTCACTGGCCAAATTGCTGCAGGATTCTGATAACGCATCCTCTGATAATTCCACGCAGACATCTTCCACATTTGTGATGAACCAGCTTGCGATGGTATCTTTGTCGAAGGTTTCTGTCACAGGAATATAACCTTCCGGCGAAAAATATACTGATAATTCAAGTTCCAGATAAGAATTGGCTTCTTCCAGACTCTTTGCAATTTGATCATTTTCTTCTACTTTTTGTCCTTTTGCGGATACGGTTGTGGTTTGCAGATCAATCGCAGTCTCAAGATTAAGTAAGCTTGCTCCAAAGGCTGATGTTGCATCGGTATAATCAAGCATATCGCAGTCTTTTCCGTTTTTTGCTACAAATACATCCTGATCAGTATCATAGGTGATATAAGCATTGGCGGATGCAGTTGCCAATTCCAACGCAAGTTCTGCTTCTGATTTTTCGGCTTCGGAATCTGAAGCCGTGGAGACACGCTCGTTTAATGCTTCTCGATAAGCCTTTGATAATAGTTTTGTTTCTTCTGTTTCTGAGAGAGAGCAGCTCACAGCAGTGGTCAAGTCATCTGATGTATCATCCGTATAAGCTGCCTTTAAAGCGGCTTCCATATCTACGCTGTCATCATATGCAATCCCCAATGCATTTGCATCAATGGAGATTTCATACGAATTGACAGTCACAATCGGACTATAATTTGCAATTGCATCTTTGATGGTTGCTGCAGCTTCCTCTGTAGACATCCCGCCTATGTCAACTCCGGAGATAGTATAGCCTTCCGGAAAGACATCCTTTGATGTGCTACCAATTTTGTTTTCGCATGCCGTCAATGCAAGAACTGCAAGGCACAATGCCGGCAAAAAGTTTTTCAGTTTCATAATTGTACTTCCATTTTCATTTTAAATTTTTCATTTTTTATTTAAACAATACATCTTTATGATTGATTGTTTCTAAAAGGGGTTGACTAATGTCAACATTTAAGATATTATAACATTCGTTGGTTCAAACGGGCTTGTAGCTCAGCCGGTTAGAGCGCACGCCTGATAAGCGTGAGGTCGGAAGTTCGAGTCTTCTCAAGCCCATCAGCCGAATCCTTAGGGGTTCGGCTTTTTTGTTGCTCATTTATAAGATTATAAGAAATCTGTATCCATCTTCTTCTTTGGCCATTCCGCCTGGCGACTTTCGTATTGTTCATTAATCCAATCTACGGCCGCCCGCCTTCCCTCATCATCGAAGGAAAAGGTTTCATCTGTAATTTTTTCTTTTGGCGTTTTATCGAAAATATACGGTCCCGGCCAAACACTTGCCAGGAAGATTGGTGGCTTCGGATCTTCGCCCTCCGGGGTTTCCGGCTGCACTTTCTTTAAGACAAAGCGCATTCCGCCCATCCAGCCGGTAAAAGCAGCCTTCTTATAATAGTTCATATTCAGTGCATCATCATAAGTCAGCATGATTCTTTCTCCGTTTCATCCTTAAAGAATTCTAATCTCCATAGGTTTCCGGTCCATAGATAATCTTGGTTGCGCGCTCCGGCAGAATGCTTCCGTCGAATTGATAAAATTCATGGCATTCTTCATCCCATGCATCATAGGATTCCAACTGGGCATCCGTTTGCATGAAGCAGGTGATTCGATAGTTGCTGCTGCCCGGGCCTGTATCGCAGTGATACCAGCCTTCCCCGAAATTCACCAGATTCCAATAGTGATCGCTTGGTCCGTTCACACGGGTGACACACATGTTTTCGATGCCCGCGCGTGTCAAAAGCGCAGCATAAATTGCATAATATGTAAAGCAATCGCCTTTTCTGTCGTTCAATGCCTGATAGGCGCCTTCCCAGATATTCTCTGTTTCAGAATCTACCGCCGAATAGGATATGTTATCTTTCACCCACCAATACAAGGCCTCGGCGATTTCGAATTCACTCATGTCTTCCGTTGTTACGGAGGCGATGATTTCATCCACCATCGGACCTACCTTCTTTTCGGAGTACGGTGCCGCTTCCGTGACTGTCATCGTAACAGTAACAGTACTGCTATTTCCTGCTGCATCCGTAGCGGTATAAGTCACTTGATAAGTTCCGGGAGTTTCAGGATCCACATTGCTATTGTCCACCGTGATTTCCGGTTCTTCTCCGCTGTCGTCCGTTGCCTGAACATGAGATTTGTAAGCAACGCTATCCCCTTCTTCGATTTCAAAATCCTCGGAAAAGGTAAATTCCGGAGCTGTGGTATCGGCCGGAAGTTCTTTGGCTTGCGATTGTGTTGTCTGTGTGTTTGCTGCATTTTCTGCAGTTGCCCCGCATCCGACTTGTCCAACTGCACCGAATAAAAGCAGGGTTGCCAGTCCCAGGGCTGATTTTTTTATATTTGTGTTCATGAGAACTATTTTACACCAGAATCGAGGATTCGTAAAACGTACAAATGACAAAAAGTCCGACATGACAAAGCGTCAATGTCGGACATTTTTTACAATAATGCTTCTTTTTTTGGATTCTAAATTGTTTTGATGGTTTCATCAAATTCGCGGATGCGTTCTTTCATCAGCTTATCTAGCTTTTCTTTATTCTTCATAATCTTTGGCATGCAAATTGCGCCGAAGCTTTGAATCTCTTCTGTATGCTCGCGAAGTCCCTTGAAGGTTCCACGTGCGCGTTGCTGCTGTTCTTCAGAGAAATCAACTTTTACGGCACCATCTACGATGGACAGCGTTCCTTCGATACCACAAACAGGGCATTCCACTGTTGTAGTACCCGGAAGGATCGTGATCAATCTTTGATGACATACAGGGCATACTCCTTCCGGCTTGCTCTTCGGCTGGAAGAATTCCACTGAATCGTCGTTTAGACCAAGAACTGTGCGCTTGCCCATCTCATGCATATCGCTAATCAGCTCGTCGTCTAGGAGTGGGTTTGCGACGTGGCCCATTGCGTTTGCATTATAATTCCCCATCACCTTCATCATTGGAGGGAATCCAAAGAAATGAAGGGTGGCAGTTCCCATGGAAGTCCAGTTATCTGTGGTTGCACCACCGACTGATATGTAGGATACGGTTCTTTTCTTTAAGCGCTCCATAGGGAAATCGTCTGCATTTCCCGGCATTTCTCCCGTTCTACGCTTATCCAAAACCCAAGTGATTGCAGAATAATCATGTCTGCAGGAAAAACGATCCACAAAATCTTTAAACTGGCCAACCGGCTGAAGTACATAAACCGGCGCTCCAAGGATGATGGAATCAGCCGCTCTGACTTCTTCCTCTAAAGCTTGGAAGTCGTCTTTGAAGATACATACATTGTCTTTTCCTTTTTCCAATTGTGTGGAACAAGCTCCACAGCCACGGCATCTTCCGATATTTAAGTTTACGGTATTGATAAACTTAATCTCTGCATCAGGCATTGCTTCCTTTGCACCGTAAAGTGCTTCTTTCACCAAAATGTCTGTGTTTCCATTCTTTTTTCCAAATGATAATCCCAGTACTTTCATATGTTCTCTCTCCTAACGTATAAACTTTTCTGCATGATGACATGCGACTACATGATTCGGCTTCATTTCCCGAAGAGCCGGTTCTTCAGAGAGACATTTCTCTGTTGCGTAAGGGCAACGGGCAGCAAAACGACAGCATGGTTTCGGGTCAATCGGAGATGTTAATTCTCCTTTTAATACTTGCCGTTCATGTTTCACATGGACATCCGGAATCGGAATTGCTGACAACAGCGCCTGCGAATATGGATGAATCGTATTTTTGAAGATTTCATCCGCAGGACATTTCTCAACCATTTGTCCCAGGTACATTACTATAATATCATCTGAGATATGTTTTACAACAGACATATCATGAGTGATGAACATATATGTAAGCCCTCTTTCTTGCTGCAAATCCTGAAGAAGATTCAAAATCTGTGCCTGAATAGAGACGTCCAAGGCTGATACAGGCTCATCGCAAACAATAAAATCAGGATTTAATGATAATGCGCGAGCAATTCCAATACGCTGACGGCGTCCTCCATCCAGTTCGTGAGGATAGCTTCCCTCCAATCGTTTTGCCAAACCAACAAGCTCCATCATTTCCTGTGCCTTCTTCGTAACTTCGGCTTTCGATAATTTCTTTTGATTGGTCTTGATTGGCTCTTCGATTAATTGTAAGACGCTCATTCTCGGATCCAATGATGCATATGGATCCTGAAAAATCATCTGAATATTGGCGCGATAATTCTTTTTGAAATCTTTTAATTTCATATTGGCAATATCCACGCCGTTATATAAGATTTCACCGGAAGTCGGCTCATGCAAACGCATCAGCGTTTTTCCCAATGTGGACTTGCCACATCCGGATTCTCCCACTACACCAATGGTCTTTCCTTTTTCGATGTTGAAGCTTACATTGTCAACTGCATGCAGTGAACCTCTCGGTGTAGAAAAGTATTTCTTAAGATTTTTAATTTCGATTAAATTTTCAGCCATTTACTTTTCCTCCCCGTTCTTTGCATATTGAAGACATTTGACAAAATGTCCCGAAGTGACCTCAACAGTGGAAGGATCTTTCTGTTTACATGCATCGCAACGCTCGTCGCATCGGTCGTAAAAGCTGCAATAGCACGGTAAATCTGAGGGATCACAAACCAATCCCGGAATCACATGCAAGCGTTCTACATCTTTGTCCAATGATGGAATCGATTTGTATAAGGCCTTTGTATACGGATGCTTTGGATGATCAAAGATTTCTTCCAAAGTGCCATATTCTACGATTTCTCCTGCGTACATAACTGCACAATGGTCGCACATCTCTGCTACTACACCCAAATCATGGGTAATCAGAATGGTGGAGGTACCGTTTTTCTTCTGCAATTCACGCATCATATCCAATATCTGCGCCTGTATTGTCACATCCAAGGCTGTGGTCGGCTCATCTGCAATCAGTAAATCCGGCTTGCAGGCCAATGCAATGGCAATGACGATTCTTTGCTTCATACCGCCGGAGAACTGATGTGGATAATCTTTGTATCGTTCAGGCACAATTCCAACCAGCGCCAACATATCCTGCGCTCGCTTTAAGGCTTCTGCCTTTGAGCACTTATCATGCAGCAAAATCACTTCCGCAATCTGGTCTCCGACTGTTTTTACCGGATTTAAGGCAGTCATGGGATCCTGGAAAATCATAGAAATTTTCTTGCCTCTGATTTCACGCATTTTGCGCTTTGATTTGGTCAATAAATCTTCGCCTTCGAATTCTATTTGTCCCTTCTTGATTGCTCCGACTTTTTCCGGCAAAAGTTCCATAATTGCAAGTGCCGTGGTGGTTTTTCCGGCTCCGGTTTCTCCCACCAATCCCAGGATTTCTCCTTTTTTCAGGGTGAGATTTATGCTATTTACCGCTTCTACCACCTCATCCTGTGTCTCGTAATGCACTACGAGATTTTGTATCTCTAAAATGTTTTCACTCATCTTACTTCCCCCTCAATTACTTGGATTTTGGATCAAATGCATCACGTAGTCCGTCACCCAATAGGTTGAAGGCGAAACAGGTGATCATAATCATCAGCGCCGGGAAAAGCATCATGTACGGTGATGAGCTCAGATATGCCTTTCCATCATTTAAAATCAGTCCCCACTCCGGTGTCGGAGCAGCAAGTCCTACTCCAATGTAACTCATAGAAGACATCATCATAATGGATACTGCCAAAAATCCGACGAAGTAGATGATCATAACACCTGCTGCATTCGGTATCATATGCTTGATAATCATCCGAAATTGACCAACGCCGATGGCTTCTGAAGATTCAATATAATCGCTTCCGCGCACACGCAGGATTGCGGCTCGATTGTTGCGCGCCATGGTTGGCATGGATGCAAACATGATTGCAGTCACCAGCTGCGGAATACCATTTTGAAGCACTGCAACGATGCACATTGCCATCATAATCATCGGAATCGATTGGAAGATATCCATGATTCTCATGATGATTGTATCCACGATTCCTCCAAAATATCCTGCAATGATGCCCAAAAGTCCGCCTGAAAATAAAGCAGCAATGGTACAGAACAGCGCAATCAGTAAAGAATATCTGGCGCCATAAATACAGCGACTAAAGATATCGCGACCGAATTGATCTGTGCCAAACCAATGCGCAGAACTCGGCTTTTGCATCATGGCTGTGTAATCTTGTGTTTGATAATCGTATGGAGCAAGCAGAGGCGCAAAGATTGCAATCAAAATCAGGATGATTACAACAACAAGTCCTACAATTGCTGTCTTATTTCTCTTAAAACGCTTCCAAGACTCATAAGCCGGTGTGGACTTCAGAGGCTTCTTGCGTTTTGCTTTCTTATTTAAAATTTTCTCCATCTCGGGAGTCATCATTTTTGCCATTTCTCTCTCCTCCCCTATGCTGCTGCCTGTGTCTTTTTGCACTTTTTGCTGCCAGTGATGATTGTGGTCTTCAGACGTGGATCAATGGCAATAAAGCTTAAGTCTACAAGAAGATTGATGATGGTCAATACCATTGCGATAATGAGCGCTCCGCCCAAAACCGATGGATAGTTTCTCTGTGTAATAGAGTCTGTAATATATTTTCCAACACCCGGTACACCGAATACGGTCTCCAAAACCATTCCACCTCCGATGGAATTGCCAAGGGATGTTCCGATGGATTGTGCCACAGGAATCATGGCATTGCGCAGGGCATGACGGAATGTGATATTGCTTTCCTTTTGGCCCTTTGCTCTTGCGGTTCTGATGTAATCCTCACCCAGGACTTCGAGCATGGAAGATCTGGTGATACGAGTGTAATTTGCGATAGATGCAAGTCCGATACAAAGCATCGGCATAATATATCCGGCTGCGTTTTCGATTCCCGATGCCGGTAGTAAGTGTAAATTTACTGCGAATACAAAAATCAATGCCAATCCGACAACAAATTCCGGTACGGACTGGAAAAACATGGAAATGACAAGCACAAGCGAGTCTGCCCATGTGTACTTTTTCAGTGCGGAAATGATGCCTAAGAAGACACCAATGATGGCGCCGATGGCGACTGAGCCCAATGTGATAATGGCTGAGGTCTTTAGGCGCGGAAGGATTTCTTCTAAAACCGGTTTTCCTGTTCTATAAGAATCTCCAAAATCTCCTTTTGTCACGATATCTTTGATGTAATGAAAATATTGAACCAGTACAGGATCGTTTAGCCCGAGTTCTTCTCTCTTCGCATCTACCTGTTCCTGGGTTGCATCATTTCCGAGAATGCTTCGGGCCGGATCTCCCGGAGTCCATGTCTTTAATGCGAAAATGATGGCGGATACACCGATCAGAATCGGTATCAAATATAAAACTCTTTTGATGATATATTTAATCATGAATCCCACTCCTAATGTGTTACATTTTTTCGAACTCTCATGGAGCATACGCCCCATGAGAGTTGTCATTTTACTCTGCTACTGCATAATAAGTTGTAATATCGAGGAATCCACGTTCTCTTGTGGCAACACCCTTAATATTTGAAGCGGTTACAACTGCCTTTAACTGAGGACAAAGATTGAGAACCCAGGTATCTTTTTTGAAGATTTCCATTAATTTTTCAATTGGTTCTGCTGCTGCTTCATTGCTTTCTGCCAATACAATTTCATCGATTAACCCTTCGATTTCTGAGGTTGTTGTCTTCGGTCCTCCAATGCAGAAGGTATCGATATTTGCCTGACGGAAGAAGGTGAATGCGGACGGATTTCTGGTATCGAGATATTCGCCTACAATAATCAAATCATAATCACCGCTGTTTGCCGCCTGCACGAAGGTTGCAGTATCAGTGGATTCAATGGTTAATGTGATGCCAGCCTGCGCCAACTGCTCCTGGATGACAGTATAAAGGCCTTCGGTATCTCCGAGTCCGACACATTTTACAGAAAGGCCATCTCCGTATCCTGCGCTTGCGAGAAGCTCTTTGGCTCCTTCGATGTCCTGTGCGCGCTCTTCTTTTGTATAGTAGTCATGTGCAAAAGCCACATCTGATTCGATATATCCCAATGATTCTTCAGCCTGTCCTGCTGTGGCATATGCTGCAATCGCCTGATAATCCAATGCCTTGTCGATTGCCGCACGCACATCTGCGTTTTTCATTGCTTCAGAATCTCTCATGTTGAACCATAAGTGATATACCTGTCCAAATGAATAGAAGGTTGTGCTTAAGTTTTCATCTGATTCATAGGTTGCTGCCTGGGCGATATCGATATCGGTTGTCACCTGCGCATCTCCTGATTGCACCTGCATCACACGTGCAGCTGCATCACTTGTGAATGTCAGTTTGATTTCTTTATAATATCCTGCATAATCATCATCCCAGTAATCATCATTTCGCTCTAATACGATATACTGTCCTGCTACCCATTCTTTGAAGCGATAGCGTCCGGATCCGATTACCGGCTTATCTGCAGCAGCATCAAATCCACCTGCTGCTTCCACTTCTGCTTCTGAGAAAATTCCAAATGGGGTCCAGCTTAACATCGCAATTAAATCAGGTGATACTGTATTAAATGCTACGATGACATGAGTATCATCCACAGCTTCCGTCTTGGATGCGTCGAAATATCTTCCTGCATCGCCGTTTGCGGATTGTGCCGCAAGCGTATTTACGGTATATACAACATCTGCGGAGGTCATCGTATGTCCATCTGTCATAACCACATCATCGCGAAGTGTAAATTGCACACGATAATCATCCAGCCATTCCCATTCTGTAGCCAGTCTTGGCTTTACTTCACCGGTGGTTGGATCAGTGGCAACCAGTGTGTCTAAAATTGCACCAGAGATGACGCAACCTTCGTTTTCTGACTCTCCTACCAACGATCCCACAATGGATGATGGTTCTGAAGAAAGAGAAATGGTAAGTGTTTCATCTGTCTTCTCTGTGTTGGCAGCATCTGAATTTGCAGTATTATCATTAATCTGCGTTGTCTTGCTGCTTTGTGTGCTGTCTGTTTTGCCGCCACATGCTGCAAGTGATACCGCCATCACTGCCGCAAGTCCGGCTGCTACAAGTCTTTTTCGATTCATAGTTTCTTCTCCTTTTCATAAACCTTGATTAACCCCAATCGATTAATACAAATTCCATTTTAAGCAGAATCAAAAAAGACTAATTTTGTTTTTTTGCCCCAAAAATTGTCGATTCTTTCTTCTTTTTATTTTTCATTTGCCCAACAAAAAACAAGGTCAAAAAATTTCTTAATTTTTTTGACCTTGTTTTTTATCAAGTACATTTTCAATCAATTTTGCTCATTCGCACAAAAAGAACTTCATTATATGCCAGTTCAAAATCCATTTTAAGAATTCCATTTTCGACCTTTATATATTTCTGCGTCAGTTTCGGTTGGCATTCTCTGGAAATATATTGGATGTCATTTTTGGAAAGATGCATATCATAATCCAAATCTCTCCAACATTCCAGCACATTTCCGTATCTGCTATTCACACGATAGGCCTTCACCTTGTATGTGCCACCTTCCACATCTTTTAGAGATACCGAAAGACTCATGCTGTCTAAATTCTCAAAATATTTCCACAATTCCTCTTTCTTAATTTCACCTTCATCAACCAGATAATAATTGAAATTCAGTTTCTTTTGATTATGGCAAAGCATGTAATAATTATGATTTTCATCCGCTGTGATAATATAATTCTCTCCTCTCGCTACCACCTTTGGAAGCAAATATTTCCAGAAAGACAAGCCCAAAGCGGCAGGCTTGGAAATGCTATCTCTGCTGAAAAATCCCATCCCTCCGAATAACAAACCGTTGGTATCGAAATATTCTCCTGTGCGATCTGTTAAATGAAATAGCGCCACAGCATCCGCCTTATTCATAATCTGAATCAGATTTTTAATCAAATAAGCCGCCTTATAGCTTGAATCATTCAAATAATTTCGATCGGAAACAGTCAAATTCCACTCGGATACCACAATCGGAATGTCCGGAGAGAAACCGCATTCTGTACACAATGCGCGCGTTCTTTCTACACAATGCAGCAATCCGTCATTGTCCGTACTGCGCTTTGAATAATAATCATTTTCATAAGCGCCTCTTTCATATGGATAATACATGACAGAAAGATAATCCGGCTGCTCCTTTGATTGATGCCACTTTGTAAAGAAATTTTTTAATCCGGTCTTGTTCCAATCTTCACGCAAACCACAACCGCCGATTTTGCATTTCTTATTGCGCTTTCTGATGACAGATGAAAGGGTTTCAAACAGTTTGATATAGTCATAGTCCGAATCCAGTTCCGCACGCTCATCGTTCCATAATTCAAATACCCAGTTCTCCACCTCTGCAATGCCAAAGTTTTCGTTTATATTCCTCATAAAGGCATCAATGGTGCATGCCCATAGATTCACATCATATTTAATGCCTTCTTCATCCTTATAAAGGATATTATCACCGACACCTTTAATAATTCGCTTCGGTTTCGGTCCCAGTTCCAGCCATGGTTTCAATCCATTTGAAACTAAAAACTCAAGCACATTATCCAATCGCGAAAAATTATATCCCGATTTATCATCACATATTTTCACAAGCAATTCAGGTGAAAACAGATTCCAGATACGAACATATTTGATAGAAAAGTCCTCTTTTGCTTTCAAAATATGTTCCTGCACGCCGGAATGCAATAATTCTTCAGCCGAACCACCGTTTATGACTGCGCATAAATTCTGCTGTAACGACGGCATCTTATCATATTCTGATACAGAGCATTCAATTTCTTTTTGCGATCCGATGCTTGCAATTTCCTCATCCTGGATTGCATTTTTATAGAAAAAATTCTCCAATCGCTCTTTGAGGCGTTTGTTATCATCCGCCATTTCCGGGTTCGGATGAATGCGATGTCGCTTTCTCACCTGAGAAGGTGTTTCCCCATATATCTGCTTAAAATTCTTATTAAACAACGCGGCATTGGAGAAACCATTGTTATAGGCAATCTTGGTAATCGGTTCATCCGTATACAGCAATTCATCCATGGCATGACTCAATCGAATATTGTTTACATATTTCACAAAACTCATGCCATAATTCTTCTTAAAGAATCTGGACAAATATGCCTCTGATAAATACAGTTTCTGCGCCAGGTCCTTTAGACTCATCTGGCTTGAATAATTGCCACGCACATAATTATTAATCTGCTCGATTCGATTATTTAATATGCCATCTACGCCTGCGCCTTCCCGATCGCTGGTTCGAACAAGAAAGTTCACTGCCAGAATATCTAAAATCCGATAGCATAAACTGATATGTCCAAAGTCAACCACATTTCCGCCGGAGCTGGTATAATGCGCCAGCAGCTTGCGAATCGTGGTGCGAAGTTCCTCATAATGTTCGTTCTCATCCAAGGTAGAATTGCACCAAAAAATGCCATCAATACAGCCTACAATATCACCGACTGTCTCATAAGAAACCATTAGTTTCGCCAGAAGCATCCCATGACTTCCTTTGATGGCATGATTTTTGTTTGCATTTACGACCAATATATCACCGGAACGAAGATGTGTATTCTCCGGTTCCATCAACACATCTACTTCCCCTTCAAGCACATAAATCAGCTCTATATCCTGATGAAAATGCTCTGATTCCTGTGTCTCATCCGTAATTTCAATGCGTATCCTTTGACGTTTTTCAAAAGTATCCATAATAACCCCCTATAGCATCTAGATACAGTATACGACATCACTTTTTATAGATTCAACTCCATAATTCTACGTAAAAGGGGTCATACAGATTAATAATACGGGAAAAGTTTTAATCGATTATCGCCGGTTCGATCCGGTTTCTCCAAGGTCACTTTTCCGCTTGCAGCCCATTCTGTTCCTCGCACCAGCATGGTGATAAAATTAAAGCGGTCCAAAGCTTCCCAATGTCCGATTGAGGTCACAAAGACACGACCTTTTCCGTATTCATTGGTCCAAATTACAGGCGTATTTTGGTTCACACCCGGCATGTTTTCAAGCTTTCCATCCGGAATTTCAACCGGATGATGAGGAGGCGGAAATCCCGGCACACGGTAGTTTTCCACATCATCAAAAACAGATGCCAGCACATGAACGTTTGCCTCCGGATGAATGATGACCTGAGTAAATAAATCATCAAAGACATTCATCCATTTTGCATCGATTCCTTTTGTAATCGGGTGATTTGGATCCTCTGTCAGCACGTAATGATCATCCTTCGGACATCTTCTGCAACCTTGATCCATTGCGCAATATCCTCCCAACAACTTTCGGTATTCATCCGGCCAATCCGGATCGACCCAAATGCTGGAATGATAAAAGACGCATCCCTTTCCGCTTGCAACAAAATCAAACAACGCCTTTTCACTTTGCTCTCCGAAACGGCGCGCATGATCGGTTGGCCATGTCTTGCCATCATAGTCGATAAAAAGCGCATCATAAGGCTCTAAATATGCAGGCGTGATATTCCGAAATTCTTCTGTGATTACCACCTCAAAACGCCCTGTGGCTTCTAACAATTCTCTGATCTTTTGTGTAATGATACGTCCTTGGTGCTCAGCTGTTAAAAGACCGGTCACCAGTAAAATCTTTAATTTTTCCATAGTTTTTGTTTCCTCCCATAATTGTCTTAAAGAATCACTTTTTATGATATAGGAAATTTCTCCGAAATTCATCATAAAAAGCGCTCCGCACTTTCTTGACGCGGATTTTGCGCAACCGCACCACATCCCTCTTCCCACACAAGGTCTCGCTGCGCAAATTGCACCAACGTGTTTCGCTTCTTCTATTACCGAATTTTTCTTCTCCGGGGTA
>SVFB01000048.1 GCA_015057085.1 Lachnospiraceae bacterium
CAAAGTTCTTCGGCGGAGAAAAAGACCTGCTAAGACTTTTCTCTAATTCCGCCATCGCACGGGTATATGTCACTCTGGGAGGGTTTAGAAATATCGGCCCGGATACCCCGGAGAAGAAAAATTCGGTAATAGAAGAAGCGAAACACGTTGGTGCAATTTTCGCAGCGAGACCTTGTGTGGGAAGAGGGATGTGGTGCGGTTGCGCAAAATCCGCGTCAAAAAGTGCGGAGCGCTTTTTATGTCAAAAAAGCCTTCCATTACGGAAGGCTTTTTTCTTAAAATTTTGTAGTCTTATACTGAATCTGTGATACAGCATCTGAACTTAACATAAAGATTAATTTCATGCTGTCTTTTTCGTATACGATCTGGCTTGCATCCTGTGTGCTTGCTTCGCCGTATTTTGCGATTACATCATCTGCGGAATCTCCGATGCTGACACCTTCCGGTGTGCTTACGGTATCGTCCTTTAATACAACAGTTGAAATATAATCTACGCCATCTACCTGATAAGTGTTTACTTCAAATCCGCTGTAGGTCCAAATCTTATCTAAGTCGCCGAATGCACAGCTTGGTGCTTCATAGCAGCTTGTCTCTTCGCCTAATGCTGATTTATACTGATCGAATTCAGAATCGATTACAAGCTTTGCTCCGCCTGCTTCAAATGCATATCCGTTTGATGTAGTACTGCTTTCGCTTGAAGTATTGCTTGAGCTGCTTGAGCCATCTGAAACTTTCTTTTCTGTGCTTCCACCGCATGCACTAAGCAGTCCGATACATGCGCAAGCCACAAGTACAATTGCTAATTTTTTCTTCATGATTAATCCCTCTTTTGATAATTATTTTTCAGTGTTACTCTATCAATTTTTCCGTTTGCCGTCAATGGCATCTCGTCCAACTTGATAATCTTATTTGGAACCATATAACGTGGAAGTTTTTCCTTTAAAGAAAGGGTTAAATCTTTCTCGCTGATGTCTCCCACATAATAAAGCACAATCTTACCCTTTACGGTATCATAAATACATCCGGAGAACTTGATTGCATCAACCATATTCACATTGGCTTCGATTTCTCCAAGCTCAATACGATGTCCCATATGCTTAATTTGATAATCTTTTCTTGATACGAAGACAAGTTCACCCCGCTCATTAAATTTGCCAAGATCGCCGGTACGATAAATCAATTCCGGATAATGCGGATTCAATGGGTTTTGTGTATATGCTTCTGCTGTTTTTTCCGGATTGTTGTAATAGCCTAAGGTGATGGAGGTTCCGCGGATGCAGATTTCTCCCACTTCTCCGTCGGCTGCTCTCTCATTTTTGTCTGTTAACAAAATGATCTCTGTGTTCTTAAACGGACGTCCTACCGGAATAACCTCATCCAATTCAAAGTCGCGGTCGACATGATAGAAGCAGCACATACCGGTTCCTTCTGTCGGTCCGTAAAGGTTTGTGAAGGATGCTTCCGGAAGAACCTCTTTCCAGATTCTAAACTGCTTAATCGGGAATACTTCGCTTCCGAATGCAATATTGCGAAGGTACTTCGGCTGTACGGTTTTGAAGGTTCCGAAGGCTGAAATCATAGTCAATGCTGAGACAACCCAACATACTGTATTAATTTTGTACTGATTTAAATATTCTACCAATTTGATTGGCTGCATAAATAATGCACGTGGAATCAAATAGGTAGTTGCGCCGAATTTTAAGGTTGGATACAGTTCCTTTAAGCAAGCATCGAAATAAAGCGGTGTCTGGTTTCCGAATACGGTATCCTCATCAAATCCTAATGTTTCGGAAAGCTGCTCAATATAATCAAGTACTGAGCGGTGACAAGCACATACGCCCTTTGGCACACCTGTTGAGCCGGATGTAAATACAATATAAATCGGGTCAGTATCGATTGCCTTGTCATAAATCTTTTTCAAAGCCTCTGCGTCTACAGGAGTCTTTGCAATGTCGTCATAAAGTACAACTTCGCCGCTGAATTGGAATGCCTTTGCCTTTTCGGCACATACTTCGTCGCAGATGATAACCGGCGACTGTACATTGTCCAAAATCAGCTGAATTCTGCTGGCCGGCATTTCTTCATCGATTGGCACATAATAATCTCCGCCTGTAATTACACCGAAGAAAGCGGTTACTTCCTTTGGATGCTTATTCATAAATACCACAACAGGCTGATGATAAACATTCTTTGATGCCAAAAAGCTTCCGATTGCGCGGCTCTGGTCATACACCTCTCTAAAGGTTAAGCCTTCCTCACCGTTAGAAAAGGCAAGCTTATCCGGCTTTACATCTACAATTTGTGTTAAATAATCAAGTACATGGTTCTGCATTTTTCTACTCCGTAATCAATTCATTGTATTCTTCTTTTAATCTTCCACAGGAAATGACTGCCTGACGTGCGAGTACTTCCATCACATCCAAAAAGCCCTTTCCTAGAGTATAATCTCTTTTAATTAAGGAAAGTTCCGTACACCCCAAAAGAATCACTTGCGCTCCGGCATCAAACAACTCTTTTGAAACGCTTTCAAACAAGTCCATTTCAACAGGCTTTCCGCTCTTCACATCTTTATAAATCAAATGCATCACCTTCTCCTGACCTTCTTTTTCAGGAGTGACACATTCGATATTGTATTTTCCAAGAATTGTCTGAAACAGTTTGCTTTCCACCGTTCCGTCCGTTGCCATAATGCCTACGGTGTGGATATTTCGGTGTTTTAAGTATTTTCCGGTTTCTTCGATTGCGTGAATCACGCGGGTTCCTAATGTTTTCTCCAAACGCTTTTGAAAATAATGTGCTGTAATGCACGGAATCGCAATTACATTTGCACCTTGACGCTTTAACTTGCGCCCCGCGTCTAAAAGAAATGGCATCGGGTCTTCTTTACTTTTTCCCAATATAAATTTTGTTCGATCGGGAGTAGCCGGACGAGAATAAATAATCGTCTCAATATGCTCCTGGTCCGTTGAGGCCTCGGTCATCTGTACAATCAGCTGGTAAAAATATGCTGTTGCCATTGGTCCGAGTCCGCCGATAACACCAAGTTTGTTCATCTCTATTGCTTGTCCTTACTTAAATTATGGAATATCCGGATAAAGTGACGGATCATAATTATGACTCTTGTCATGAGAATTAGAATATTCCATTAACTCATCATCTGTCAACATAAACAGATTTGGATGGCCGACACGCGGAGTCGCATCAAAGTGATACCAACCGTGTCCATCATCTATATCAACCAAATTCCAATAGTGCTCACTGTCTCCTACCGGAATCTTGCTGATGTCCATATTTTTGAT
Source organism: Lachnospiraceae bacterium (assembly GCA_015057085.1). Lineage (GTDB taxonomy): Bacteria > Bacillota > Clostridia > Lachnospirales > Lachnospiraceae > Roseburia. Next base: position 3,300 of record SVFB01000048.1, read on the forward strand.
TCCTGCTCTTGTCAAAAGTGCTTTTGAAACACTGGCATATACATAGCAATCTCCGCTACCTGTTGTAATGCCTTCGTATGCACTCTTAACCCAGTCACCTTTTTCAGAGGAATTCACATAACCGATATGTTCGTGAATCCAAGTGTAGATTGCATAACACTGATCATATTTTGACATATCCGATGTGATAATCTGTGCAAGGATATCATCGCAAAGCTCATAAACCGCTTCTTCGCTATATGCATGCGCCTTTAATGTCATGGTTAATGTGGTGCTTGCGGAATTTCCCGCAGCATCTGTCACTGTATATGCAACTTGATAAGAACCCTCATTTGCCGTATCAACTGCTGAAGTATCCACCGTAATTTCAGGATCTTCATCCAGATTATCGGACACACTTACCTGATTCTTGTAGCTGATTGTATCTCCAATGTATGCTTCAAAATCAGTTCCTGTAATGGTCGGTGCTTCCGTATCGATGGTAAGCGTTAAAGTCGCTTCCTGTTTTGTGGAATTACCTGCTGCATCCGTTCCTACAATCACAACACTTTGTGTACCTTCTTTCGTGAAGTCAGGCTCGGTTTCGTAAGTGTAGGTTACATTTGTTTGATCCTGTGAATCCACAACAAACTCTTCTGCTGCAATCTGAGTGTTGTTCAGATTGGTATAGGTATCAATATTTTGTACCGTAAATTCAGGACCCTTTGTATCTGTAATGATTAATTTCGTCTTGTGGACAAATAAGCCTGTCTTAATCGAAATAGAAAATTCGCCCGGCGTTGAAGCCACAAATGTATCACCTGTTACCACATCATCTGAATCTGCAGTAAAGTAAGCGCCGCTATCATCCATATTCAAAAATGTCTTCACACTGACTTGAGTGCCGGCCTCTACTGTTACAGAAGATTTCACACGGCTCTTCTCCAGCCAAATAACTGCCACAAGAAGCACAATGAGTATGAATACTAAAACAACCGCAAATTTTACCAAGGCTCTTCTTCTTCGATTTCTTCTACGTCTGCGCTTTGCACTTGCAGAATTTCTCGAACCTGAAGGGCGTCTGCCTGAAGTATTATAATTTCTATAGTTTTGGCTTCTACCGGAGGTTGAACCTCTGCGATTGGTTCCCGGTATTACCTTGATTGAAGAATCAGCTGCCATAAACCATTCCCTCTTTGTCTATTTATAAAGATAACTGATACTGTTCACAAAGCATTGTAACTGTCATTGCAATCAAAAGATAATCGATTTCATATGCGCCCATGAGTTTAAAGTCATCCTGCTGGTATACCTTCTTTAACTCATTGATGTAATTGACATCGAACACGCCATATTTCTTAATCAAATCATCGCTTAAGAAATCCATTGTTGAAGGTTTCTTAATCATTGCAGACATTCCCGGTGCCTGGAATGGGAATTTCTTACGTTTCAGAATCGGATCCGGTACAATGCCTTCTCCTGCTCTCTTTAAGATATATTTCTCATTGACACCTTTTAATTTATACTTATCCGGAATCTTCGTTACGAAATCTAAAAGTTCCGCATCTAAGAACGGATGTCTACCTTCTACAGAGTGCGAGAAGAACATGCGGTCTCCGTGCTCTCCAAGCAAATGATCGGAAAGACGAAGCTTGTAATCGATATAACTTCTTCTCTTCTGTGAGCTCAACCCCTTAACTTTATTTACATCAATCGGGCTTGTGGCAAAAGCAGAGAAGTTATCGATATCTGCTCTGACATCCTGACTGTACAATTTCATATGAATCTTTCTGATTTCCGGATGATTTCTCTCGAAACGGAAATATGGATCACCCCAGAGACGCTCATTGACTTCGAGTTCTTCCGGAGACATCTTGCCCTTTTGCATATTGCGGAACAAATCTACCATATATCCTACATATCCGTAGAAAAATTCATCGGATCCCTGACCGGTTAATACTGCCTTTGCCGGAGAAGATTGTACTAATCCGGAGAGCATATAAGCTGCCACATCGTAGCTTTCCTTTACAGCACTTTCCGCATGATAAATAACATTTCCAATGTTGTTCCAGATTTCCTCTTCTGCAACCTTGGTGCTGTAGTGCTCTGATTTCACACAGTCCTTTACAATTTTCTGATATTCGCTTTCGTCAAGGTCTCCCTCGCCGATTTCCGCAGAAAATGAATAATAACTGTTCAAAAGGAATTTACCGATATAGCAAGCAACCACCGAACTATCCAGTCCGCCGGAAATATAAAATCCAATCGGTACATCTGCAATCAGTCTTCTGGAAATTGCTTTCTTTAACAACTCACGCAGGTTTTCTACATAATATTCTTCGCCCTTGTCCTCTTCTTCCGGAGAATATTGAAGATCCCAATATTCGATATCTTGAATTTCCTGCTCCGGACGAATCAGAAGCATATGTCCGGCACGAAGAGAATAGATATTCTTAAAGAATGTATTCGGTGAAACAACACCCGGATAATTCATCAGCTGATCCACTGCTTTCATATTCAGTTTGCGCTCAATTCCAGGATATTCCAGAATTCCCTTAATTTCTGAACCGTAGATTACGCGATCATCCGCAACTGTATAGAATAACGGGCAAATACCAATCTGATCACGAACCAAAATTAATTGATCCTTATTTCCGTCATATAATGCAATTGCAAACTGTCCATTTAAATGCTTCGGAAAATCCAAACCGTATTCTTCATATAAATGAAGAATGACTTCTACATCTGTTCCGGTTCTGAAAGAATGACCTTTCTTTAACAGCTCTTCCTTTAATTCCTGATAGTTAAAGATTTCACCGTTACAAGTCATGGCAATCTTTCTGTCTTCATTTTCGATTGGCTGCATACCGCCTGTTAAATCGATAAAACTTAATCTGACAAAGCCAAGACCAACACGGTCATTGATTAACATATTTTTTCCATCCGGACCGCGGTGCTTGATTTTCTCAAGCATCTTGTCTAAGACTTTTTCTTCGATTGGCTTCTTGCCACGAAGATTATAAATTCCGCATATTCCACACATTTAGTTGTCACTCTCCCTATATCTATATAATGTGCTCTTATCCACATCGTACAACTCACATTGTCGATCGATTTCAGCTTCATATTCCGCAATCTGTTCTTTCCAAATTGCATCTAATTCCTCGTCGCCGCGTCTGTCTTCCACACCATATTCTTCCGCTAAAATCTTGCCGAAGTAGGAAGCCATTTTTTCAGCTCCGTTGATATTCATATGTAAACCGGCATCATAAGTATCCGTAGAATAATCAATCCCCACTTCTTCCGTTAATTCCAGGAAGTTATAATATGGAAGATCATATTCTGCAGCATATTCTTCTACCTGTTCTTCGTATTCATCATACCAGGTTGGATAAACACTTGGTGCTTTCACTAATACAAGCTGAATTCCCTTTTCGGCGCAGAGTTCTCTCATCATATCAAGATATTTCCACGCATTATCTCCAAAGGAATAATCCGCTAACTGCATTCCTTCCGGAACTGTCTCTACCGGTCTGGTATCCACTCTCATGAAATAACCGTTATAGGAAACAGTCGGGCTGTTAAACATATATTTTATATCATCGAATGAAAGTTCACTCCATCTGCTATGATATCGCAGAATCGGAAATACATAATCAAGGAAGTTCTCTTCTTCTGTCATCGAAGCCTTGATTGCATTGACCTTGGTCATGGACCATTCCATTCCTTCTAAGGACATACGATTGTATGCCTCGCTTTGAGATTCATTAAACTGAAGGGACTGAATATTAAATACCACTACCTTTGGATTACTATAGCGCAGAGTATCTTCCAACAGATAATAAGACTGCCAGATATACTGTTCCGCACTTCCTCTGATATAGCTGTTGATTCCATATTCTTCCCAAAGTGTAATCGGCGAAAAGTTTTCATATACTTCGCAATCGCCGACGAAAACCACATCGAAATCTTTATTTTCTTCTTCATAGAATTCTGCGACAAAGGCACCTTCTACAATGCCGGTCACGTACTTTGGCATCAAAAGCTTCTGCAGCAAATACAGAACCACAACCACAATCAGTACGGATACAACCACGCGAATTCCGATTTTTTTCTTTGTACTCATGTTCTCTTCCTTAAGTTTCTTTAGAACTGGTTATAAATAAATTGAGCAGAATCATATCCGATTCCATATGCACCGACTAAAAGAATTACCAAAAACAGTGCAAACCAAATCATAAATCTAACCGGATATGGCTTTGCGGCAATCTGATCGCGTACACTACCGCGAACCTGCACAATGCTTACAATCAGCATGATGATGACTCCGCCCAATAAAATTCCATAATCCAATGCGCTCAGTCCCAAATTCAGCATAGAACCGTCCACCAACACATGATAATTTCCTGCGGTAAACATGGATGCAAATTCCTTTAAGGTATCTCCAACCGATGCAAACTCATCAAACAGATTCAATGCACTGATTAATAAGAAGGTTCTAAGTCCCATAAAGATTTTATATCCAAAGGTATTTGAGAATTTGAACTTGCCATGGAACTTTTCGTATAACGGTTCCAATTCTTCCGATACCATCAAAATGAACCAGTTCAAAAGGCCCCATACGATAAAATTCCAGCCTGCGTTATGCCAGATACCGGTGGCAAACCAAACCACAAAAGAAGACAGATAAACCGGTAACTTCTTTCCGATATTGTCTCCGAAATGCTTGCGGGAGAATTTTGCAATTCCCTGAATCGCCTTACTGGTAGACACAGGATAAAATACAAACTCGCGGAACCACTGACACATGGTGATATGCCATCTTCTCCAGTACTCTTTTAATGAGGTTGAAAAATATGGTCTGTTAAAGTTCTCTGTAACGCGAATACCGAAAATCTGAGCCACACCGATTGTAATATCAATACCTCCGGTGAAATCTGCATACAACTGCATCGTATACAAAATCATTGCGGCAAAGGCATATGCTCCGGTATAAGTCTGGATATCTCCCACTAAGGTTGTCACTGCCGGTGCCACACGATCTGCCACAATCAGCTTCTTAAAAAAGCCCCACATTACGCGCTCAACACCATAGGATATGTTTTTCCAATCAAAAGCATGCTCAGCCAAAAGTGTCTCTGACAAATCTGCGAATCTGCTGATTGGTCCCTGGATCAACTGCGGGAAGAAGGATACAAACAAAGCAAATTTGAACAGATTCTTCTCTGCTTTGATGGTTCCTCTTTTCACATCAATAAGGTATCCCACCGCCTGGAATGTATAGAAAGAAATTCCAAGTGGGACAATAAATGTCACAAAGGAAAGTCCTTTTCCGCCGTTAAAGATTCCAACCACAAACTGTGTGTACTTTACAACGGCCAAAATTCCAATATTGATCAGGATACCTAACAGCAGCCAGCGCCCACGCGCTTTTTTCATACCGCTTTTATATAATTTTTTCTCGTCCTTCGAAAGGTTTTCTTTATTCGCCTTTAGATAGGAACTCTGTGTTTCATAATTTCTGTCGATTAAGAGTCCACAGCCCCAAATCGTAACTGTGGTCACCGCTATAAAAATCAGATATAGCGGGTTCCATGACAGATAAAATAGATAACTGAAAAGAAGAAGCAGCATCCATTGCAGCTTCTTCGGAAAAACATAATATAAAATTGCAAGGATTAAGACAAAGCCTATAAATCCATAGGAAGTTAATAACATAATTAATCCTCGTCTTCTAATTTCTCAATCAAAGCATATAATGCCTGAGCTGAATTGAAGTTCTCAGGGATGATATACTCTGCTGAAATTGTCACATCGAAGTTCTCGCTGATTTCTGAAATCAAAGTAACAATGTCAAATGAGTCAAGTATCATATTATCAATCAAACCGGTTTCTGTAGTAAAGTCTACATCCGGGTGCAACTCGTTTAAAATCTCTAATAATTCATCCATTTTGAATGTTCTCCTTCCTTTATCACAAAGTCTTATATATCATACAAAATTTAATTTATGATGTCAAATTTCTCACTTCACAAAAAATGGCGAAAGAATGGGATTTCTTTCGCCATTTTTGCTAATCAATTCTTAATTTTTCTTTAAGATTTACATTTTTTAGAAATTACGCACCAAAACAATTTACCTTAAACAGTTTTTCGTTTGTTTCGGACATCTTCGCAGGATCGATTCCCATGAAGAATAAATGAGGAAGTTCTCCTAAGGTAAAGAGTCCGCTCTCCTTATCCTTGCTTGCAGCCATTTGATATACATTCGGCATATTCTCTTTTAAGATTTCCATTGCAGCCGGATATTGTGTCAGCTCACTTAATCTGGTATTTGCATCAATCATATATCTAAAGTCATTTTTCGGTGCATAGCTGATATCATAGCTTCCGGCTTCGATGATCACCTGACCGTTCTCATCCGGAGTAATGCTTTGATTGCAACGGATCTGCTCTCCCTGATAACGAGGCAATACCAATTGCGCAGTACAGTTAAATGGCACTTCAACATGCATACAGAAGGTTCCATCTTCTTTGATTTCCCAATTTGAGACATATTTTCCATATGCACTATCATAACTGCAATTAAAATATTTAAAACGCATATTCGGCTTTGGTGCAATCACAGCCTGCTTGTAGCCGATTCCTGCAGTACGGATTCCTCCAATGTAGGCATACATAAATTCAACCACAGATCCGTAAGAATAATGATTAAACGAATTCATGCCGGTGCCGCTGCAGGTTCCGTCCGGAAGAAGGGAATTCCATCTCTCCCAGATTGTGGTTGCGCCAAGGTTGACACAATACAGCCAGCTTGGGAAGCCTTCCTTAAATAAGAATTCATAAGCAAGATCTTCCATTCCGTTTTCGCAAAGTGACATACACAAAAGCGGAGCACCTACAAATCCACATTTGATTTCGTAGCAATCTTTCTTCAAACGCTTGCAAAACTGTTCAATCAAGCGATTGCGATCGCGATATAAACCAAACTTAAGCGCTACGATATAAGAAGCTTGTGTATCCTGCGCCATCAATCCGTTTGGTGTGAAATATTCTGATAGGAAGGATTCCTTGATTTCTTCTGCCAGCGCAAAGTATCTTTTCGCATCCTCGGCTTTTCCAATGCGCTCTGCCATCTCGGCGGTAATCTTTGTGGACCAATAATAATATGCATGATTTAACATATCATCTTCGGTTCCGCCCTTAAAGCTTTGCTCTGTAATTCCGTCTAATCCAAGCCAATCTCCAAAGGTAAATCTGGAAATACATTTGCGAGCACCGCCTTCGTCGTTCTCGTCTTTTCTGTACATCCATTCTACCCATTCCTTCATCATAGGATAGAACAATTCCATCTCTTTGATATTTCCATAGGCCTTCAATACTGCATCCGGAGACATGGTAGCCACATCGCCCCAGATTGAGGATCCGCCCACTTCTCCAAAGGAAGGAATAAAGCTGGCAACTGCTCCGCCTGCTCGCATCTGATCTGAATAAACATCTTTATAGAATTTATGATAGAACACACGAGAATCCATATTGTAGCAGGCAGTCGGGGTAAATACCTGTGTATCTCCTGTCCATCCAAGACGCTCACTTCTCTGCGGGCAATCTGTAGGAATATCAATGAAATTGGACTTCTGACCCCAGAGACAGTTCTGATACAGACGATTGATTTTCTCATTTGAAGTTTCTATAAATCCAATTCTCTCCAAATCCGAATAGATGACATTTGCAGTGATATCACCGAGCTTTAGCTCGCCCGGCCAACCTGTCACCTTCAAATAACGATATCCGAAGAAGGTAAAATGTGGACGAACATATTCATCTCTTCCATCAGATACATAAACAAATTTTGATTCTGCATCACGATAGTTATCATGATAGAAGTTGCCATCCTGGAGAATCTCGGCACATTCAAAAGTCACCTTTGTGCCAGCCGGGAAATTCTTTGCCTCAAAGGACATAAATCCGGCATGATTCTGTCCGAAATCAATGACAGTTTCGCCTGCAGGTGTATGGATGATTTCTTTTGCTGCAATGGTTTCTTTGATTACAATTGGTGCACTGTATCGCGCTACCAGCTTTCCGGTTAATGGAGCATCAATATAAACCGCTTTTTTTAATGGATTATCTTTATCTGCATACAATTGTCTATTGAATGTTTCACCCAGATAAATGCCGGAAGCTTCCACATCACTTCCTTTATATTCCCATGAATCATCGGAAGAAATTACCCGGACAGAGCCATCTTCGAATTCTACGCGAAGCTCCGCAATCATGCAGAGGCGGTCACCGAAATTATTGTTCTGCAGTTTTAATCCAAAGACGCCTTTATACCAACCGTCGCCAAGCATTACGGACAACTCGCTGTCGCTGCCCTTTTTCAATGCATCTGTGGCATCATAGGTACAATATTCAAAGCAGTCTTCATAATCATTCAAAAACGGAGCCAGAAATTCGTTTCCAAGCTTTTCGCCATTGATATATGCTTCAAATAATCCCAATCCGCAAATATATAATCGAGCACGCTTAACAGGCTGTTCCAAAGAAATCTTCTTTCTAAAAACAGCCTGATAAGTATCTTCTGCGGCAGGTGCAATCCATTTTCCCGTCCAAGGATCTTCCAGCTTTGCAGTTTCAAAGGTCGCCGGTTCTGAAGTGGCACATTCGCCATTTTCTCCTGTAACCGTTACGCGCCAGTAATATGTGGTATATGGCTTCAAATCCAGAGAAATCTCAGTTTCATTTGATGCCAAATCGCCTTCGGCAGCCACAATCGCATGTTCAAAGCCTGCATTATCTGCCACTTCTATCTTTGCATTTGTTTGTTTTTTGGCTGTTGTATCTGTTACTTTCCAGCTGCAAAGCAACTTTTCATACAAAAAGCCAAGGGGATTTGTAACCCCGTTCATTTTTAAATTCTGTACAATCATTCGTTCCCTCCAAGTCTTCCTTAGTCCTTGTTTCATTATACCCGATAGAGAAACAATTGCGATAGACTTACTCGAATGATTTTCCGTATACTTTTAAAACTTCTTCTTTTTTGATAAAGATGGATGCATGGCGATATCTCACGCGACACAAGTATTTAGAATTTGGATCCATCTCCACATAAGGATGATTCAATCGATCTTCAATGGTTGCATCACCTTGAAAAATATGATCCACCAAACCAATAAAGTCATCTAAATATTCCGGACTGATTGGAGTACCATTGTGATTTGGCAAAATATATTTCACAATCTGCTGTTCAACCAAACTCTTCATCCATTCTGTGTTTTGCTTTAAATTCTCTAGTCTGGTACGCACATGATAAGGTGCATTCGGATTCATGGAATTATCATGCATCATCACCTGTGCTGATTCCATATCATCTCCGACAACCAAAAGTCCTTCTGTTTCATCAACAAAGAATACTGAACTGTTGCAATGAGCCGGCTTCGCTTTGACTGCTTTCACCACTCTGTTTCCCAAATCAATATCCAATCCGGATTCTCCTACAAGAATCTTCTTGTAATCCGGATGTGGGAAACTGCTTAAATCGTATGGGTATTCACCTTCTGTCACAGATGGTTCATCAAGTTTCCAGTCTTCCGATACAATTGCCTCAGTAAATTCTCCGTTTCCTGCAGCATGATCCGGATGAAAATGTGTATTTGCACAAAGGATTTCTTTGTCTGTCAGTCCTTCGCAAAATTCCCGCAAATGGCCCAAACCATATCCTGTATCTGTTAAAAGTGCCTTATTGTCGCCTTCTAACAAATAGATAAATTGAGAACCATTCATGAAGCTAATCACCCATGTCTTCGGTGTCAACTTCCATGCTGTATAGCTGCCAAATATTTCATCCGGCGTAGGCATATGATCCATAATTATTCCTCCATCGGGCTTTTCTATTATTATAAATGACTTTGCGCCCTAATCCGTAGTACTTAATTGAACAAATAATTGAACATTTATGACTTTTTCGTCTAAATATTACTTCTCCGGTAATGAAAACCGGAAAGCTCCGCTGCTTAATGCAATGTTTTGATCTAATATCCGAAGTGTCGCTGTACATCCAACCGGTACAATTCCTTCCACATTATAGGTATCGCCATCTTCTTCCCACTTCAGCGAAGTCTTACCGTACGGAGTTTCAAGGGCACATTCACATCTGGTCAATCCGCATTCTTCCACATCCGGAGCGAAAATAATTTTGCGATATCCCACATCAGCCTTTTGGATTCCGCCAATGTGTCGGTACATCCAATCTCCTACACATCCAAAAGCATAATGGTTATAGGAGGAATCCGTCGTGGTTCCATCCGGCGTGATTGCATTCCAATTCTCCCAGATTGTGGTTGCGCCCTGCTCCACCATATAGAGCCAGCTCGGAGACTTGGTTTGATATAGCAATTTATATGCCAAATCAAGATGACCATTATCTGCAAGTACATCCAGTAAATACGATACGGAAGAGAATCCTGTATCCAGGCAATCTCCGTTTTCCCGAATCAGGCGGACAAGATTTTCGACTACCGTCTTTTTCAGTTCACCTTCCACAATTCCTGCCTTTAAGACAATGACATACAATCCCTGCAGATTACTTTGATTTACAATTCCATCATCAGAGACAAATTCTTCACGAACAGCCTTTTGAATCTTTGGTATCAAAGCCTCATATTTTTCTGCTTCTTTTGTCTTGTCCAAAGCTCTGCATACTTTTGCAAAATAACTGCTTGTAACAGCATAATATGAGCTTCCCACTACAGCAGAGGTCTCGTTTGTGCCTCTTTGCACTCCGTCCGGAAGAGAACGAAGGGAAGGAACAAGCCAATCGCCAAAATGATATTGCTTCGTCCACAAATATGGATTTCTTTCTTTCTGCTCTTTTGTAAAATTTGCATATCCTTCCGGCTTTAAGGCACAATTAGACTGAATATAGTCCATCCACCGCTTCATCATCTCATAGTTTTCTTTTAAGACAGAGATATCTCCATATGCCTCATATAAATACCATGGCACCAGTACACAGGCATCTCCCCATACAGCAGAAGAATTAGACCCGCCACTCATAAGTCGCTGTGTTTTCTCCTGCTTCGGTGGATTCGGAACTGTTACCGGAATCTCACCATTTTCAGCTTGCTCCGCCCGCACATTGGCCAACCAGCAAGATAAAAAGTTTCGCAGGTCATACAAAAAGCTTCCAGTCGGTGTAAATACCTGAATATCTCCTGTCCATCCAAGCTTTTCTCGCTGCGGACAATCTGTCGGAACAGAGAACATATTTCCTCGCTCGCTCCACTGAATATTGTGATGCAATTTGTTTAGCTTTTTATCCGAGCATCTAAAATATCCAATCGGCTGAATCGGAGTTCCCATTACCAAGGCTTCCAGACTTAGGATATCTGCCTCCTGAGCGCCTGTAATTCTCACATATCTAAAGCCATGGAATGTAAACTTCGGTTCAAAAGTTTGCTCTCCTTCTGTACAAATCAATACATCCTTTTGATCCTTATTTCTTCCGATAATATTATTTTGATAATTTCCTTCCCGATCCAGCACTTCTCCATGCTCAAAGGAAATCACCTGACCGCGTGTTCCCTTCACCTTTGCGCGAACCACACCTGCAATCACCTGTCCGAAATCAGCCACAAGCTCGCCCTTTGGTGTTCTAAAGAGTTTTTTCACCTGCAAAACATCTGTAACCACAACCGCATCACTCGGCTGTGCCACCAATTTGGCTTCACTTTTTTCGGTGATTACGGAACATGGCTTCCAGGTCGAATTCGAATTATCAACACGCATTGTAAAATCCTGGCACTCGCCGATATACAAATCCGAATAGCGGATGTAGGACCCCTGTGATTCAAAGCTTTCATCAGAACCAATTATTTCCGTGGTTCCATCCTCATATGTCATCTCCAGTTGCAAAATGCATCCCAATCGGTCACCGTAATTGCAGCTTTCTCCGGAGAGTCCCAATCTGCCAATCCACCAGCCGTCAGCCAATGTCATGGAGATTTCATTTTCGCCTTGCTTCAAAGCTTCTGTCACATCATAACTTTGATAATAAATCATCTTCTGATAAGCGGAATTTTCCGGAGCAAATCTGCGATTCGACTGAGTCTTTCCGTTGATATAGAGTTGATAGATTCCATGGGCAGAAGCATAGATTCTGGCCTTTTTCAATGGCTTGTCAACAGATATCTTTTTGCGTACATTTTGACATTCTCTCAGTCTCTTTTCTCCGCCCCAGAATTTTGGATTTGGCACCAGCATTTCAAAGAAATCCAATGTTTCTTCCTGTACAGCCGGCTCCTGGCTTGGCTCAATCCATTTTGCATCCCATGGCTCATCCAGAAATCCTGTTTCAAAAGTTACTGTTGCAATTTCTGACGGCACATCCTTCTCATCCCAGATTTGTATCTGAACCTGATATGCAGTCTTTGCCTTAAGTGCACTTCCTGAATACTCTATATAATTCATTCCGGCATACGCTTGTTTTCCGGAATCCCATACGGTTTCGTCATTCTCGAGATTCCTGACCACAACACGATATGCTAAAATTGCTTTTTCTTTTTCAGTAGACAGTGTTGTATAATGAAAAACCGGTGTCTTTTGATCGATTCCAAATGCATCAAGTCTTCCATTTACATCCACATGAGAAATTATTAAGTTTGATTTTTCCATACCTAACCTCATTCTCTTTTTTTAGTCAAAAAGAGCGCTGCCCCAAAGGGAACAGCGCTCCGGGTTCCTTAAAATCATTGTAAAGAGGGTTCTTATTTCGAGTTTACTTAATTGCTATGAGATGCTCTGGCAGCTTTCGCTTTTGCCAATTTTTCTTTAAACATCTTTGCTTCCACAAGCTTATAGCTATTTGAAGTATAAATCAAAAATACCATTACGATTACACCATTAATAACTGTAAGTGTAGAATTGCTTGCTCCAAGTTTTACTAAACCTGATGAAATAATACCCTGTGTAAAGGATCCGATAAAAATAGCAATCGGTTGAGAGCTATATTTTGCAATCACACCACCAATGAACATTGGAAGGAATGCTGTCATAAAATATGATGAGCTGGACAATCCTGTCTCAGGAGAAACAGCTCCGTATTTACTGATGTAAACAAGAATTGCCAAGGATAAAAGCACACCGGCGATCACATAGCAAATTACTGCATTCTTCTTTTCATTGATACCTACATCGGTGGCAATCTTTTGTCCTGTTCCCAAAGCTTTTCTTTCATATCCAAACTTTGTGAAGTCCCAAATAATAACCATCATAATCAATACAACCGCAATCAGAATGATTGATGCAGGTGGTGTAGCGAAAATCAAAAGATTATTGTATCCAATCAACTTAATACCGTTTGCACTCTTAATCATAAATCCGATTGCTTCATAAATCATTGCCAGACCAAGAGATACGACCATTGGCGGAAGTTTTAATGCCACATAGACAACACCGGAAACAAGTCCAATGATTGCACCGACAAGCACGGTTACCAGAACGAATGGAACCACACCGAGATTGTAATCCTTTGCAATATTTCCGGAAATAATCATGGAAAGCGCCATCGTCGCTCCGACTGCGAAATCGAATCGACCGTTTGTCAGGTTGATTGACATTGCAATCGCGATTAATCCATTGTAGATGGATACATAGATCATGGTCTGGAAGTCTGTTCCGACACCGAATCCGCTAATACCTAAAATCTTACATAAAACAAAGAAAAAGATATATACAACAGCCGGAATCACCAAACTCATACCTATATTTTTTAAGATTTTCGTTGCCTTATTCATAGAAATAACCCTCTTTAAAATAATTTCAAGATTCTCCCGCCGGCCGAAACCGGCAGGAGTTGTTTGTCGCTAAAAAACGAATTACTGAATAGACTCAATTGTGAGCTTGCTGTAGAAATCATTTACAGTTGTGTAATCAGCGCCCATCAACTTGTTCACATCTTCAGCTGTTACATAGTAGTTTCCAGCATTGTGGAATTCAAGAATCTTGTTGTAAGTATCTGCATCGGTTACAACCCAACGGTTTGTATAAATCATTGGAGCTGTTCCGTCTTCATTGCGAACTGCAGTTCCCTGAATTGCATTTGCAAGAAGTGTTACGCAGTTACCGAATACGATTTCTTCACAGTCATAAACAACAGTAGAGATTTCGCCTGATTCGATTGCAAAGCTATATGTATCTGATACTTCACCGATTGTAGCAAGCTTGATTGCATCAGCCTTGCCTGCGGTTTCGATTGGCTGGAATAATGCTGCTGCGTTGAAAGAAACAGCTGCTCCATCATAATCGCCATCTAACATGGTTGCTACATTCTGAGCAAATCCGTCTGCATCCGGCCATCCATCAACAACGTCTGTAGACTCATCAAACTGAATATCATATCCGGCTTCCTGAGCTGCCTTGATACCTGCTACGAATCCGTTGTAACGATCAACGAACATTGGAACGTTCATTCCATATCCACCTGAGCAGTAGAATACATGCTTAACGCCAGACTCTCCAAGTCCCATAGCCATGTAATATCCACCGAGGTAATCTCCATTTGCATCTGCTACATCGCTAAGGAAGTTGTAGCATCCAACATAGTGCTCATCGTCTGCATATGAATCATATAAAGACTGAGTTCCCCAGTAATACATTCCCTGGCTAATACACTCATCAATTGCTGCTTCTTCAGCGATATTGTAGTATCCGATGATACCATTGCATCCCTGAGTTGCACATGAATCAATGAATGAAAGTTCTGCATCTGCATCTGCCAATGACTCTGAGTATACGAACTCAAGATTATCATAAGAGCTTGCAAGATAATCAAAATACTTTTGCATTGCAAGGAACTGCTCATCAGTTGTGTCATAAACTTCAACACCGAGTTTTACCTTATCGCCATTTCCAAGTACGCTATCCGATGTGCTTGTAGATCCGCCCTGTGTACTTCCGCTGTTTGAGCTCTGATTTGAAGTTCCGCCACAGCCGACAATTGCTGTTGCTGCAAGGGCAGAGGTCAGTAACGCTGCCAAAAGTTTCTTCTTCATTCTTTTTTCCCTCCTAAAGTGAAAATTATATAGTTTATAGAAAACCAGACATTTGTCTGTGAATCCTCGCGTCAGCATTATCTAGGAAGTAATTTACCTCGATAACTAAAGCTTGAAATAAATACAACCACGATGAATACGATTCCTCGAACCATCTGGATGGTTCCTGCTGTCATTTGCATCTGCTGTAGTCCGTAATTCAAGAATGTGATTGTCGCCGCGCCAATCAGTCCGGCTGAAATCTTAGACTTCGGTCCTCCTGAAAGAGGCATACCACCTAAAACAAGTGCAACCATGATATCATTTCCCAGAGAACCGGCGGTTCCTGTTCCTACGGTTCTGGTACGAAGCATTGTCAAAATCGATGCCAATCCAAGTCCTACCGAAGAAAGCATGAATACTGCAATCGTTACAGCAGTAGAATTGATACCGCTCTGCTTTGCCGCAATCTTGTTTCCACCTAAATTCTTTACCTTACTTCCTAAAGAATTGAGTTTAAACAGATATACACAAACCAGGAAGAATACGATCAGACAAATCAAACATAACATTGGATAAGTCGTCTGTCCGTCCAGCTTTGGAAGCTCTGTTTTTGCATCGGATAACTTGATGATTGACTTTGTTCCAAGAATCGTAATAACCATAGATGACATTACAGATCCAAGTACGATTGTGAAAATGAAGAATGGTACATTTACAAAAGAAGCAAACAGTCCCTTTAAGAATCCGAATACCAGGCTGATACCGAATACCACAAGGATGATTACTGTCATGCTGCCTGTTGCGATTCCGGCCATTGCACCTACAACAGTTGCAAAGCAAACGCAACCGCCCATTGACATATCAAAGTATCCTGCACCAAATACAAATACTGCACCGATTGCCGCAAGTGCTGTTACGATACCGTCTTTTACCATGTTCATCAAAATCTGCTTTTGAAGAATCTGCCCCTGGGTCAGGATCGTAAATACAACTACCACCAATACCAATCCGATAATCGGAGCCAAAGAGCTAATCTTTTGAGCATTCAATTTTGAAGGAGTCTTTTCCTTACTTATTGTTTTTTCCATTTCAAAAAATCCTCCTTAAATCATCATATCAATGACATCATTTCCATCTAAATCAGGTCTTCTCTCTAACTCACCGGTCTGCTGTCCGTCTTTCAAAATCAAAAGTCGATCAGACATACCAATCAATTCCGGAAGTTCCTCGGAAATCATTACAATTGACTTTCCACGTTTTCTCATATCATTAATCAGTTGATACATCGCTGCCTTTACACCGATATCAACGCCTCGTGTCGGGCAATCGAGAATCAGAATATCGCAATCGCGTCCGACCCATTTTCCGAATACAACCTTTTGCTTGTTTCCTCCTGATAAAGCCTGTACTTCTTGCTTAACTGAAGCACATTTAATGGATAATGCTTCCTTTTGCTTATTGACATATTCTTTTGTCTTTTTAGGACTTAGATAAATGCCTTTCTCGATTTTGTCATAACCGGCTGCTAAGATATTGTCCGCAATACTTTCTGTCAGAACAAGTGCTTCCGTATCACGGTTCTTAGAAACATATCCGTATCCGTGCTTCAATGCACATCTTGCAGAAGTAATCTCATCTCCGGTTGCCATATCAATGACTTTTCCTTCCAGAAGCTTTTCTTCTCCAAATAAGGCTCTTCCGAGTTCATGCATACCGCAGTGTGACAATCCACCGACTCCAAGGATTTCGCCTTTATGAAGTTCCATTGAGAAGTTCATCAACATTCCGGAACCGGTAGTAATATTGTCTGCCTTTAATACAACTTCCTTGCTTACCGGTGTTCCGTAATCGCTTCTGTAATATTCGCCATCCATCTCACGACCAATCATGGCAGCTTTGATGGCATTCTCTTCGTATTCGTCTTTGTCAAATGTGGTAATGATGTTTCCGTCTCTCAATACAGTCAAGGTATCGCAGACTTCCATCAATTCCTCCAAATCATGTGAGATAAAAACGACTGCCTTATTGTCATCTCTCATACGCTTCATGATATCGTAGATGATATCTCTTCCCTGCTGTGATAATGCAGTGGTGGTTTCATCAACGACCAGCATTTCCGGATTGTTATACATTGTCTTGGCAATCTCTACAAGCTTGCGGTCCTGCATATTCAAGCGATCAATGTATACGGAAGGATCCACATTTTCGAATCCGATGCGATCCAGAGCTTTTTTTGCTTCCTTGTTCATCTTTCTTTTGCTTACGAAAGGTCCGCTCTTAAAGCGCTCTTCTTCTCCAAGGAAAATATTTTGTGCAACCGTGATTCCGGAAACAGTTCCTTGCTCCTGAACAATCATTCCGATTCCAAGCTCTGCTCCTTCTATCATGGTTGATGGATTATGAGGTTTTCCTTTAAAAAACATCTCTCCGCTTGTCGCCGGCTGCATACCTGCTGCAATGGAAGTGATTGTCGATTTTCCGGAGCCGTTTTCACCAATCAAACCTGTGATTTGTCCGCGGTAAACTTTAAAGTCCACACCGTTTAAGGCAACGGTTGGTCCAAAGTGCTTTACCAAATTTTTTGCTTCAAAAATTAATTCGCCTTTTGCCATAGAAATTCACCCCAAAACTGAGTATTTGTTATTTACAAGATAAGTTTAGCAATCATAGTCTGCGATTTCTTGTCGATTTGTGAATAATTTGTTACCGTTTTACACAAATTCACCACAACAGCTTTTGCCTTTTCTTATTTTTCTGCCATGTTTATATATTTAATTCTTATTTTTCTTCCATTTTTGCACTCTCTTCTTATTTTTCTCCGGATTATGTGTTAAAATATAACCACAGACCTATGATAGAGAGGAGAAATTCCGTGATTTTCGACTATATCAGCAAAAAAAACGCTCTGCCATTCGAACAGCAGATTGCGCAAAATTTCACATCAGACATTCAATGGTCTCAGGATTTGACCTTAGGAATCGTTTTTGCAGGTGAATTAACATTACATTATGAAATGCATCAACGCGATTTCAAATTGCATGACCTTTTCTTTTTTATGCCGATGCAATCCTTTTCCATCATTTCATCCACCCCGGATGCAAAGGTGCTGTTGATTACCATCGACAACCAATTCCTGACGCAATTGTGTCCTGATTTTTCAAAGATTCATTTTCAGCAAAATCATCTTCGCGCAAATACCACAAACGAAGTCTATCAGTCTATTTGTCGCGAAATAGCAAATATTATCTTTAATAATTTAAAGACAGAAGCCACGACACACTTTCATCTGCTTTTGTCTTCCACTTGCCTTGCAACGATTTTGATTGAATCCTTTGGCATTGTATCGGAAGATTCCAATATTTCTAAAAATTCCGATACCAATCGTAATATCAATATTCTTCGTTTTATCGAGGAACACTATTCGGAGCATCTTTCCGTATCGGATATTGCCAATCACTTAGGCTTGCATCCACAGTATTTTTCTTCCTATTTCCGCAAGGAATTCGGGACAAACTTTATCGAATATTTGAATACCTATCGCGTCAATCACTCATTACGCGATCTGTGTTATTCCAACGAAAGTGTCTTAAATATTGCCCTAAAATATGGTTTCAACTCCCACAAGACCTACGCAACCATGTTTAAAAAGCTCTATAATTGCACCCCATTGGAATATAGAAAGAACACACATCATACAGATAACAAAACGCAACCTCCGGCTGAAATCATTCCTGAGAATCCCGAAAGTTCTGTTGGTATTTTTGCATACTTTCGGCAGTTTCTATATTCTGACCGTTCTCGTTCCGTCTATGCTGCAATTCAATCACAGGCCAAGCGAGAAGAAACCATCGAACTTCGACCGCAAGATTATGCCAATAAAATCCGTACTTATGAACAGTGGAAAATCATTTCTGTCGGTCGTGCTTTCGCATGTCTGCGAAGCGAAGTGCAAAAACAAATCATTCAGGCGAAAGAAGATTTTGATTTTGATTACCTTCGAATTCGCGATATTTTTTCCGATGACCTTTACGTCTACTACGAGGATGAAAACAAAAAATCCATCTACAGTTGGCAGGCACTTGATAATATTTTCGATTTTGTATTATCCATCGGTGCAAAACCATTCCCGGAATTAGGTTACATGCCAAGTGCCATGGCATCCAAGAAACAATTTGCAGGTGTAAATTATCATCCTAACGTGAGTGCACCAAAGAATATGGAAGCCTGGACTGACATGGTGAAAGCATTCCTGTTTCACTTTATCGAGCGCTATGGCCTCTCGGAAGTCGAGAGCTGGATCTTTGATTTTTGGACTTCCCCTGACTTAAAGACCAAAAATCCATACTGGAACGGCACGCAAGAGGAATTCTTTGACTTCTATCACGCAACTTATAACGCGTTCCAAGCGGTTTCGCCGAACTTAAAGCTTGGCAGTGCAAATTTTTCGACCGTAAACGGTTATTCATGGTATGAAGACTTTTTCCAATACTGCTTCGCCCACAAAATCTATCCTTCTTTTGTGGACTTCCATGTGTATGGTGCAAAGCCAAGATCCGCTGCTGTGGTAACGGATTCATTCCTGAATATCCATACGGAAAATTTTTCCGTTAGTGATACGAATTATATTCTATCGGAAATCGGGAAAATACATGAGATTATGAATCGTACAGGCTTCCGTTCTTTGGATGTGATTGTTTCTGACTGGAATTTAACTTTCATGCCTAAGGATTTGATTCGTGATACCTGCTTTATGGGTCCGTATATCTGCCACAATCTCATTCACTCCATCGGGCAGGTAAAAGCCATGTGCTTCTGGACACTTTCCGACATTCACGAAGATGCTTTCCCGGAAAGCCGACTCTTTACCGGTGGTCCGGGTATGCTGGATTATCACGGACTTCGCAAGGCAAGCTATAATACAATCTTTCTGCTTAGTGCCCTCGGGAATCGAATTCTTGCGAAGGGATCGAATTATATTTTTGTTCAGAAAGGTTCCCGGTATCAATTGCTGATTTACAACTTAGCCGAATTTGATGCAATGTTTTCGACCATCGATCAGTCTGCTATGGACGAGGCTCATCGCTACCAAATCTACAATGCAGATTATCTCTACATCAGTCTGGTACTTGTCTTGCCTGCCGCGACCTATTATATTAAGCGTTCAGAAGTCAATCGAAAGCATGGATCTGCTTATGATATGTGGAACGAAATGGGAGCACCTGAAGTGCTTCATAAAGAAATGGAAGATTACCTGAGGACCAATTCCACCCCTCATGTAACCTTCTCCGTAGAAAATGTAGAGCAGACACTTCTTCTCGAAGAAGAAATCCCTGCTCATGGTGTACTTTTACTTGAATTTATTCCTAAGACCTAACAAGGGATCACACGAAATACTGTGCTTCCGCTTCCTTTAACGGTTTAGAATATCTTGTGGCGGTGTCGAGATGCTGATGAAGTATTTCTCGCGCCGCCTTTTCATCTTTTCTTTCAATCGCATCTGCAATACGACTGTGCTCCGAGAGAATTTCTTTCATTCTTTCCGGTGTACGCACTTCGTAATTTCTCCATCTACGAATATGAATATATGGCTCCGCAATCAAATTCATGACATGCGGACGACCTACGGCCTCAAGCAATACCTCGTGGAAAAGGTTATCCAATTCATAAAACTCAATCAAATATCCCGGTCCTTCTTTTAGTTTGCTCTGCGCATCTCCGATTCTTCGCATTTTCTTAACAATGGCTTCTACATCCCCATTTTCGAGAATACGTCTTACTGCTTCCTGTTCTACAGATTCTCTCAAATATAAAACATCCGAGATATATTCCGTATCAATCAGGCTGACATAAGTTCCCCTTTGCGGATACACTTCCACAAGTCTGCGATTCTTCAGAGAAGACAAAGCGCCTCTGATGATATGACGGCTGACACCGTATTGCGCAGCCAACTCATTTTCGCTAAGGCGGTCTCCCGGCATATATTCCAGATTCTCGATTTTATCACATAATTCTTCATATATATCCTTGCTGGATAATAACGTTTCTCTCATAACTACACCACAATACTATATTTCATCAAAATTCTACCATTTTCCCCGGATTCAGAATCAAATTCGGATCAAATGCCAGTTTAATATTTTTGTATACCTCATACATTTCATCGCCAACAAACTCTTTTAAAAACTTTAATCGTCCATTGCCGATTCCATGTTCTCCCGAAAGTTGGCCTCCATACTTTTTGCTGATGGCATACAGCGCTCTAAGCACAATGTCAATTGTATCGCGCCATTGCTCGTCCGTCAAATCATCTCGCAAAATTTCTGTATGAATATTTCCATCTCCGGCATGACCAACTGTAATTATACGAACACGATGTTCCTTTGCTACCTTTTTTGCCTCCAAAACAAAGTCAGCAATATGGCTTCTAGGTACAACCACATCTGCTTCTTCCTCTGATGTGGTATCTGCCTTCATCCCCTCTAAAACTGCACCTCTCACACCCCATACGGAACCAATTCGTTCCTCGGTGTCGCACAGCAATACGTCCATAGCCCCCGCATTCAGACATATATCCGCTGCGATATCACAATCCGCTTCCACAGCTTCTTTACTGCTTCCGTCAATCATGACAATCAAATATGCACTTCCGGAATGATCCGGGAAAGGTTTGCCCAAAGTACGTTCTACAATTTCTAACAATTCCTCTTCGATAAATTCAATCGCAGTTGGAACAATCGGACTGTTCAATAATTTTGGTACCGTTCTGATACAGCTTTCGATATTATCAAAGGGAACCACCAGAGAATACGAGCATTTCGGTGCCGCGATTAATTTTAGTGTCAGTTTTGTGACCACACAAAGGATTCCCTCAGAGCCGATTACCAAATCTTTAATATCCAACCCTGTTGTGTTTTTCACAACATTGCTGCTCAAATTCAAAATATTACCATTTGGCAAAACCACTTCCAATGCTCGTACATAATCTCTGGTCAAACCATAGCGAACAGCTCTCATGCCACCTGCATTCGTTACAATCGTGCCGCCGATGGAAGCAGTCTTTTCTCCCGGATCCGGCGGATAAAACATTCCATGTTCCGCAGCAGCTGCCGCCACTTCAGAAAGCAGTGCGCCCGGCTCCACTGTGATTGATAAATTTTGTTCATCTACTTCAAGAATCCGATTCATCTTCATCACGGATAACAGGATTCCGCCGTACTTACAAGTCGCTCCACCTGCCAATCCGGTTCCGGCGCCTCTGGCCGTAATCGGAATATTTTTCTCGTTACAATATTTTAACAGTGCTGAGATTTCTTCTTTATTAATCGCTTCCACATAAATATCCGGTTGAAAGATTCCGTATTCCGGCATCTCATCATGATAATATTCTGTCGGGATTTCATCTCCCACCCAAACACGACTTTGATCTGTGATTTCGGTCACAAAAGCAATGTCTTTCTCATCTATTTTTTTATAAGGATATGCCATTATTTCTGCCTCCTTTTGATGCTTTTACATAAGAAAGAATCTTCGGCAAGACCTCGCTCACATCTTCTACCACACAATAATCCGCTGTTTTAAAAATCAATGCGTTCGGATCAGAATTGACTGCCACAATACAATCAGCTCCGCTCATTCCTGCCACAAACTGAATTGCGCCGGAAATGCCTAATGTCAAAATCAGTTTTGGTTTCACGGTTCTGCCGGATAAACCAATTTGATGCGCAGTATCTCCCATTCCGTTTTCAACCAGCGGTCTCGTATAACACAACTGTCCGCCCAAAAGTTCTGCCAATTCGCGGGCAGCTGCAAAATCTGCTTCCTTTGTCACGCCACGTCCGACTACAATTAATATTTCTTCTTCTTCGATGGTCTTTTTGTGCACAATCGTTTCTTTGCTTATGATTTCAATGCGGCTTCTGACCATCGCTTCGCTGACATCACAGATTTCCACTTTTCCGGTTGGTTTTGCGACCTTCTTAGCCGGTTCCATGACTTTATAGCGCACGGTGGCAAATTGCGGTCTTGCATCGGTAATCAGGATTTGTGCCATGATATTGCCACCAAAAGCCGGACGGGTTTGCACCAGATCAGTATTCTCTTTGATATCCAAAATCGTGCAGTCGGCCGTTAATCCGGTATGAAATCTGGTTGATAATCTCGGCGCCATGGAGCGTCCGAGGGGAGTGGCTCCAATCAGGACCACTGAAGGTTTGATTGCTGCAATACAATCATCCACCGCATCTGCATAACAATCTGCTTTAAATCCGTCAAACCCGGGATGTTCATAGACATAGACGCAGTCCACACCGTATTCTAGCAATTCTTTTGCATTTTCCTTTGTATGTTCGGCGCCGACCATTACCACTTTCACCCGGTAATTTACTTTTGCTGCAAGCTTTTGTGCTTCTCCGATCAGTTCGATTACAACCGGATGAATTTTGCCGTTTGCCTGCTCGCCATAAATTAAAATGTCTCTCCATTTGGATTTGTCTTCGCTACCGGCCTTTTGTTCAAATACCAGTGCATTTTCTTTACATGTGCGGACACATACACCGCACATCTTACAATTCTCTCCCATTTCGATGCCATGTGCTTCCATTGAAAGCGCATTGAATGGGCACTTACTGATGCATTCTCCACAGAGGGTACATTTTTGTGCATCATATTTTAAAAATCGCATAAAATCTCCCTCCTACAAAAATCGCTTTTCCTTGAATAAGTTGACAATTGCTTCTGCTTTTTCATCCGGAGTACCATCTAGGTTTATCTGTTCTTTTGAGACCTCCGGAGGAAATATCTTTTCTACTGTGGTAGGCGAACCCACCAGTCCGTATCTACTTAAGTCCTTGTTCGGCATATCTTCGTAGGTAAAGATTTTGATTTCTCGTTCTTTTGTTTCTCTCATGCGTCTATATGACGGAAGTCGGGGCACAAAGATATCTTTGTCCACTGTGATGAGGCATGGAAATTTCATTCTCGAAATCTGTGTCTCGCTTCCCAAATCCTGCCGCACTTCGATTGCCTCTTCCGATACATTGACCAGTTCACTGACCCATGCTGTGTGTGGCAGATGAAGGTGCTCTGCGATAGCCGGTCCAATCTGGGCGGTATCTCCGTCTGTGGTTTGTTTTCCGCAGATGATCAGATCATAGTCTCCGATGGCTTTAATGCCTTGGGATAGTGTATAGCTGGTGGCTAATACATCGCTTCCGGCGAATTTTCGGTCTGATAAAATTACGGCGTCATCTGCGCCCATGGCATAGGCGTCTCTTACCATTTCGGTTGCTTGGTTTGGTCCCATGGTAAGAACTGTGATGGTTCCGCCGAGTTTTTCGCGGATGCGAAGAGCGGTCTCCAATCCGTACAAGTCGAATGGGTTTGTTTTGGTTTCTGCGCCATCTCTTTTTAGGGTTCCGTTTTCCGGATCGACTTCGATTTTCGAAGAGGCCGGAACCTGCTTCATACATACAATAATCTTCATAATGATTTCTTCTCCTAGTGCCGCATCATTTCACTACTTTGACGCGCTAAAGAAATTTTATCACACTTGTCGACAAGAATACAACCTTTCTTTCCAAACACACTATCCCCACCGAAACTCCCGCCGCACCCCCAGCCGCTGCCGCCCACACCACGCCCCTCGCCAAACACCGCCCAGTCCCGGGCCCTCGCGATTTTTTACAGCACCACCACCCCTCCAGCAGAAATTGCCCCCCGCAACCGCATCCCTCTTCCCACACAAGGGCTCACAGCGAAAATTGCACCAACGTGTTTCGCTTCTTCTATTACCGAATTTTTCTTCTCCGGGGTATCCGGGCCGATATTTCTAGCCGCCTCGCAGGCAAAAGTCCACTTTCGAAATTTTCTAAAGCAACAGGTCTTTGTAGTTTATGATTTGTGCAGGCTCCATAGACTTTGTTGGCGGATTTTGTTTTACACCCACGCCAACATTCCCTCTTCCCGCACAAGGTCTCCCTGCGAAAATTGCACCAACGTGTTTCGCTTCTTCTATTACCGAATTTTTCTTTCTCCGGGGTATCCGGGCCGATATTTCTAGA
>SVFB01000049.1 GCA_015057085.1 Lachnospiraceae bacterium
CCATTTCAAAAAAAGGAACTTCTCATTTAAGTGAATGCACTCAGGCCCTTATATTGATTGCCAAGGAACAACAGCGATTGCTAGCTGCATAAACAAACCAAACACCTAAAGGTGAATTTACACCACAAAAAGGACTTGACCGCCAGAGAGGGAGAGCGGTCAGCAGGAACAGTAAAAAAGGGAATAGTTGCTGACTAATATTGGCCAGCTAGGGAGAGCGGTCAGCAGAAGAAGACGAAAAAGGAAAAGTTGCTGACAAATCTTTGCCAGAGAGGGAGAGCGGTCAGCAGAAACAGGCGGAAAAGGAATAAGTGCTGACCAATCATTGTCAGCCCAGGAGAACGGTCAGCAAAAAGAGGCGGAAAAGGAAAAGTTGTGACGTTCAGTGTGCAATGCTTGTTAATTTGGGCATTTTCGGATATAATAAAGTGTCAATCTATCTACAAATTTGTGTAGTTGGATTGTATATGAAAAAGTATGAAAATGAGGAATTTATGAAAAGCGCAAGAACGATTATGTTTCAGTTCGCGAAATTCAGCGCTGTAGGTTTAACCTGCTTTGGCGTTGATTACGGTCTTCTCATTATCCTTACAGAGTTTACATCACTAGAGTATTTTAGCTCTAGCGCGATTTCGTTTATTGTATCAACATTGTTGAACTATGTTTTGAGTATGCGATTCGTGTTCAGTGGCAAGGAAGGAATGACCAGATGGGCGGAACTGTTGATATTCATCACACTTAGTGTGATAGGGCTCGGTTTAAACCAGATGATTATGTGGATTGTGGTAGAAGAAATGAAAATCTTTTATCTATTCGCCAAAATATTATCGAGTATCATAGTATCAGTATTTAATTTTATCTCCAGAAAAGTATTTTTGGAGTAGCAGGAGGAATAAAGACATGAAGAAAAAGAGAATTGTCATCGCATTGGGACATGAAGCACTCGGCAGCACTTTGCCGGAACAGCAGGCAGCAGCAAAGCGTTCCGCAGCAGCAATTGCTGATTTTATCCGCGATGATTATCAGGTAGTGATTACGCACAGCAACGGACCTCAGGTTGGTATGATTCACACTGCTATGAGTGAGTTCGCA
Source organism: Lachnospiraceae bacterium (assembly GCA_015057085.1). Lineage (GTDB taxonomy): Bacteria > Bacillota > Clostridia > Lachnospirales > Lachnospiraceae > Roseburia. Next base: position 1,093 of record SVFB01000049.1, read on the forward strand.
AAGCTGTATCCGGAATATACGAGTACACCGACTGCTGTATGCTCTGCAATGAGCCAGGGTTATATTGGTTATGATCTTCAGAGTGCAATTCGTACAGAACTTTTGAATCGCGGTATTTACAAGCCGGTGAGCACTATTTTGACACAGGTGGTTGTGGATCCGTACGATGAGGCTTTTTATCATCCAACCAAAATTATCGGACGACTTTTGAATGAAGAGGAAGCGAACGCAGAGGAAAAGAAGGGCAATCATGTTACTGCAGTAGAGGGCGGTTTTAAGCGTGTAGTAGCAGCTCCAAAGCCGATGGATATTGTGGAAATCGATGCGATTAAAGCACTTTGTGATGCGGATCAGATTGTGATCGCTTGCGGTGGCGGCGGAATTCCGGTGCTTTCTCAGGAGAATCATTTGAAGGGAGCAAGTGCAGTCATCGAGAAGGATCTTGCGGCAGGAAAGCTTGCAGAATTGATTGATGCTGATATGCTTGTCATTTTAACCGGTGTGGATAAGGTTTGCTTGAATTATGGTACTTCTGATGAGAAGCCGCTTGATACACTTTCACTTGCAGATGCAAAGAAGTATCTTGAGGCAGGCGAGTTTGAAGAAGGAACCATGGCACCAAAGATTGAAGCTGCAATCAACTTCATTGGTGAATCTGCTATTCGTTCTGCGCTGATTACCAAATTAAACAAGGATGGAGCCCAGATTACCGGTGGTATGGGAACCTTAATTAAGAAATAAATAGTTGATAAATAGTCGGAAATCAAGAAATACAGATATAATCAAAGTAGAGAAATTTAATGATAGTAACAGTATAGGAGAATCGAGATATGGCAGCAGAAATTAAAAGACGTGATGAAATTGATGATCAATTTAAATGGTGTCTCGAGGACATGTACGAAAGTGAAGCGCTTTGGGATCAGGAATATGACAAGTTGATGGATCTGGAAAAGCAAGTCAAACAGTTCGAGGGAAACCTGGGTGCAAGTGCAAAGCAACTTTTGAACTTTTTCAAAACTGTGGATGAGATGGATTATTATCTGGGACGTTTAGTTGTATATTCCAACGAGCGCTTCCATCAGGATACCACAGTCACAAAATATCAGGCCATGGCGGCAAAAGCCGAGAATGCAGAAGTGGCTTTTAGCGGTGCTGTGTCATTTTCATCTCCTGAAATTCTTCAGATCCCGCGAGAGACCATTGAAGGTTTCTTTCAGGAGGAGCCGGAACTTGAGCAATATCGCAGGGCAATCGATGAGGAATTCAGATTAAAAGATCATGTTCTTTCTCCATCGGAGGAGGAGCTTCTTGCAAATGCCGCTGAAGTCAAGAGTGCGCCATCCAACATCTTTGAGATGTTTAACAATGCGGACATTAAATTCCCATCCATCCGTGATGTGGAAGGAAATCGTCTTCCGATTACGCATGGAACCTTTATTCAATTGTTGGAGAATTCTGATCGTACTGTGAGAAAGGGCGCATACGAAAGCTTATATGGAACCTTTAAGCAGTGGGGAAATACGGTGGCATCCACCTTTACCGGACATCTGCGCGGAGAGAAATTTTTTGCAAAGGCCAGAAAATATCACTCCACAAGAGCTTGGCATATGAGCAACGGTAACATTCCCGAAAGCGTATATGACAATCTAATCGAAACCGTGCATAAGCATTTGCCGAAGATGCATGAATACGTATCGGTTCGCAAGCAGATTTTGGATGTGGAAGAACTTCATACCTATGATTTGTATGTACCAATCGTAGAGGATGTGGATAAGAAATATACCTTCGATGAGGCCAAGGCAATGGTGCTTGAGGCAGTTCGTCCAATGGGTGAAGAGTATGTAAATATCATGAAAGAGGGATTTGAAAATCGCTGGATAGATGTTTACGAAAATACCAATAAGCGTTCGGGTGCATATTCCTGGTCCGCTTATGGCACGCATCCGTATGTGCTTTTGAATTTCAGCGGCACGCTGGACAGTGTTTTCACACTGGCGCACGAGATGGGACATGCGATTCATTCGTATTATTCCAACAAGAATCAGCCCATTACCTACAGTGGTTATCTGACCTTTGTCGCAGAGGTGGCTTCCACTTGCAATGAAAATCTTCTGATGCAGCATTTGCTTAAGGTGACAACTGATTCGAGGGAACGCAAATATCTGATTAATCATTATCTTGAAGGTTTCAGAGGCACGGTATATCGTCAGTGCATGTTTGCGGAATTTGAGAAGATTGTTCACGAAAAGATTTGGAATGGTGAAGCGTTAACCTTAGAGAATTTAAATGAAATCTATGGCAATTTGGTTGCAACCTACTACGGTGCGGATTTGACCGTAGATGATGAGATTACACATGAGTGGATGAGAATTCCACATTTCTATACATCATTCTATGTATATCAATATGCCACAGGATATTCTGCTGCAACTGCATTCGCGAAGCTCATCCTTGATGGAGGAGAGGCTGCAGCACAAAGATATATCACAAACTTCCTGAGTGGAGGTTCGTCAAAGGATCCGATTGATCTTTTGGCATCAGCCGGTGTGGATTTAAGTACGCCGAAGCCGGTGGATGAAGCGCTTGAGGTATTTGGTGACTACCTTGAGTTGTTTAAAAAGGAAATGAATGTTTAGTTCGTGGTGGCGAATCAAAGGAGGAAAAATGGATATTAAGACTCGACATCTATTAGAAAAGAACAATCGTGCATTGTATGCAGTAACGATGATTTGTATCGGATTATTGCTGGTAAGTGCATATCGAGTAGTTGTTACGCATGAGACAAGATATATTGTGATGATAGCATTGGATGTTATCGTATGTGTAGCGAATGCCGGGTTATATGCAAAGACAAAGCTTTCAGACTTATATAGTCATCTTTGCAGTGGAAGTCTGTGTGTATTATATATTGCGGCTCTGGCTACATTTATAACTGGGGATATTTATGCAATTGCATTTCCGATTGCGATTACCGTTATGGTATTTGGAAGCAAGCAAATTACGCTTGCCGGAAGTATTTTGGCTCTGATTGGAACAATTGTTCATGGAATTTTGTGCATCAGCGTTTACAAAACTACAACTGTGGAAGTATTTGTGATGCATCTGGTATTTGTTGCGATTGCATGTTTTATGGCTTCGTTGATTTCAATTATGCAGGGAAGACAGAGTTTAGAGACAATCGACGCAGTGCAGGAAGGTGCAAAAGCACAGGCGCAAACTGCCGGAAAAGTGGTGGAGCTGGCAAATCGTTTGGGCGGAAGATTCGAACGTGCAAAAGAAGTTTCTGATCATTTAAATGAAAGTATGGAGACTTCGCATTCCTCTGTTCATGACATTTCCGAAAGCTCAAAGGTTACAGCTGAAGCAATCGAACAACAGACAGGACAGACTGCGGATATTCAGAGAAGTATTCAGGCAGTTGCGGAAGAAGCTAAGATTGTGGATGAGATTTCGCGTCGCACCAGTGAGACTGTGGATGGTGGTGTGGAATTGATTCACAAACTGCGCAACCAGGCGGAAGAGGTTGTAAAGATTAACAGCGATACCCGCGAAACCACAGAGCAATTAAATAACAGTATACAGGATGTGCAGGATATTACCGGTACCATTCTTGGTATTTCAGGACAGACCAACCTGTTGGCATTGAATGCTTCAATTGAGGCAGCACGTGCAGGAGAAGCCGGAAAAGGATTTGCCGTTGTCGCAGATGAAATTCGTCAGCTGGCAGAGCAGACACGTCAGGCAACTGAAAAGATTAGTGACATCATCGAGCGACTGACAGCGGATGCTGAGAATGCAGTATCTTCTATGGCAAAATCAGCAGAATATGCAGATCGTCAGAATTCCTTGATTGAAGAGACTGAGGAAATGTTAAATGCCATCAAGGCAGATACAGATGAGCTCTCTTCAAATGTAGCAGGAATCAATGATTCGGTTGAAAGCGTAGAGAGTGCATCTCAAATTATCATGGATAACATCAGCAATCTTTCTGCGACAAGCGAGGAAGTTGCAGCATCCACAGAAACTGCATTTGGTGTAACAGATGATTCAATGAATGCATTAAAGGATATGAATGCCTTATTGGATGAGATTCACGAAATTGCCGGCAATATGGAAGAGGTTGTGCGTTCATAAATCAGGCAAAAGAGGTATTAAGAAATGGAACGAATTAAGAGTTTTGAAATTAATCACGATGTTTTAGTGCCGGGATTTTATATTTCCCGCAAAGACGGCGATGTAATCACTTATGATCTTCGCACCAGAAGACCGAATAAAGGTGATTATATGTCAGATGCGACAATGCATTCCGTAGAGCACATGTTTGCAACACTTGCCAGAAACAGCAAGTACGCGGATCAGGTCATCTACTTCGGACCGATGGGTTGTCAGACCGGATTCTATTTTCTGTTGAGAGATACGGTCAGTCCGATGGAAGCCTTTGAATTGACAAAAGATATCTTAAGAAAGACCATTGCCCACGAAGGAGAAGTCTTCGGAAAAAGTGCAATCGAATGTGGTCATTACGAAAATCTGGATATCAATCTGGCAAAGGAAGAGTGCAAGACTTATCTTGCAGCCCTCGAAGCCCAGACCAATATGGAGTTTACTTATCCGACCAAGTAAGGAGTCGTTGATACAGGAGGATGTGGATACATGAAATTAGGAATCATCGGCGCTATGCAAATGGAAGTCGATAATTTAAAAGAGAAGTTAGAAAATCAAAAGACAACCACCGTGAGCGGTGTGGATTTTGTCTCCGGAACAATCGGAGAAGTGGAAGTGATTGCAGCAGTATGCGGTGTTGGAAAAGTCTTTGCCGCAATTTGCACAGAGGCGATGATTTTAACATTTCATCCTGACAAAATCATCAACATCGGTGTCGCAGGTTCCTTGACAAAAGACCTGGGCATTTTAGATATGGCAGTGGCAAAGAGTGTATGCCAGCATGATATGGATACCTCTCCAATCGGAGACCCGGTTGGATTGATTTCCGGAATTAACGAAATCCTGTTGCCGACGGATCCGGAAATGGTTGAAATGCTTTGCGAATGTATCAAGGAAGACGGAATCAATTATCGAAAAGGAATCATTGCTTCCGGTGATCAGTTCATTGCAAGAGATGAGCAGAGAGATTTCATTCGCGACCATTTTGAAGCCATTGCGGCAGAAATGGAAGGTGGAAGCATCGGTCATGTATGCTACGTAAATAAGATTCCTTTCGCAGTGCTTCGCGCAATTTCAGATAGCGAAGGCGGCGAGATGGATTATCAAACATTTGCGGAAAAAGCAGCTGAGAAATCAGTGGATGTGGTTTTGAAATTTATTTCAAAATTATAAGATGATTTCTGGATGATAAATCTTGAAATTAAATAGTGAAAAAGGTACACTAGATATAGTAGCGGTTGAAAGTATCAAGAAAAGGATGGCGTATATATGTCAGAATCACAATTATTGATGTTTTTATTGATCGTAGTTATATTTGTTGTAATTGTTGCGGTGATAGCAGTTGTGGCAGCAGTTGTTGCATCTGTCGGAGCAATCAACGATGAAGAAGATGAGGAAGAAGCCGGCGGGGCTTGACAAATTCCAAAGTCGCAAGTATGATAAACAAAAGTTGAATCCATAGATACATAGATAAAGGTAATGAGAAAGAGGAGTATGCATTTTCATCTTTTCTAAAGAGAAGGCGTTCCCCGAAAGGGTGGCTGAGAAACGCCGGAAAGATATTTGCAGAAGGTAGCTTTCGAACTGAATTTCTGAACCGTAAGACCAGTAGGAAGTTCCGATTCACCCACGTTATAGGGTATGAGGCGTTCGCATATTTTATGCCGACGTGAATGAAGGTGGTACAGCGTTTGACAGCGCCCTTCCGATTTTTCGGGAGGGCGCTTTTTTACCGCTATGGATGATTAATAAAGGAGAGACAAAAGATGAGCAAAGAATTAAGCAAGACATACGATCCAAAGGATATTGAAGATCGTTTGTATGAAAACTGGGAAAAGATGAACTACTTCCATGCTGAAGTAGATCGCAGCAAAAAGCCATTCACCATTGTGATGCCTCCACCAAATATTACAGGTCAGCTTCACATGGGACATGCTTTGGATAATACAATGCAGGATATTATCATTCGTTATAAGAGAATGCAGGGATATTCCGCTTTATGGCTTCCTGGAACAGATCATGCTTCCATCGCTACCGAAGTAAAGGTTGTAGAGCAGATTGCAAAGGAAGGTTTGACCAAGGAAGATTTAGGAAGAGAAAAATTCTTAGATCGCGTTTGGGATTGGAAGAAAGAATACGGCGGACGTATTGTAAAGCAGCTTCGCAAGATGGGATCTTCTGCTGATTGGCAGCGTGAGCGTTTCACTATGGATGAAGGCTGCAACAAGGCGGTTAAGGAAGTATTCGTAAATTTATATAACAAGGGCTTAATCTATCGCGGTGAGAGAATCATCAACTGGTGCCCATGCTGCTTGACATCACTTTCTGATGCAGAGGTTGAATATGAAGATCAGGCAGGACATTTCTGGCATTTACGCTATCCTCTCACAGATGGAAGCGGATATATTCAGATGGCTACAACTCGTCCGGAGACGATGCTCGGCGATACCGCTGTTGCTGTAAATCCAAAGGATGAACGCTATAAGGATTATGTTGGAAAGACAGTTACACTTCCGATTGTACACAGAGAGATTCCAATCATCGCAGATGATTATGTTGATATGGAATTCGGTACCGGTGTTGTAAAGATTACTCCGGCACATGATCCGAATGACTTTGAAGTTGGACAGAGACACAATCTCGAAATCATCAATGTTTTAACAGATGATGCAAAGATTACTGAGGATTATCCACAGTTCGCTGGAATGGACCGATATGAGGCTCGTGAGGCTATTGTAAAGGCACTTGATGAAGAGGGCGCCTTGGTTAAAATCGAAGATTATAGCCATAATGTAGGAACCTGTTATCGTTGTCATACCACCATCGAGCCACGTATTTCAAAGCAGTGGTTTGTAAAGATGGACGGACTTGCTAAGCCTGCAATTGATGCTGTAAAGGATGGAGAGACAAGATTTATTCCGGAGCATTTTGAGAAGACCTATTTCCATTGGCTGGAGAATATCAAGGATTGGTGTATTTCCCGTCAGCTTTGGTGGGGACACAGAATTCCTGCATTCTATTGTGATGACTGCGGTGAAGTTGTGGTTACAAAGGAAGACAGCTGCAACTGTCCGAAGTGCGGCAAGCCAATGCGTCAGGATCCGGACACTTTGGATACCTGGTTCTCTTCTGCGCTTTGGCCATTCTCAACCTTAGGTTGGCCGGAAAAGACAGAGGATCTGGAATATTTCTACCCGACCAATGTTTTGGTAACAGGATATGATATCATCCTCTTCTGGGTAATGCGTATGATGTTTTCAGGCATCGAGCATACCGGAAAGGCTCCGTTTGATACAGTATTGATCCACGGTTTGGTTCGTGATTCTCAGGGACGCAAGATGAGTAAATCTCTTGGAAACGGAATTGATCCGCTTGAGATTATCGATCAGTATGGTGCGGATGCACTTCGTCTGACATTGATTACAGGTAATGCACCTGGAAACGATATGCGTTTCTACATGGAGCGTGTTGAGGCTTCCAGAAACTTTGCAAACAAGGTTTGGAATGCATCACGTTTCATTATGATGAACTTAGAAGGAACAGAAATTACTGAGCCGAAGACAGAAGATCTTCATGCAGCTGATAAGTGGATTCTTTCTCGCGTAAACACCCTTGCAAAGGATGTTACAGAGAACATGGATAAGTATGAACTTGGTATCGCAGTTCAAAAAGTATATGACTTTATCTGGGATGAGTTCTGTGATTGGTATATCGAAATTGCAAAGGTTCGTACCTATAAAAAGGACGAGAATCCGGTTTCTGCAAATGCAGCACTCTGGACTTTACGCACCGCTTTGACAAACGGATTAAAGATGCTTCATCCATTTATGCCATTTATCACAGAGGAAATCTTTACCACATTGCAGTCTGAGGAAGAAACCATTATGCTTTCTCAGTGGCCGGAGTACAAAGAAGAGTGGAACTTCCCGGTTGAGGAAGAGGCGCTTTCCCGTTGCCAGGATTTGGTACGCGCAGTACGTAACACTCGTACAGGAATGGATGTACCGCCATCAAGAAAGGCAAAACTGATTATCGTATCCGAGAATGCAGATGTACGTAAGGTTTTCGAAGAAAATAAAGAAGTATATGTAAATCTTGCATTTACAAGCGGAATTGAAGTTCAGGCCGATAAGGCAGGCATTTCCGAAAATGCAGTTAGCTGTGTGATCCCGGATGCAGTTGCATATTTGCCGCTTGAAGATTTGGTTGATTTCGAAAAGGAACGCGAACGTTTGAACAAGGAAAAGGATCGCCTTATCAAGGAACTTGCTCGTTCCAGAGGTATGCTTTCTGACGAAAAATTCCTTTCAAATGCAAAGCCTGAGAAGGTTGCAGAGGAGAAGGAAAAACTTGCAAAATATGAGCAGATGATGGCTTCTGTTGAAGAGCGTTTGGCACAAATGTAATGACAAAAGAGATAGCCGTGGCGAAAGTGCTACGGCTGTCTTTTTTTCTTGCATAAAACACGTTTGTAAGGATTGCGAATTGATTGGCAAAACATTATAATAAAAGTGGTAGAGTTTATTGTGGATTCAACGGGGGAAACCATGGCGCAGAAAGCTGCTGATGTACTTTCAGTACGCATCACACAGGATGACATGGAAGGCTATATGTCTCTTCGCATTCCGGAGGACGGTACGAAGTATGACTTCAATACTGTCATGACTATGATGAATGCAAAGGGAATTCGTTATGGCGTGAAAGAAAATGTGGTCCGTGAGATGATTGAAAAAGAACAGTATAATCGAGAACGCCTTGTAGCTGTCGGTGTCGCATCTCAGGATGGGATTGACGGCTTCTTTCAGTTGAATTTTAACGTGGACTTTAACTGCAGACCAACTGTTCGTGCGGATGGTTCTGTGGATTATTGGAATATTCACGTCGTGGAGATTGTGGAAGAAGGACAGGTCATTGCGATTTACCACGAGCCGATAACCGGTTCAAACGGAATGGGAGTCTCTGGTAAGCCGAAGACTTGCAAGAGAGGCAGACCGCTTCCACCGATGACAGGAAGAGGATTTACAAGATCCGAAGATGGTAAACTTTACATTGCGGATGTCACCGGTAAAATCGAAAAGAATGGCAACCGTATTCAAATTTCACCGGTTTACGAAGTTTACGGAAATGTGGACTTGAAGACCGGAAACATTGATTTCCGTGGGGATGTATTGATTCACGGAAATGTCACCACCGGTTCGGAAATTCATGCAACCGGTACTGTAACAGTAGATGGAATCGTAGAAGCGGCGATCATCGAAGCAGATAAGGATATTGTCCTAAGAGGTGGCGTACTTGGAAAAGGTAAGGCAGTAATTTCTTCCAAGTCTAATATTTCAGCTAAATTTATAGAGTATGCAACGGTGAAAGCGGAGGGCTTTTTGGAAGCCTCATCTGCTTTGGACTGCGACATAGAAGTTCATGACAAAATCCTGATGTCATCATTAAATTCCACAATTGTGGGTGGCAATGTCTATGCAGCTCGCGGAATTGAATTATATAATTGTGGAAATGACAGCGAAGTTCATACCGTTCTTCAGGTCGGTATGGATAAGGTAATGGCAGCGGAAGTGGTTCGTTTGCAGAACATCGTGCGCGAAAAAAGAGGAATGCTCGATAAGATTAATCTCGGCCTGAAACAGATCGAAGAATTGGCTGTTACAAAGGGCGTAGATATCAGTAAAGACGAGCGCAGGCTCGGACTTTTGAGAGCAAAGATTTCAACGCAGGCTGATCTGGCAAAGGGACAGGAAGAATTGGATTATTATAATACCATTATCGATTCATCAAAGGGTGCGACTGTGGCAATCACGAATCAGGTCTATCCCGGTGTCATGGTAATCATCGACAATATCGCGGCTCATGTGAAAGATGTGCAGCACTCCGTGCAATTTATATTGCGTGAAGGACATGTAATTATGATTCCTGTAGAATTTTAGGAGAGAGAATAAAAGCAATGATTAACTTTGAAGAAGAATTGAAAAATTTTCAGCCGAGTCTGGAAGTAGAAGAGGCTGAGGAGGCAATTAAAAATAAAGATTTGACCGATGTAACAGATTTACTGGCAGAGGCACTTCGCGAACATTTATAATCAGGAGGAATTGACATGTTTTGCTATCGATGCAATCATCAGGCCGGTTCCGAAGAGGTATGTCCAAAGTGCGGTGCCAATCTTCATTATTTTCAGAAGGCGCGTAAGATTTCAAATGCATATTATAATGATGGCTTATTAAAGGCCAACGTACGCAATATTTCCGGCGCCATCATCAGCCTGAGACAGAGCTTAAAATTTAATAAATACAATACAGATGCAAGAAATTTGCTGGGTCTTTGCTATCTTGAGGTGGGAGAGACTGTGGATGCCTTAAGCGAGTGGGTAATCAGCAAGAATTATCAGCCTGAAGGGAATCGCGCCAGCGAATATCTTGAATCCATTCAAAACAATAAAGGCCGACTTGAGGCGATTAATCAGACCATCAAGAAATATAATCAAGCACTTTTATATTGCAATCAGGATAGCCGCGATTTGGCAATTATCCAGTTGAAAAAGGTAATCGGACTCAATCCGCGTTTGGTGAAAGCGCATCAGCTTTTGGCTCTTTTGTATATGCAGGAAGGCAAGCTTGAAGCTGCAAAGAAGACTTTGCGCAATGCGGGAAAAGTGGATACGGACAATACCACAACCTTGCGTTACATCAAGGAAGTGAATCGTCGCATCAAAGAAGAAAAACCAAATAAAAATAAAACTTCAGATGATTTGATTTCATATCAAAGTGGCAACGAAACCATTATCATGCCAAAACGCTTCCGTGAGACTTCATTGGCCGGAACATTGGCTGCACTTGTAATCGGAATTGCGGTTGGCTGCGCTGTACTTGGACTTTTGGTGGTACCGAATGTGCGAAAGAATGCAAAGGCTGAAGCAAAGGCGCAATTGGTTGAAGCAAATGATACCATATCACAGAATACACAGATGATTTCCACCTTGAATGAGCAAATCGAAGAATTGCAGCAGCAATTAGAAACGCAGACAGATACTTCAGAGACCTTGGAGAATTCTGTAACCGCATACGATAATCTGGTTCGCGCATACTATTACTATTATGTGAAAGAAGATGTGGTAAAGGCCGGAAAGGTATTGGCAAAGATAGATACGTCACTTTTGTCTAAAACAGGTGCAAAGCTTTATAAATCTGTGAATACAACGGTGAGCGATACGTTCTTAGAGACCGCATTCAACCAGGGATATACCGCATATATCAGCGATGATTATGAAACAGCGATTACCGATTTGAAAGCGGTATGTGATCAGGACGAATCATATCAGGATGGACAAGCAGCTTATTATCTCGCACAGGCTTATCGCAAAAATGGTGATGATGATAATGCGGCAACATATTATAAGTATATTCTCGAGAATTATGCCGGAACAGAAATGGCAAGAACGGCATCTCAATATGTTGAATAGAATTGAATAGAAATTTAAGGTATTTGTAATCTCAAAAATTTGTGTAGCAATTATATATTTGCCTGCGCAATTGAGATTATTTAGATACAAAAATTGGGGGAATTAAAAAATTTTTTCGAAAATAAGAAAAAAAGGCTTATTTGTCCACCTTTTGTCCACCCGACAATGGTACTATGTACCCAAGAAGGAAGACTATTCATAGCCTCCCCAATAAGATTATTCCCAATAATCTATTTTTTATTTCATACTCCCAAATGAGAAAAAAGCCATCGATCCCTTCGGTGGCTTTTTTCTGTATAAAAAGATATGCGAGGTAATCTTATGATTAATGTGAAAAAATTTAGAGTGACAAGAAATTTATATGATCATTCCATTGATGCAGAAATAATTTGCACAGGCGGCGGAATCAATATCACATTGACAGGAGGAGAGCGGCCGCATATTGGCGCGATTACCATCATCGCTCCGGATGGAAAAATGGAGACGAAAGCTTTTCCGACGCATAGAGAATCTGTGATTTCTGAAGAGTGGGCAAAGTCGATTTATGATGCGACCGGACAGCCGGTTGTGGTTGCAGCGGGAATTCACTATGAAGGAGCTACACAGGAAATGATTTCCGCTGTGGTGAATATAACAAAAGAAATGCTGCTTGATGTCATGAAAGAAATCACTGCAACACAAATATAATAGATATGTTTAGAAAGATTTAATATTTTTATTAGCACTCTCTGTTGACGAGTGCTAATTTTCGTGTTATAACAAAATCAGCACAAGGAAGAATATAACATAACAGTCGGGCTTGCCCTTGTGGCAAGTCCTAATTTTATCTCAGTCGGGGTTGCAATCTCCGAGCGAGACCAGTTTGTTATAACCCCTACTTTCGCTTCGCTTAGAGGATGGGGTCTTATCCGACTGAGATAAATCAAACCTAGATTGATAAGGGAGGTGAAGAGATGAATATTCAGAAATTTACACAGAAATCAATTGAGGCAGTGAATGATTGCGAAAAACTGGCATACGATTACGGAAATCAGGAAATTGAGCAGGAGCATTTGATGGTTGCGCTTTTAGAGCAACAAGAGGGGCTGATTCCAAAACTCATCGAAAAGATGGAGATTGATTTGTCTCACTTTACGCAGAATGCGAAAAATAAATTGAATGCCCGCACCAAAGTCAGCGGCAGCGGCCAGTTATATGTGGGAAAAGATTTGAATAATGTCTTGATTCATGCGGAGGATGAAGCAAAGCGGATGGGAGACGAATATGTCTCTGTGGAGCATTTGTTCCTATGCCTGTTGAAACATCCAAATGCTGCAATGAAGGCTTTGTTTAAAGAATATGGCATCACCAACGAGCGATTTTTGGAGGCATTGTCATCTGTGCGCGGAAATCAGAAAATCACATCGGATAATCCGGAAGCAACTTATGACACCTTAGAAAAGTATGGCTATGATATGGTGGAGCGCGCCAGAGAACAGAAGCTTGATCCGGTGATTGGCCGAGATGATGAAATCCGAAATACAGTGCGCATCCTTTCAAGAAAAACAAAGAATAATCCGGTTTTAATAGGTGAGCCCGGAGTTGGTAAAACAGCAGTCGTAGAAGGACTTGCACAGCGAATCGTGAAAGGTGATGTGCCGGAAGGGTTGAAGGATAAGCGGCTGTTTGCATTGGATATGGGAGCGCTTGTGGCCGGCGCAAAATACCGGGGCGAGTTTGAAGAGCGTCTGAAAGCTGTATTGGATGAGATTGCTCGTTCAGAAGGCAAAATCATCCTTTTCATCGACGAATTGCATACCATTGTGGGTGCAGGAAAAACAGATGGAGCTATGGATGCAGGCCAGCTTTTAAAGCCGATGCTTGCGCGTGGAGAGCTGCATTGTATCGGTGCTACCACATTGGATGAGTATCGTGAATATATTGAAAAAGATGCGGCTTTGGAACGTCGTTTTCAGCCTGTTATGGTGGACGAACCGACAGTGGAAGATACCGTATCCATCCTTCGTGGACTGAAGGAGCGCTATGAGGTTTATCACGGAGTGAAGATCACAGACGGTGCGTTGGTATCAGCAGCTGTGTTATCAAACCGTTATATCTCCGATCGATTCTTGCCGGATAAGGCAATTGATCTGGTGGATGAAGCCTGCGCGTTGATCAAGACAGAACTTGATTCTATGCCGACTGAATTAGATGAAATGAATCGTCGAATTATGCAGCTCGAAATCGAGGAGACTGCGTTGAAAAAAGAAACAGATCACCTTTCCGTGGAGCGTCTTGCTGCACTGCAGAAAGAACTGGCAGAACTGCGCGATACCTTTAATCAGCAGAAGGCAAAATGGGACAATGAAAAAGATGCAGTAGATAAAGTCAGCAAGCTGCGTGAAAGCATTGACCAGACCAAGCGTGAAATCGAGCATGCAAATCAGTCCTATGACCTTGAAAAAGCAGCAGAATTGCAATATGGAATCCTGCCTCGATTGGAGCGCCAGTTGGAAAGTGAAGAAGAAGTATTGAAAAACCGCGATCTTTCCCTGGTTCGCGAGAATGTAAGCGAGGAAGAAATTGCGCAGATTGTATCCAGATGGACTGGAATTCCGGTGGCCAAACTAACCGAAAGTGAACGTAATAAAACGCTTCATTTGGACGAAGAATTGCATAAGCGCGTGATTGGTCAGGATGATGCAGTGACGAAGGTTTCTGAGGCGATTATCCGCTCAAAAGCAGGGATTAAGGACCCGAAACGCCCGATTGGTTCATTCCTGTTCATGGGACCGACCGGTGTCGGAAAGACGGAATTGGCAAAGTCTCTGGCGCAGAGTCTGTTCGATGATGAAGGAAATATGGTTCGTATCGATATGAGTGAATATATGGAGAAGTATTCTGTTTCCAGATTGATCGGAGCGCCTCCGGGATATGTAGGCTATGATGAAGGCGGACAGTTGACAGAAGCCGTGCGAAGAAAGCCTTATTCGGTTGTGCTGTTTGATGAGGTGGAAAAAGCACATCCGGATGTCTTTAACGTGCTTTTGCAAGTGCTTGATGACGGACGTATCACAGATTCACAGGGAAGAACCGTGGACTTTAAGAATACCATCATCATTATGACCAGCAACCTTGGATCTCAGGAATTGCTTGCAGGAATTGATGATGAAGGAAATATTCGACCGGATGCAGAAGAAATGGTAATGGGAGAATTGCAACAGCATTTCAGGCCAGAATTTTTGAACCGTTTAGACGAAATCATTCTCTTTAAACCATTGACGAAAAACAACATTGCACATATCATTAAATTAATGCTTTTAGACTTAAATAAGCGGCTTGCCGATCGTGAAATATCCGTTTCACTGACTCCGGAAGCAGAAAGATATGTCATCGATCATGGATACGATCCGATTTACGGAGCGCGCCCGCTGAAGCGATATCTGCAAAAGCATGTGGAAACCTATGCGGCCCGTAAGATTTTGGCGGATGAAGTACGCGGTGGCGATGTAATCACGGTTGATGTGGATGCACTCCAATAAAGCAATATTATAGAGCGATTGAATAAGAGAAATTACATAAAGAAATCATATAAAGAATCGCATATAATAGGTCGGATAAATAAATCGTATAAAGAGACGATATAAGGGAACGGGAAATATATGGATCTGTTTGATTACATGCGAGAACAAAATAAGGAAGAGTCTTCACCGCTTGCCTCGCGCATGCGACCGACCACCCTCGAGGAGGTTGTGGGGCAGCAGCACATTGTAGGAAAGGATAAGTTGCTCTATCGCGCAATCAAAGCCGATAAACTTAGCTCCATTATTTTCTACGGACCTCCGGGAACCGGAAAGACCACATTGGCCAGAGTGATTGCAAATACCACCAGTGCTGAATTTATGCAAATCAATGCGACTGCAGCCGGAAAAAAGGATATGGAGGATGTGATTGCGCAAGCCAAGGACAATCAAGGGATGTATGGCAAAAAGACCATTCTCTTCATCGACGAGATTCATCGTTTTAATAAAGGGCAGCAGGATTATCTACTGCCTTTTGTGGAGGATGGAACCATTATTTTGATTGGAGCAACCACTGAGAATCCTTATTTTGAGGTGAATGGAGCGCTTTTGTCCAGATCAGTGATCTTTGAATTGCGAAAGTTAACTGTGGAGGACTTAAAGGAACTGATTCAGCGTGCAGTAACTGATGAGAAGAAGGGCATGGGAGCCTACAAAGCTCTCATAGAAGAAGATGCCTTAGAATTTCTTGCAAATGTGGCAAACGGAGACGCCAGAGCCGCTTTAACAGCCGTTGAACTTGGCGTGTTAACCACCGAAAGAAGCGAAGATGGACTGATTCATATCACACTGGATGTGGCTGCGGAATGTATCCAAAAGCGAGTGGTATCCTATGATAAGAATGGCGACAATCACTACGATACAATTTCAGCTTTTATCAAGAGCATGCGTGGTTCTGATCCGGATGCGGCAGTATATTATCTGGCAAGAATGCTTTATGCAGGAGAGGATATCAAATTTATCGCACGCAGAATGATGATTCTGGCATCGGAAGATATCGGAAATGCAGATCCGATGGCGCTTGTAGTAGCCACTTCCTGCGCACAGGCCATTGAAAGAATCGGAATGCCTGAGGCACAGATTATCTTGTCACAGGCAGTGACTTATCTTGCAAGCGCACCAAAGAGCAATGCAGCCTACGAAGCCATTGACTCTGCAATGGCGTGCGTGAAAGAGACAAAGACGCCACCGATTCCAACGCATTTGCAGGATGCGCATTATAAATCTGCTGAAAAGCTGGGACATGGATTGGGCTATAAATATGCGCATATTTATCCGAAACATTTTGTAGAGCAGCAATATTTGCCAGACGGATTGACGGATCGAAGCTTTTATGTGCCTTCTGACCAGGGGTATGAGAAGCAAATAAAAGAGCATATGCGTTGGTTGCATGAACCGGAAGAAGAATAATTGCAAGAAATAAAGATTTACGAGAAATATGGAGTTTGCTATAATTAGTATGTAGGTGCTGATTTGGTAAACTCCATTTTAATTTTATCTGTTTGGCCAGATGATTCGGGAGTTTTGACGTTGAAAAAATCAATTTTGAACATCAATTTCAGATATTTAATCAGAGTTTAAGGAGCTGAATATGATTAGAAAAACAAAGGGAAACAGCGATTTTGAACAAAAAAATCTCCTTTTGAAAGAACAACTTGCGGCTATTCAGAAAAATGCAGGCGACCTTGCAAAATGCCTCGAAACAATAGAGCAAAAGTCACAGGACGTCAGTGACGCATCTGACTCACTTCAGGCTCTGATGGAGGGGGCATATGAACAGATTTTGACCATGTCAGACGATGTTGCAAACATAAGTAATGTCATGGAAGAGATGAAGGACTCTTTTGTGGATATGAGCGAAGAGTCTAAAGATGGCGCGGACTATGCCGAAAACTCCAACAAGGATGCCTATGAGATTATGATGAATTCAGAGCGGGAGCGCCAGGAAGTTGAAGCCATGGCTGCAACCGTTGAACGAAATATGAATGAGAAAATCGAGGAATCCCGTAAAGCAGAGTTAATATTAAATCTAACTTCAAATATTATCGAGATTTCGGATCAGACAAATCTATTGGCTTTGAATGCTTCCATTGAGGCGGCACATGCAGGAGAAGAGGGACGTGGGTTTGCTGTTGTGGCAGAAGAGATTAAGAAGCTGGCGGCAAGCTCCAGCGAAACAGCCTCTCAAATCAAAGATATTTCAAATATCGTATTGGATGCAGTTTCCGGTTTGGCAGAAGAAGCGAAGAACGTGTTGGAATTTATGAAGGATAAAACAGTCGGCAGTTATAATCAGCTGGTTGAAGTCGGTAGAAAATATCAGAACGATTCTAAGATTATGTTCGATAAGATGCAGGATTTCTCATTCATCGCGCAGAATCTTACAGACCAGGTTAAAATATCCACCAGTTCGATTGATACCCTAAAGAATTCTGCAGAAGAATCCGCAGAAGGCATGAGAGACTTTATTGAAAATATAAAACAGATCTCAGAAATGGCTTCCGAGATCTGCAATCATTGCGATGAAAATGTGGACGAAACGAGAGATTAAATATCTTCTAAAATATTTAAACCATTGTATTTGTGCATATGGAGTGTTCCTTTTAATTGGAGCACTCTTTCTTTTTGCACTTCGTCCGGATGGTTGATTTGATATATCAGAGATTGAAATGCTAAACTTGTAATCTCAAGGCATGAATGACGAATTAAATCCACATTCAAATTGCTTGTGATGTTCATTTCGGATACACCAAAGCCTAAAAGTGCGATTGATTTGTTTGTTAAATTATGATTATAATATATCAGACAATCGGTCATTGATACTGTAAGAGCACTGGTTGAACAAAAGATTGCATCGCAGTCGTGAGCAATTATTTGGGTAAATACCTGTGTCGGGTTAAAGGTGGTGAAATTTTCAATGTTAAAAATAATATTCTCATCGTACGAAATGCCGGAGGCTGTAATCGCATCCTTATATGCCTTTAAAATTGCCTGGCCTGAGGCAGATTCGCGATGATCAACGACGCAAGCGATGCGCTCAAGTTTTCTGTTTAGCAAAGAAATAATGCCTTGATATATTGCTGAATAATCATTTACCATGATTGCAGTCTTCGGACATCCTGCAGGATGAGAAAGCAAAAAGATAATCGGAAATTGATCAGGAATGACATCGGCGATTTCGCTATATTCAGATGCACAAGATGTAATAATGATTCCGTCCGCATCTTTTGCAAAATATTTTAGCGATTCGCGTTCCGCTTCGAGATTCCCTTGGGTATTGACAAACATTGTGAAATGACCTGCTTTTTGAAAGGTATGATTCAAAGATTCAAGCAAGCCATCAGCTGTATGGGACATAAAATTCGGCAAAATAATACCAATTCGAAGCTGTCTGTTTTCTGTCATATACAAGTCTCTCCTTTCCGGTAAAAGAAACTTTTCTACTAGTTTATTATAAGGGATAAATGTACTATTTACAAATCCAAAATAATTTTGTATAAATAAAATTACTTTTTCGAAAATCACATGAGAGTTCAAGTGCATTCGCACAATGAATCCCAAATTTTTTATTGAATAACAGTATGATTGACTGTTGAATTACTGACGCAAATCTCGCGCCAAGTCTCGCGAGCGAGACTTGAATTTGGCATGAGTAGAACACATATATATTTGATGAAAAGGAGAAGATGAATTTATGAAAGAAATATTTCAGGAATATGGTGGGATTTTAATTACGATTACAGCAATTTTGACTGTGATCGCAGTGATTGTAGTAGTTGTTGGACAAGGAGATTCAGGAGTGGTGGGAAAAGCATTTTCAAACCTGATTTCAAAGTTTATCGAGTCGGCAAATACCGCCGGCGGCATGTGATGGAGTAGAAAATGGAGCTTGGTAAAACCTACTTTGGACCTTTATGGCGCTTTGTGGAAGCGGAGGATGTGACAGATATCGATTACAACGGAAAAGAAATCTGGCTTACGAATATTTTCAATGAACGATATCGTGCAAAGGATAGTTTTGTGAAGCAGTATATGACACCTGCATTTGTGGAGCAGTTTACCAATCGTATTGCAAATGTGATATCACAGCAATTTAACAAGCGAAATCCTGTGCTCGAAGCAGAAACTCCGGAATTGCGTGTGACAATTTTACATGAGTCTGTGGCACGAACAGGGCGTACCATCAGCATTCGAAAGACGCCTCCTGTGGTACGAATTACGGAGGAATCGGCATTGCGCAATCACTATTGTTCCAAAGAGGTGCTAAATCTGCTTTTGAATCTTGTTCAAGCGAAGTTTAATATGGTTTTTTGCGGGATGCCGGGAGTTGGAAAAACAGAGTGCGTAAAATTCTTGTCTGGGTTTATTCCGCCGGAGGAGCGGGTGATTACGATCGAGGATACACTGGAAATTCGTTTTAGCAAGACCAATCCTCAGAATGATTGTGTAGAAATGAAAGTGAGCGAAGATACTTTCACCTATGCAAATGCAATTAAGTCCTCCCTCCGATTAAATCCAAAGTGGATCATGCTTTCAGAATCACGTGGTGCAGAAGTGAAATATCTTTTGGAGAGTTGGTCCACCGGGGTTTGCGGAATGACAACTTTGCATACGGATGACGTGCGCAATATCCCGGATCGCATTTTGAGTATGTTGGAAAATCGAGTGGATGCAGATCGGTTGGAAAATGATATTTACGAATCGGTGGATGTGGGAATCTTAATTCGCAAAAAGAAAAGTACAAGGGGAGAGGTCTATCGGTATATTGATCAGATATCCTTCTTTTATCGAGAAAACAGTGAAAATAAAATCTCGATGATATTAAATCACGGCGAATTGACAGGCGAATTTCCGGCTGCTGTTTTAGACCGTTTGTCGCTACATGGTATCACAGATCCCTTTGAAAGAATAAGGGAAGAGAAGGAGGCATGGGCATGAGCTATTTATGTATGGGAATCGTAGTGTATTTATTGCATTTGATTTTAAAGTTGAATTGGATTGCCACAGGAATCGCCCTTCTTTCCGGTGTTGCATTTTTATTGCAATTAAAAAAGAGACAGCAGGCGGCAAATATCATGAAGAATCGTTTTCAGGAAACCTGTATTTATTTAGAAATGATGATGAATGCTTTTGCTAGGGAAGGGAAAATCGAAGCTGCACTTTCTGACGTATTGGCCTCTGTTGCATCAGGACATTTGAAAGACGTCTTGCAGCACGCATATGATCATGTTTCGCTCACCTTCGATGAATCAGAGGTGATGAAGGATGCCTTGCAAATCATTGAGACGGAATACGATTGCAAGCGTGTGAGTGCATTGCATCAGTTTATGCTTCATGTGGAATATTTTGGCGGAGATCGAAGTGATGCAATTGAGTTGATGGAGAAGGATGAAGCTCGCTGGAAGCGCAGGCTCGAAGAACATCAAAATGACAGGCATAAAGATTTTCGGGAGATTGTGCTCTCTGTTGCAGTTTCAATCATCATCTGTGGTTGTATTATGTATCTTCCGGTGATGGATATTGATATCAGTCAAAAGGTGATTACGCAAGTGTTAAGCGTAGTATTGATTATGCTCGATGAGTTGATTGTGCTGCGTGGAATGAAATACTTAAATGTTGATTGGATAAAATTGGACAGCTTTTGGAACGAAAATGATACCAGAAAATCCATGGAGGATTATCGTGCCTTTGATGAAAGAAGAGAAGGTAGGAGAGCAATGTTTTATGCGCTTCCTGCAATTGTTGCAACGGTAGCTTTGTTTGTTTTGAGACACAGATGGCTTGGTGCTTTGGGATTGGGAATTAGTTTTATTTGCTTAAACAGTCACAGAATCGGTCATCGTCTGAAGGAAAAGAATTTATTAAAAGAAATCCGCAGTGCGTTTCCTGTATGGTTGGTGGATTTGGTGTTGCTCTTGCAAACCGAAAATGTCCAAAATGCAATTCAAAAGTCAAGAGAGCAGGCCCCTCGTGTGCTGTCCATGGACCTGGAACGATTGGAAGATGAACTGGTGATGAATCCGGAGTCCTCAGGTCCTTATCATAAGTTCTTAAAAGAATTTGAGTTGCCGCAGGTGCGCACTGCGATGAGTATGCTATATGCACTTTCCATGGGAACTGCAAAAGATGGTGGCACACAGTTGATGGAGTTGGTCAACAGCAACTTTTATCTGCTGGATGAAGCAGAAAAAGTGCGCTTAAAGGATAAGAGCAGCGGCATGTATCTTTTGTTTCTTGCGCCGGTTTTGACGGCCTCATTTAAATTGGTGGTGGACATGGCGATGTTTATGATCTCTTTTATGGGCTCATCTGCAGTCAGTTTTTAGTTCAAGCGGAGGAAGATAAAATGAATCAAATCATCAAATCATTTCTTGGTGTGTTTTTGATCTTGTTTATGTGTGCCAGCAGCATCGCTATCTTTACGATGTTTTTGACTGTGTTGCAAGCACAGAATGCACAGGCAGAAATCGTACGGGAATTAGAAGATAGTAATTATTATCCGTCTGTGACGAAAGCATGCTTTACCCGTGCAGAAGAAGCCGGATATGATCTTAAGATTGCTGTGATTCGCCATGGAGCAGAAGCTGAGGAATGGTTATGTGCGGCGGATGTTCCGGCACAGGCTGAGGAATGCGATTGTGTTCGTGTGAGCTTGGAATTTCCCATTCGCATTGCGCTGTTTCAAATCGGAGAGGTTCATTCTCTACAGGCATATGCATATTAGGAATAGGAGCAACAGTATGTATCAAATCATGGAAGAATACGGAATCAGTATTATTTTGATCTTGATGGGGGCAGCAGCAATTCGAATGCTGTGTCTCATTGGAACTATCATCTAAGGAGTGAAGGCACATGAAAGATATTTTAATTGAATATGGTGGCGCAATCATTGGAATTGTAGGCGCGATCGGCATGCTTTGGGTACTTCGAGTGCCATTGTTTTCGCCGGATGGGTTGCTGGCTCAATTGGTTCGCTTTTGGCAGACTAGCGCTTGTTGAAAGGGGAAAGTATGAAGGTAATAGTATCACAATACGGAAGAGCTTTTGTGGCAATTATGATTGCAGGCATTATCTTGATGGCGATGGGGGGAATTCGCTCCGGAGTAGAATTGGCAAAACTCTATCACGGAAGTAATGCTGTATTTACTGAGACTGATGCTTTTTTGAAGTTTCGCAGCAGAGAAGGTATCACGGCATCATATTTGACCGACTGTCCAATTGTAGCAAAGGAAAAAGTGGTGATTGCGAATCATTTTGCAGGCAAAAATTCTCTTGGTGAGACAGTGCAATTGAATTTGATTTATGTGGAGTCTGATTCCGGACAGACCATTGGGCCGCAGGAAGGAATCACAGGTCAATGGGTGGAAATAGAAAATCCCGGAGTCTACACCTTTTATTTTGAAGGAACCGATGCAAATGGCAATATATGTGAAATTCATATTGCAGTCCCTGTTCAGAGTCAATTGCCGCAGGAGGCAGCAATTAGCAGGCGGCCGACGGAGGAATGCATATGAAGAATGTTATTATCGGAATTACCGGCGGTTTTATCCTATTGTACACAGTCGTGATTTGCTTATCGATATATGGCTCTGTTTCTCGCTCAAACGAGATGGAACATGGGCTTTCACGCTCGGTGGAGACGGTGCTTCTGCGCTCGTATCAGACTTCTACCAGTCATTCAGAGGTGTTAACTCAGGTAGAACAAGAATTGCAACAATGGATTGCTTCAGAATCTGAAGTGGAAATCACCTTGAAAGTATGCGATTTGCAAAAGGGGATTTTGTCTGTGGAAGTAATAGAGCAATATCGCACACCCTTTGGTGCCGTGCGTAAGAAGCAATACGAAAAAACAGCCATCATAGAGACGGCATAGAGCGAGACTTGAACCCAAAAAAATAGAATTGGAGGGAAAATTATAAAAAAATATTGGAAAAAAATTTTTATCATTCTTGCTGCACTCGTACTTTGCAAAGGCCTTTCGACCACTGAGTCTGTGCGTGCAGATTATACGGGGCAGGCGCATGAATTTTATGAAAAATACGGTTCAGAGACCGTATTTTTCCCGACCGGTAAAACAGATGGGAAAATATATTTTGCAAGCCGTGGAGCTGCTGCTTCCAGCGGGACCAAATATAAGACCATCGGTTGGAAGATGGTGATCAGCAATACGTCCGGAACGGTGATGCAAAATTTGTATTTTAAGTTGGGCGGATCTTATTTGACACTGTCAAATTCCTCAAGAAAGGATGGTTATGTTTATAATTTATATAGTGTCAAACTTTCTACAATTTTATCCCGATTGAACCAAAAGGCTCTCGAACAGTTTCAAAAGGGAAGTGCGATATTAAGATTAAATGCTTGTATGGTGGTCTCTCGAAATGGTGTTTTGTCCGGAAGTATGACTGATTCGGGACCTTCCGGAGGCCAGGTTTATACCACTTATGCCGGAATTGTATCAGCGGCAGATTGGTCATCAAGTTCTGTTGAGACTTTGAAGTCTTATTTCGGAAAAGAAGTGACCGGATTGTTTTTTAAAGTAAAAGTTGGAAAAGGCAAAGGAATCGATGAAGTCTCGGGAGCCGGGACCTATGTGTATGGCACGAAAGTGACAATCAAGGCTACCTGCGCAACCGGATATGTGTTCTCTAAATGGACAGGGCCATCGACACAGACGAAACAATCTTATTCTTTTTACGTAAATCAAAACTGTAGCTGGATTGCATATGCCACGCCAATGAAGATTACTGTGACATATTATCGCAATCATTCCAATACGGATACTACGCGAAAAGCAGATACATTTGTCTATGCAAAAACCGGTCAAAAGTTGCTGGCTCCATCCTGGACAAAGACCGGATATACCTTGTCCGGATGGGCGCTTGAACGGGATTCAAACAAAGCAAATTACAGTCTGAATGCAGAAGTGAAATCATCATGGATTGTAAAGTATTATGAGGCCGTCAATCTCTATGCGGTATGGAAGCCGAATACATATACCCTTCGATTTTTTGGTCCCTCGAAGGATGGAAAAACGCAGGTGATTTGTTCGACAATCAAACTGGTTTGGGGAGATACATTTGTATTTCCAAAATCTCCGGGCGAACAGAATGATTTTGCAGGATGGCGGTGTGATTCAGGAAAGACATATTCGGCCGGAACTCAGGAAAGCGTGAAAAATATAGCCACAGGAGCAGGCGTTGCCAATACAAATCAGGCGGTAATTGATTTCTATGCCCTATGGGATTCGAAGCCCTTGATAGAAGCTGAGAATTTATATTTTCCTTTGGAAGATGCGCAATCCGGAAAGTTGACAGAAACTTATTTGGCGACTTATTTCCGCGCAACGGATAAACAAGACGGAGTGATTTCTTATGGGATTCATGGAACGAATCGGTTTGTCATCGAAAATTATAAGCAGTTGAACTTAAAAAAGATGAAGGATCGTGATGTTGCAGAATTGGTCCTATATGCAAAGGACAGTGATGGGAATGAAGTGCGCAAGAATATAACGCTTACAGTGGTGGATACTGCTATGGAGACACCCGAAAAAGTAACGGTACGTTTTGTGGATGGCAGATTCTCGCAGGAGGATTATTATTTGCCGGCCGATTCAAAGTGGCTAAATCATCCGGATTATCGCAGTTTGCTGGAGACGGCTACAAAAAAAGAGGAAATACCATGATGGTATTTCCTCTGGATTTTCGTAAATGAGAATCTTAGTTTTCAGAGCTGTAGTTTGGAGCTTCCTTTGTGATATGAATATCATGTGGATGAGACTCTTTTAATGAAGCTGCTGAAATCTTAACAAATTTGCTGTTCTCGTGAAGTGTAGGAATATCTGCACATCCGCAGTATCCCATACCGGAGCGAATACCACCGATTAACTGGAATACGGTATCTTCGAGCAGACCCTTGTATGCGACACGGCCTTCCACACCTTCAGGAACAAGCTTTTTAGCACCTTCCTGGAAGTAACGATCCTTTGAACCGTTTTCCATAGCTGCGATAGAGCCCATTCCACGGTATACCTTATATTTTCTACCCTGGAACAATTCGAAGGTTCCCGGAGCTTCATCGCAACCTGCAAACATGGATCCCATCATGCAGACGTCAGCACCTGCAGCGAGAGCCTTTGTTAAATCGCCGGAGTACTTGATACCACCGTCTGCGATTACGGTTACATCAAGATCCTTTGTAGCTTCGTATACTTCCATGATAGCTGATACCTGAGGAACACCGATTCCGGCAACCACACGAGTGGTACAAATAGAACCAGGTCCGATACCAACCTTAACAGCATCAGCGCCTGCTTCTGCCAAAGCTCTGGCAGCTTCACCGGTTGCAATATTTCCTGCGATAACCTGAAGATCAGGATATTTTAATTTGATTTCACGAACAGCATTGATGATGTTTTTTGAATGTCCATGTGCGGAGTCAACAACGATGACATCGACATGAGCTTTTACAAGTGCATCGACACGGTCCATCATATTTCCTGTGATTCCTACGCCGGCACCGCAAAGCAGACGACCCTGGTCATCCTTTGCAGAGAGAGGATATTTAATCTGTTTTTCGATATCTTTAATCGTGATTAAACCTTTTAAGTTGAAATCATCATCAACGATTGGAAGCTTTTCCTTTCTTGCAGCTGCAAGAATCTTCTTTGCTTCTTCGAGAGTGATTCCTTCTTTTGCGGTGATTAAGTTTTCGGAAGTCATGGATTCGCTAATCTTTTTAGAAAAATCTGTTTCGAATTTTAAATCACGGTTTGTGATAATACCAACAAGTTTACCACCTTCGGTAATCGGAACGCCGGAAATCTTGAACTTTGCCATAAGATTGTCAGCGTCTGCTAATGTATGTTCAGGAGATAAATAGAATGGATCGGTAATAACGCCGTTCTCTGAACGCTTTACCTTATCTACTTCATCGGCCTGTGCCTCGATTGACATATTTTTGTGGATGATACCGATACCACCCTGTCTTGCCATTGCAATTGCCATTTTGGATTCCGTTACGGTATCCATAGCTGCAGACATCATTGGAATGTTGAGCTCGATCTTCTTTGTAAGATGTGTTTTTAAGTTGATCATGTTTGGAGTTACTTCAGAATACTGTGGAACTAAGAGCACATCATCAAAGGTGATTCCATCGCCGATAATTGTAGCCATTTTGCTTAAATCCTCTCTTTCTTATGTAATATATAAAATTCTATTTGCTATACGATAGCAAAATCTTTTTGCGGTGTCAATCGCAAAAACATTTAAAAGTCGTATCAATTATGGTAAAATGACTAGGCAATTTTGCAAAAAAATTGAGGGATTGATTTATGACTTTACCACGTGAATTTATTGAACATATGAAACTAATTTTAGGTAATGAGGCGGATGAATTTTTCGCAATCTATGACATGCCGGAGGTGCATGGGCTTCGTTTTCGAAATGCTTATGCAAAAGAACAGATTCTAGACAAGGAAAACATGGGGCATGACCTGGGAATTGAAGATGAAGTCCCTTGGTCGTCGCTTTCGTATTATTATAGGGCAGATGCACGCCCGGGACTAAATCCGCTTCATGAGATGGGAATCTATTATATTCAGGAACCGTCAGCGATGGGACCGGCGGCTTTGCTACATCCGAATCCGGGGGAGCGCGTCTTGGATTTGTGCGCAGCACCCGGCGGAAAAACCACGGAGCTTGCGACTTATTTAGATGGCAAGGGGCTTTTGGTTGCAAATGAGATTCATCCGGCGAGGGCGAAGATTTTAGCATCCAATGTGGAACGCATGGGAATTGCGAATGCTCTTGTTTTAAATGAAGATACATCAAAACTCAGGGAGGTATTTCCTGCATTTTTCCATAGAATTCTGGTGGATGCACCTTGCTCCGGAGAAGGAATGTTTCGCAAAAATCCGGAAGCAATCGCTCAATGGAGCATGGAGAATGTGCAAATCTGCGCCCAGAGACAGGCGATGATTTTGGATAATGCAGCTGCGATGCTGATGCCGGGAGGTACTTTGGTTTATTCTACCTGCACCTTTGCAAAGGAAGAAAATGAAGATACCATAAATGATTTTTTGAAATCACATCCTGAATTTTCTATAATAGAAGAAAAGAGATTCTGGCCTCACAAGGAAAAGGGTGAAGGGCACTTTATGGCACTGCTTCAAAAAGAAGGCCGTTTGTCTGATTCCCAAATGCCGTCCCACGCAGGCGGATTGGACCGCGCAAAGGAAAAGATATTCCTTGCCTTTTTGGAGGATTTATTTACTTCGGATTATGTGGATTGGTTTTTGAAGGCGCGAGATAATCGCGGATTGTTGAGTTTTAAGGATCGCATATATTTGGCGCCGCCGGAATGCCCTGAGTTGAAGGGATTAAAGGTGATGCGCGCCGGACTCGAACTCGGCGAATTTAAAAAGGATCGCTTTGAACCGGCGCATGCCTGGGCACTGAGTGTGTTGCCAATGCAAGCCAAAAGAAGCATTGTTCTTGAAACGGAACAAGAGGCACTTTCCTATCTAAGAGGAGAGGCGAAAACAGGATTAGAACTGCAAAAGCAGGATTTGGGCTGGACAGTGGTTTCGTATAAAGGTTTTTCGATGGGCTGGGGCAAAGCCAGTGGAAATCAAGTGAAAAATCACTATCCAAAGGGGCTGCGTCGTTGACTTTACTGACTTTATAGGGTACTTTAATAATGGAAATAATCGCAATAATTCATACGGATTTCCCGGATAAATTTGGGATTCCCAGACAGAGCGGTTTGGTCTCTTCTCTTAGGGCTGAGATTGTATTTGAACCGAAGTTTCGCAATCCTGATGCAATCCGAGGAATCGAAGAATATTCATATTTATGGTTGATTTGGAATTTTTCTAAAGCAAAGCAGGATCACTTTGTGGCGACAGTCGCACCTCCGCGCCTTGGAGGCAAGGAGAAAAAAGGTGTCTTTGCAACCAGATCGCCTTTTCGACCGAATTCACTGGGACTTTCTTCCGTTCGATTGGAAGAGGTTTATCTGGATGAAAATCGCGGGCCCGTTTTGGTGGTGTCGGGAGCGGATTTGCTCGATGGAACGCCTATCTATGATATCAAACCATATTTGGCTTATACGGATTCGCATCCTGATGCGAAAGGCAGTTTTGGCGAAGTTCATAAAGAGGACCGAATCGACGTGAATTTTCCGCAGGAATTGTTGGAGCGTCTTCCGGAGGACAAGCGTACAGCCGCATTTGATGTGTTGGCGCAGGATCCGCGCGCTTCCTACAATAAAAAGCCGGATTATATTTATGGACTTAGTTTTGCCGGATATGATTTGCGCTTTACGGTTTCGCAGAATCAGTTGAATGTTTGTGATGTGGTAAAGATCGACTCAAACTTTTCTCATGTGAAAGGTGTAAAAGGAAGGTAATATGCCAAAATTACAAAAGACTACAATTCATAATTGTATCATTGCATTCTTGTTAGTGGTAGTATTTGCCATCTTTATGGTGACTTTGGTTCGCTTTGCGCGGCCATATGAAGACTGGGATTATGGCTTGCAGGATATTGATTCCGGGTGGACAATCATCGATAAACACGATGAGCTTGAGAATGTAACATTAAGCGAATTAAAACTTGCAGAACAGGATGTGGGCGATGAAATCTATATGTCGCGGATTTTGCCGACAGAAGAGGTTTCGAATCCCGTTCTTTATCTATATTCGATTCATTGCTATATGAAGGTTTATCTCGACGGAGAATTAATCTTTGAACTTGGATATCATAGCGATGATGAGAAACGGATGCCGGGCTATGGCCTTAATGAAATCGGACTTCCGACAGGCTATGGCGGAAAATTGCTGGAAGTTTATTTTGTGGCAGCAGAAAGTATTCATGATGAAGGTCTGCAGAGACCTAGCATTATGAGTGGCACATATAGTTCGCAGTTTATATTTGCTCATAACTGGTTTAATATTATCATGTGTGCGATGCTGACAACTTATGGATTTGTCGGAATGATTTTGGCGGTTTATCTGACCATTCGTAACAGAGAATTTTTAAAAGTATTTTGGCTGGCAGCTTTTACAATGTCAACCGGCCTTTGGTCCATGTGCAACAATGATACGCTTTCCATGTTTGTGCTTGGTGTAAGTGATAAATCCTATATTGAATACGGTTCATTTTTCTTTATGGGAATTCCGTTGCTTTTGTATTTCAAAGATCGGGTTATGCAGAAGGAAATGCCGCTATGGATTAAGATTTATTTCTGGACAATCACAGGTATCCAGATTGTTTTATATATGGGAACGCATATCCTTCATTATACGGATATTGCGCATTTCCCGAAGTTTGTGCTTGCGCAGCATGTGCTATTGGTTGGAATATTATTATTCCTGCTTCTGCTTTGGTTTACAATTTGGAAGACATATCGTAAAGTGCAATACAGGCTGGTTGTGGGATTTGGTCTGGCAGGTGTATTAGCGCTGTTTGAGATGACTCGATACAATCTCTTAAAATATACGGTCGGATTTTCGGGAAACAGATTTTCAAGTCATCTTGCCATCGGAGTCGTGATTATAGTCATAACTTTATTTTATGATTTCGCGAATAAGATTCTGGGTGCGTTAAAGCGCGATACCAGAAATCAATTGCTTCAGCAATTGGCATATAAGGATGATCTGACAGGTCTTGCAAATCGCAGAAGTTGCGAGGAAAAATTAAATGAATTAGAACAGACCGGTGAAGTTTATGCACTGGTAAATATGGATATGAACCTGCTAAAAGCAATCAATGATACCTTTGGACATCAGGCCGGAGACCGTGCGCTAAGAGCCTTTGCTAAGGTGCTATGTGATGTTTTTCCACCGGAGGCTTTGGTTTGCAGAACCGGTGGAGATGAATTCGCAGTCATTCTTCCGGGGTTTGATCGGGATCAAACGAAAAAGATTGTGCAGGAAATGAATGAAGAGATGGAACGCAGAAATACGCAGTGTAATGATGAGATTACACTTTCTGCAGCCTATGGATGTGCTTACAGTGATGAGAGTAGCAACCCTCATGCCGTATATAAAATAGCGGACCAGAGAATGTATGCATGCAAAAAAGAAATGCATATGGGCCGTCAGTAGAGAAAGGATGGATTTTTGAAAATGAGTAAAGTAGAGGATTATATCACAACGATTCCGGACTTCCCTGAACCGGGAATTATGTTTCGTGATATTACCAGTGTTGTGCAGGATGCAGAAGGCCTTAAGCTTGCAATCGACGAGATGGTGAAATTGTTGGACGGATTGGATTTTGATGTAATCGCAGGAGCAGAATCCCGTGGATTTATTTTCGGTATGCCAATTGCTTACCTTTTACATAAGCCATTTGTTTTGATTAGAAAAGCAGGAAAGCTTCCTCGCGAGACAGTATCCAAAACTTATGATTTAGAGTATGGCACTGCAACCATCGAGATCCATAAGGATGCCATTCAACCTGGACAAAAGGTGGTATTGGTTGACGATTTGATTGCAACCGGCGGTACAATGAAAGCAGCTGCTGAATTGATCGAAGAACTTGGCGGAGAGGTCGTGAAGGCAATCTTTTTGATGGAACTTGCAGGATTAAAGGGAAGAGAAGCCTTAAAGGGATATGATGTCGCTTCTGTTGTGAGTTACGAAGGTAAGTAATGGGAGAATTTATTAATTATAAGATTACTACATCTGATGCAATCTTAGAGAAAGCATTTGCAATTGCCAGAAGGGACGGAATCGATGGATTGACAGTTCGAAAGCTTGCAAAGGAATGCAAGATTGCTGTGGGCTCTGTATATAATTATTTTCCGAACAAAGATGCGGTGGTATCCGCCTGCAGAAGTTTGTTTTGGAGAGAGGTATTAAAGGATCAGGAGAAACTGATTCGACCGGGGATGCGGTTTACGGATTTTTTGACACAATATTATGCGTTCCTTTCCGTGCGTTTGTCCAAGGACGATAATAGCTGGCTTGGGGTCATGGATCATCAGACAATGCGAGATATGCAAAATTTGTTTGGGGAAGTATTGGCACAGGATGACCGCATTAGCGGATCTATCTGGAATCTGGAATTGACACCGGATAATTTTACAGAACATGTATGCGCAAATCTGTGGGCCTTGTTGCAGGCCGGAGAGCGTGATTGCAGATTTTATATCTATTTGCTGGAACATCTGCTCTACGAAAGATAGATTATGATTAAGTCTGCAAGCTTCAGAAAGGGAACTTCATGGAACTGTTTTATGTGAGTATGGTGGAATGGTTTGCTGCCCATAAGAAAATCACAGCCGTAATTCGCTGGATGAACAAAATCGTTACGATTTTGGTTATGCTATCCTATCCTGCATTGCTGATTTATTTGCTGATTACTAAGAGTTCGCTTTTGTATCGCGCGATTGTAGTGCCATTAGACGGGTTTATCATACTATCGGTATTTCGATATTTTGTCAATCGGAAGCGGCCGTATGAATTGTATGAAATCAAACCTCTAATCGAAAAAGACACGAAGGGAAAATCATTTCCGAGCAGACATGTATTCAGTGCAGTGGCAATCGCTGCAACCTTTTGGCTCTGGTCACCATTTCCGGTGCTGGGCGTTGTGATAGCAGCGCTGTCTGTACTTTTGGCAGCAGTACGCGTGATGATGGGTGTACACTTTATCAGTGATGTCTGCGCAGGCATCATATGTGGAGTGGCATGCGGACTCATCGGATATGTACTTTTATAAGTGAATACGAAATGATTAGGATGACATCTTGCGATACTCGCGAGGTGTCATTTTGTATTTGTTCTTAAAGCTGCGGTTAAAGTAGGACAGGTTGGAAAAGCCTGCTTCTTCGGATACCGCAAGCACGGATTCGTCGGAACTTTGCAGCATGCGTGCAGCCATCGTCAAACGATAATCCTTGAGATAGTCGATGAACGAAGTACCCATTGCTTCTTTGAAATAGCGCATAAAATGAGATTCCGAAAAACCTGCGACAGCAGCCACGTCAGCGATGGAGAGATGCTCTCTGTAATTGTTTTCCACGTATTTTAGAACGATTCTCATTTTCTCTAAAGTCTTCTTGTTCGAAGACTCATTTCCGAAATTCTTACAGCGATTGTCCAATATAAATAGCAATTCAAACAATTTGCTCTTGATAAAAAATTCAAAGCCCTGAGGACGCGTCTTCATGATTTCATCGCAGGAATCCACGCAGTGAGCGATGTCCTCATAATACGGATAGACAGGCGTATAATGCGTCGGCACATGAATGAGTCCGGATAACAGACCGGATAAGAAGTCGCTGATTCTGGAATCATCTTTTTTTGAAATCAGCAAATCAGGGGAGAAAAGAATATTCTCGTATTCCATTGTTTCACCGGGTTGCTGCTCGATGGAATGTAATTGTCCCGGACGAACCAAAATCAAATCTTTCCCGGAAACATAATAGCTGCGAAAGTCTACTGTGACAATTCCGGTTCCCTTTTTGATATAGATGATTTCCATTTCGTCATGCCAGTGAAGCGGCACTTCGGTGAAATCTAAAGGGATAGAGCAAAGGTATGTGTTATATGGAAAGTCCGCAAGGGAGTGATCCTTATTCTCTTGATAGTTTTCGTATTCGACAATGTTCATGAAAATGCTCCAAGTGGTAGAATAATGCCAATAAAATACAACGAAATTGTTTTTGGTAACGTTTTTGTGATAGGATTGTACCATTATTTGATGAAATATTGCAAGTATTGAACAAAAAACTGTGAAATAATTGAGACATAACGAGGACGTAAACAATGTATTCTTAATGGGACACAAAAAAAGGAGAAGATTATGTCTATTATGAACGAATTAGAGCGTAAGCTCTGCAACAGCATTACAGCTGCAAGCAATGAACAGATTTATTTTGCACTTCTTGATTTGGTTAAGGAGAAGGCACATGAAAAGGAAAAACTGGCAGGAAAGAAGAAACTGTATTATGTTTCTGCTGAGTTTTTGATCGGAAAGCTTTTATCCAATAACTTAATCAATCTTGGTATTTATGAAGAAACCAAGCAGGCTTTGGCTCAGCAGGGCAAGTCTCTTGCAGAAATCGAAGAAATCGAAATGGAGCCATCTCTTGGAAATGGTGGTTTGGGAAGACTGGCAGCTTGCTTTTTGGATTCTCTTGCAACCTTGGGATTGCCGGGTGACGGTGTTGGTTTAAATTATCATTTCGGATTGTTTAAGCAGGTATTCGAAAAGAATCTTCAGAAAGAAACTCCAAATCCATGGATTACAGAGAAGAGCTGGTTAAACCCAACCGAGACAACTTAT
Source organism: Lachnospiraceae bacterium (assembly GCA_015057085.1). GTDB lineage: Bacteria > Bacillota > Clostridia > Lachnospirales > Lachnospiraceae > Roseburia. The sequence goes on from SVFB01000049.1 coordinate 34,575, forward strand.
AAAGTAAACTTTGGCGGATTTGAAGTTACTTCCCGCATGTATGATATTGATGTGGTTGGTTATAACAATCGCACAAATAAATTACATTTATTTGATATCGAAAGTGTTGATGAAAGTCTTGTAGGAGAGACCATCGATTTTGATAAGGATGAAGTAGAAAAGAATCTGACCTTATTCTTATATCCGGATGATTCTGATGATAAGGGTAGAATTCTTCGTGTATATCAGCAGTACTTTATGGTATCAAACGCAGCACAACTGATTATTGATGAGGCGGTTGAACGAGGCTCAAACCTTCATGATCTGGCAGACTATGCTGTAATCCAGATCAATGATACACATCCATCAATGATCATTCCGGAGATGATTCGTCTTCTTTGCCAGAAGGGACTTTTGATGGATGAAGCAATCGAAATTGTATCAAAGATGTGCGCATATACAAACCATACCATTCTTGCAGAAGCATTGGAGAAATGGCCAATCTTCTTCATGAATAAGGCTGTACCTCAGTTGATGCCGATTATTGTGGAATTGGATAACCGCATTCGTGCAAAGGTAAAGGATGAGACCACTTATATCATTCAAAATGATTTGGTACACATGGCTCATATGGACATCCATTACGGCTATTCCATCAACGGTGTTGCATATTTGCATACTGAAATTTTGAAGAATACAGAATTAAACAACTTCTACAAAATCTATCCTGAGAAGTTTAATAATAAGACAAATGGTATTACTTTCCGCCGTTGGTTAATGAGCTGCAATCCGGAATTATCCGCATTGATTACAGAATTAATCGGCGAAGGATGGAAAAAGGATGCAAATGAATTAGAGAAGCTTGGCAATTTCATCAATGATGATGCTGTATTGGATCGCATCTTAGATGTAAAGCATAATAAGAAAAAGGAATTGGCAGCTTACTTGAAAGAGAAGCAGGGCATCGAAATCGATACCCATTCCATTTTTGATATTCAGGTAAAGCGTTTGCATGAGTATAAGCGTCAGCAGTTGAATGCGCTTTATGTAATTAACAAATACTTTGAAATCAAGGAAGGAAAGAAGCCGAATCGCCCAATTACAGTAATCTTTGGTGCAAAGGCAGCACCTGCATATATTATTGCAAAGGATATCATTCATTTGATTCTTTGCTTGCAGGAAATTATTAATAACGATCCTGAAGTAAGCCCTTATTTGAAAGTCATTATGGTAGAAAACTACAATGTGACATTGGCAGAGAAGCTGATTCCTGCATGTGATGTGTCTGAACAGATTTCACTTGCATCTAAGGAAGCTTCTGGAACCGGTAATATGAAGTTCATGTTAAACGGTGCTGTCACACTTGGAACCAGCGATGGCGCAAATGTAGAGATTGCACAGTTGGTTGGCGAGGACAATATCTATGTCTTTGGTGAGGATTCTGAAACCGTTATCGCTCGCTACGAGAGAGGCGATTACGTATCAAAGGATTACATCAAAAAGGACAAAAAGATTGCACGTGCCGTAGAATTTATTATCAGTGATGATATGATGAAGGTGGGTTGCAAGGAAAACTTAGAGCGCCTGTATAAGGAATTGAATGTGAAGGATTGGTTCATGACCTTCCCGGATTTCGAAGATTATTGCAAGACCAAGGATCAGGTGGTTGCAGACTTTGATGATAGAAAAGCATGGGCAAAGAAGATGCTTGTAAATATTTCAAAGGCAGGATTCTTCTCATCTGACAGAACCATCGAACAATATAATACCGATATCTGGCATTTATAGAGATTCTTTGACGAAAACTCTTCTTGTGATATAATAATTCATTATATACGCAAGGAGAGTTTTTTAGTATGAGCAAGGTAAAAGGACTGATTTTTGACTTAGATGGCGTTATCGTATTTACAGATAAATTTCATTATCAGGCATGGAAAAAGATGGCTGATGGAATGGGAATTTATTTTGATGAAGAGATTAACAACCGTCTTCGTGGCGTAAGCCGTATGGATTCATTGGAAATTATTTTGGAAAGATATGAAGGCGAACCGCTTTCTCAGGAAAAGAAGGATGCTTTGGCTGCTGAAAAGAATGAGACTTATCGTGAGCTTTTAAAGACAATGACACCGGCAGATGTCAGCCAGGAAGTGCGCGATACTTTGGCAAAATTAAGAGAGATGGGAATTAAGATTTCTCTTGGATCATCTTCAAAGAATGCCAAATTTATCTTAGAGAGAGTGGACCTTTTGGATGCATTTGATGCCATCAGCGATGGCACAAATATCACCAAGTCAAAGCCGGATCCGGAAGTGTTCTTAAAGGGCGCTGAATTCTTAGGCTTGACACCGGCTGATTGTGGCGTCGTCGAGGATGCTTATGCAGGAATCGATGCAGCAAAGGATGGTGGCATGATAGGAATTGCCATTGGTGATGCATGCAGCTATGATCGCGCGGATTATCGTTTGAATACGTTCTCCGATTTGATTCAGGTTGTAAAGGAAATTAATCAGTAAATCAAAGATTTGGATAAAGGGAAATCGAATGTTAAAGCGTAACAGACATCGAATTTCACAGATATTTAGAAGGGGACTGCTGGCAGCGGCGGTATCCCTTCTTCTTGTGTCTTGTGGAGAGACGGAAAGCACAGATCAGGAAGCATATCGTTCTTACGGAATTACTTGCTTAGAAAAGGGCGAGTATGATGAAGCCGTAAAGGCATTTCAGAGAGCGCTTTCTGTTTCACACAGCGTCGGTGAAGTCGAAATCGACATCAATATGTATCTGGCCAGAGCTCAGTATTTGGCAGGTGATTCAGAGGGCGCCATTGAGACATATTCTGTATTGATTCAATACAATCATTATGCGGCAGCTTATTATCAGCGGGGAAATCTGTATCTAGCAATCGGTGAGACGGATAAGGCGTTGGCCGACTATGATAGCGCTGTGGATGAGAACCGCAGCGACTACGAAATGTATATTGGAATCTATGAAACCTTATCCGCTTCAGGGATGAAGGATCAGGGGCTTGCCTATTTGGAAAAGGCCTCAGATATCTCAGGAGAAAAGGGAAAGGATCACTTTTATAAAGGACGCATACAGCTCTTGCTTGGCAATACGGATGAAGCAATTTCGCTTTTGAAAACAGCAATCGAGCAAAACTATGCAGAGGCCAATTTCTATTTGGCGACTTTGTACAGAGAACAAGGTGATGATACCACGGCACAATCCTATTTGGATGCCTATTTGTCATCAGAGGATGTGGATGCGCTGGCGCTTTATAATGCGGGAGTGACGGAAATGTCCGCCGGCGATTACGAATCCGCGGTTGTCTTTTTTGATGCAGTGAGAAAGCAAAGTGAAACCGAGGAAGTGAATATGCAGTCGGTTTTAAAGAATCTGGCTGTGGCTTATGAGAAACTTGGCGATTTTGAGAGCGCGAAGGCAATCCTTGAGGATTATGTGGAAACATATCCGGAGGATGATGAAGCCAGTCGAGAGTTGACATTTTTGGAGACACGCTAAGTCTCGCGAGCGAGACTTGAACTTTGTGAGGAACATATATTTATGATAGAAAATACACAAACTGAGTTGGAACGTGTGATTCTGGTGGGCGTCAGTGAAAATGACGGCGATGATACCGTAGACTCCCTGGCAGAACTGGCGGAACTGGTGAAAACCGCCGGAGCCGAAGCTGTCGAAACCATCATTCAGAATCGAGAAAAGATTCATCCGGGAACTTATGTAGGAAGCGGAAAGGTGGATGAAATCCGCATGGCGCTTGCACGAACCGGAGCGATTGCCATAGTCTGCGATGATGAATTATCGCCGGCTCAGCTTTCAAATTTATCGGATCTTCTGGATGTGCGAATCTTGGATCGCACATTGATTATTTTAGATATTTTTGCGGCGCATGCCACCACCAGCGAGGGTAAGATTCAGGTTGAGCTTGCTCAGCTTCGCTATCGCAGCAGTCGTTTGATTGGACTTGGAAAGTCCTTATCCCGTCAGGGCGGACAAATGGGAAACAAAGGACCCGGTGAGAAAAAACTGGAGTTGGATCGCCGATTGATTCAGGATCGCGTGGCTCAGCTTCGCAGAGAATTAAAAGAAGTAGAGCAGCATCGCGATATCACCCGTGCCAAGCGCAAGAAAAATGCAAAGCCGGTGGCTGCGATTGTTGGATATACCAATGCCGGAAAATCCACACTGCTCAATCATTTGACAGATGCAAAAGTGCTGGAGGAAGACAAACTCTTTGCAACCTTGGATCCTACCACACGAGTGTTGGAATTATCCGGTAAGCAGGAGATTCTGCTGACAGATACCGTTGGATTTATTCGAAAATTGCCGCATCATTTGATCGAGGCCTTTAAAAGCACATTAGAGGAAGCAAAGTATGCGGATTACATCATTCATGTAGTTGATGCATCGAATCCGCAGCGCGACAAACATATGCAGATTGTATATCAGACCTTGAATGAATTAGGTGTAAAGGATAAGCCGATTGTGACGCTGTTTAACAAGCAGGATTTACGTTCGGATGATGAACCATTGCGGGATTTCAGAGCGGACCATGTCCTTAGTATTTCCGCAAAGCAAAATGATGGTTTGGATCGTGTTAAGGAATTGTTGGAACAATTGCTTAGAGAAAACAAAGTGCTTTTCGAAGGCATTATCCCATTCACGGAGGGCGGATTGATGCAGCAGATTCGAAAACAGGGCGAGCTGATTTCGGAAGAATATGTGGCAGAAGGCGTTGAAGTGAAAGCTTATTTGACACAGGAAGTTTTAGGACGTGTCCTTGCGACAGTTTCTAAATCAAAACAATAATTGTTAAAATTAAACACAAAAAGTATAAAACACAAAAAGAATAAATCATAAATAAGAATCATTATAAAACGATTAGACAAGGAGATTAAGATAACATGAAAATTGGAATTGGAAATGATCACAGTGCAGTTGAGATGAAGAATCAGATTAAAGAGTATCTTGAGAGCATGGGTCACGAAGTGGTTAATTACGGAACTGATTCTACAGATAGTTGTAATTATCCGGAATTCGGAGAGAAAGTGGGACGTGCAGTCGCAGACAAAGAAGTAGATTGTGCAGTTTTGATTTGTGGAACCGGTGTAGGTATTTCAATCGCAGCAAATAAAGTAAATGGTGTGCGCGCAGCAGTTTGCTCAGACTGTGCAACTGCGCGATTGGTTAAACAGCACAATAATGCAAATATTATTGCTTTTGGTGCTCGTATCGTGGGCATTGAACTTGCAAAGGATATCGTAAAGGCATATCTGGATGCAGAATTTGAAGGCTGAAGACATGCCACTCGAATTGCAATGTTTACTGATATCGAAAATCGCAATAAATAATTTCTTTGATGAAAGCAAGCAAAAAGGACGTTAGATTAGTTTTATGAGTAAGAATGCTGAGAAGGCTGCGAAGAAGGCTGAGAAAAAAGCAATCAAAAATGCAGCGAAAGCGGATGCAAAAAAATTTAATATGACTTCCGATGCTTCGAATCGGCGATATATCAGATGGCAGAAATTAGATAATACAGCGCTGTTGTTCCCGGCAATTGCAGGGGAAAATATGACCAATGTCTATCGCATTTCTATTACTTTAAAAGAAAAAGTCAGACCGGAGTTATTGCAGCAGGCGTTGGATATCATATTGCCGAAGTTTGATGGCTTTAATGTGCGTTTGCGCTCCGGTGTTTTCTGGTATTACTTTGAAGAAAACGGCAAGCCGGCGCCACGTGTGACGGAGGAAGTTTTATTCCCGTGCAGATATATCAGAGCCAATCGAAATCACAGTTATCTGTTTCAGGTGACTTATTATCAATGCCGCATCAATCTGGAAGTGTTCCATGTGTTGGCAGATGGAATGGGCGGTGTCAATTTCCTTCGTGAATTGACTTATCAGTATTTGCGATTGGCGCATGCTGAACTTGCAAATCAGTGCGAGGATCGAATTTCGGATCAGACTTCATTTTCGGTGGAGGATTCCTTCCTGAAGAATTATAAAAGTGCAAAGCCAAGCGGATTTGAGAAAAAGAAAGCTTATCTCATCAAAGAAGAAAAGCTTCCGGCCGGAGAATTTGCTTTGATGCACGGATATATGAAGGTGGAGGAGCTAAAGGCGGTGTCTCATCGTCTGGATGTTTCTTTGAACGAGTATCTGGTATCTGTATTTATTTACAGTGTCTATACGGAGCATATGCATCGCGCGGCAGACTCGCGTCCAATCCGTGTGGCAGTTCCGGTGAATTTGCGCCCTTATTTTGATTCGGATACTACGCGCAATTTCTTTATTATGGTTTCGGCTGAATTTAATCCGACAAAAGATGATATGACATTTGAGGATATTTTGACGGCGGTTAAGGAATCTTTGCGCTCGCAGATTACAAAAGAGCATATGGAAGATTTGTTTTCTTATAGTGTTTCTAATCAGGAGAACAAATTCCTTCGTGCAGTCCCGCTTCCGCTGAAGAAGCCGGCGATTCGACTGGTGTATTCTAAATCGGCGACTGCAAATACCAGCACGATTACGAATATCGGGAATTTGCAGGTGGAAGATGAGTATGCACCTTATATAGAGAAGGTGACAGCCTGCATTGCCATGTCGAAGGGACAGTCCTTGAAAGGGACAATCTGTTCTTACAACGGTATGCTTTGCTTTACCTTTAGTTCGATCTTCCGTGAAACTACGATTCAAAAGGCTTTCTTCCGCAAGTTGACTGCGGATGGAGTGAATGTTTCGATTGAAACAAATAATGTTTATTATTAGGATGATTCTATGAAAACATGTCCAAAATGTAATGTGAAAATTTTAGATGATACAGATCGTTGTCCGTTGTGCCGTCATGCATTATCCGGCCCGGAAGGAGGCTTGCATTCCTATCCGGATGCGGTGCGCAGCATTCGCAAAGCGAGAATGTTGGAGAATATGTTTTTATTTCTATCTGTAATCGGAGGCTTTGCGATGGTTTGCGTCAATTATCTGGTGAATCCGGATTATTGGTGGAGCTTGATTGGTATTTTGGCTTTAATTTATATCAATGTGGTATTGCGATATGCTATCTTGGGACGCTCCGGGTATCAGGCAAAAGTTTACGGCTTAGTGATTCTCGCGCTTTTGATGCTGGAAGGAATTGATTTTCTTACCGGAGATCGCGGTTGGGCCCTGACTTATGTCTATCCGAGTGGAATTATGGCCCTCGAAGTGACGCTTTTGATTTTGATGTTGGTCAATCGCCGAAATTGGCAGAGTTACATGCTACCGCAAATCATGGTATTTTTGATGTCTCTTTTGTCTTTTGTTTTTTACTGGACGGGTTTGGTTACTCATATGACTGTTGCATTTGTTGCAATGATTTTTACACTATTTTCTTTTTTGGGAACTTTGATTCTCGGCGATCAGCGTGCTCGAAATGAGATGAAGAGGAGGTTTCATATATGAGTAAGGGCACAAGCCTGCAGGGTCGTGTGCTTTCGGAATTGATAAACCGCTTCACGGCTGATCATTTATTGGGACGAAAGATTCGCACCGGGGAATTGCGCAAGAAGATGACGGAACCGGCCTGGTCTGTTCCTGACATTTTTCGTTTTACGCATATTGATATGGGCGATTTCAGTATGAAATTGCTTGAGAGAAAAGAAAATCCAAAGCCGCGTCAGGCAATTTTGCAATTGCATGGCGGCGGATATATGGCCGGCGTTCGCAATGCATATTATGTGATGGCCGGCTTATATAATGAGGTGAGTGGCGGCGCAGCAGTGCTGACACCGGATTATCGCGTGGCGCCGGAGCATCCTTATCCTGCGGCTTTGCAGGATGCGTTGGCTGCATATCAGTGGCTTTTGGATCAGAATTATTTTGGCGAGGAGATTATTCTTGCCGGTGATTCTGCGGGTGGCGGTCTTGCGATGGCTTTGACGATGTATTTGAAGGAGCACAATCTTCCGATGCCGGGTGGGATTGTGGCGATGTCGCCGTGGACGGATTTGACGGCGAGTGGTGAGAGCTACACTTCAAATTTCGAGAAGGATCCTTTGTTTGGGAATACGAGGGAGAGTATGATTTATTTGAATGATTATCCCGGGAATCATGATCCTATGGATCCGTATATTTCGCCTCTTTTCGGGGATTTTCGTGGCTTTCCGCCGATGCTGATTCAGGTGGGCGGCAATGAGATGCTGTTGTCTGATTCTGTTGGCGTGGCTGCGAAGGCGCGGGAACAGGGTGTGAAGCTTCGCATTTCTATCTACGAGGGGATGTTCCACGATTTCCAGTTGGCCTACTTGAGCATCCCGGAATCCAAGCAGGCCTGGGAAGAAGTCCGTCGCTTCTTCACAGCCCTACAGCAACAATCCTCCACCCTATCCATCTAAAAAGCGCTCCGTTATGGATGCGCACCCACTCCAACATTCCCTCTTCCCGTAGCAAGTCCCGATTTTGTGCAGGAAGAGGGAAAAGATGCTGACCAATCTTTGCCAGGGAGGGAGAACGGTCAGCAGAAACAGAATAAAAAGAAAAAGATGCTGACCAATCTTTGCCAGGGTGCGGGAGCGGTCAGCAGAAACAGGTTAAAAAGGAAAAGTTGCTGACCAATCTTTGCCAGGGTGTGGGAGCGGTCAGCAAAAACAGAATAAAAAGAATAAGTTGCTGACCAATCTTCGCCGGTGAGGGAGAGCGGTCAGCAAAAACAGGATAAAAAGAAAAAGATGCTGACCAATCTTTGCCAGGGAGGGAGAGCGGTCAGCAGAAACAGGATAAAAAGAAAAAGATGCTGACCAATCTTTGCCAGGGTGCGGGAGCGGTCAGCAGAAACAGGTTAAAAAGGAAAAGATGCTGACCAATCTTTGCCAGGGTGCGGGAGCGGTCAGCAGAAAACGAATAAAAAGGAATAGTTGCTGACCAATCTTCGCCGGGGTGCGGGAGCGGTCAGCAGAAAACGAATAAAAAGGAATAGTTGCTGACCAATCTTTGCCAGGGTGCGGGAGCGGTCAGCAGAAACAGGATTAAAGGGAAAAGATGCTGACGAATCTTTCCTCGCCCAGGAGAGCGGTCCGCAGAAATAGGCAAAAAGGGTTTGTTGGTGTGGCACAGTATCAAAATTTGCGCGGCCTAAGTCCCGCACCGCCGCCACCCGCCTCACAGGCAAAAGTCCACATTTGAAGTATTTCAATCAGCAACAGGTCTTTGTAGTTCTTGCTTTATGCAGGCTCCATAGACTTTAAAGACG